>QGFZ01000002.1:0-300000 GCA_003149065.1 Ruminococcaceae bacterium R-25
AGCGGGGAACATCCCCGCTCTCGATGGACCCGGGTCTTACGACCAGCCCCAATCAGTTACCTGATCTTATTGATATTATATTCACCATGTATATCGATGTCAATTAGAGTTAAGCCGAACTTAAAGCTCATTGGAATAACATTAAGGAAGTGTACTTTCTACAATAATTAATCAGCATGAAACACTCTGGATAAACACAGGATTAGTATGTATTATTACCTACGTGTTTCTTTCTTAACACAATCCACTACAAAAACTCCCTTATCAGTAACTAAGTACCACGACAGATTGTATCTGTCGTCTCCGGTGACATAATTACTGTAGACAATATCGGCATATATAAGCACAGCAGAGTAATCGCAGGCCTTATTAGCGATCTTAAGAGCCTCATCTAAAGAAATCGGCTTTTGAACATCTGTACCGGCAGGTTCATAATTTGAGCAGTCTATCGTCATTTCCGAGATTCCGTTCACGCCGATGGTTACTTTGACACCGCCGTTAAGAATAAATACTCCGTCATATATCTGACGTTCAAATACAAAGGTGTGTGAATCAGTCTCCCGGAAAGCAGTTTCATATTCAGCAGCAGAACTGCAAGAAGCACGTAGGTATTTCATCCAGCTTTGACTGGGTATCGCAACACGTTCTGCACCCACTATCTCCGCAGCTTTCTTTTGAGCGATGGGCAGACTTTCTTCAGGGAGCATGTTCATTTTCGGAGCCTGATATTCGCCGTCACGCTCACCTGTCACCATGGCATCATAGAACCATATGCTGCCATTCTTCTCATCAATTCTGACCGTTCTGTATGGTATAGAAGGATCCGTACTCTCATATTCGGTTGAACCATATGATTTATAGTTTTTACCCAACAGCGCAGTCAGCATTTTCTGCCGGAACTCCCTGTCAACAGTGCGGACAAGCGTAGCCGGATATCTGTTATTGATAACGGCATCATCCGGAATAACAGTATCCGGTCCTACGCTGATCTTATTTTCTACATCTTCAGGACTCGAAACGACAACAGATTCAGGATTGATAGAAAGTCTTTGTGTCTCTCCTGTAGGTTCGATAGAACTGCAATTAACATATCCGTACAGTCCATCCTGGGTATATACAAGACTGAAAAAACTAAGTTCTTTCAAAACAACAACAGTAGAGCCATAATCAAGACCCGTAATCACGTTATAGCCAACTTCCGGCTCACTGCGAAGATATTCACCTTTGATCACTACCTTATAAATTGGGAAGTCCTGATCAACAGTACCAGTCGCAGGATTATCAGTGCTGAATTCTGTAGTGAAACCTATGCTGTCTATAGACTCATTAGAAACATCACATGCCGTCGTCAACAGCAGCGCAGCAGATAAAACTATAGCAAGGACATTTTTCATTCTAATTTTCCTTTGCAAGTATAATTCTAAAGATGATGGCATTTTCAACATAATAAAGAATGAATTTTCACTCTTGACTAATCTCCGAGCTGCTACTATATTACAGGATTCCGGCGATAACTGATCTCATCTATAACATAAATACTATTATCAATATTCTGAATATGCAATTCTAACCATCCGCTCTTCTCATCTTTAATGAAACTAGTATATTCTCTAAACGCATTAACAAATCGTCATATGTCATAATATCAACAACGTTTATATTTGTCCTTTAATCAGTTCAAAATGTCTCCTTGAAATCAGTAGTTAATCTATTAATCTTTCAATCCTTTTTATTAACCACATTGGTCTGCACCTCCATAAATCTTGCGCTCCTTGCTCACACTGATCCGAAATACTATACTCACAAATAAGAGAGCACTCGATCAGGTAAACGCCTACTCGATGTTTTCTTATGCTATTTAGTTAGTTGCCCCGCGGTCGCCAAACTACACGGGCAACTTTTTATTTGTTTTTATGAACTTGTAAGATTTCCAGATACATCACAATACAAGTATACTGAGTAGTATTGCGAATCAGATCCATGTGTAGCAGTTCCATACGCCCTTGCATAAGCATTGCTTCCACTCTTTCCGGAACTAACACTTGGTGAACTGCTCCAACCTAATAATGGTGTTGGTGTAAACGTTGCACTTGCTGAAGTTGTTAAACAAGTTCTACCATCCGGATGTAATTAGCACAAAATATACTTATTATTTGTTTATTCTTGATTCAAATACCGAAGTCTTCCAATCTTAACGATTTCATCTTGCACTTAACACATCCATAATCAGAATGTGTTCCAAGATAATAAAGCTTTACCACTTCATGTGGCGGACATTTCGGACTTTTCTCGTTAATAACAATAGCATCAAATTCTTCTTCCTGCATTTTGTACATAATAAATCCTCCTTATTATTTATAAATGTGCTAGACACTGGTCAATCAAATGCTGAAGATGATTTATTGTTGTCTCATCCCAGCATTCGTATCGTTTTTTGTATTCAATGCATGCCATAAAATGATCATATGCAGATCTGTAATTCTCCATGTCAAACTGAACTTGTCCACCTGTGTAAACATTGTCATAATCCTTAGGGTTATAAACTGTCATATCAATTCCCCCCTTTTTGTTCTATCTTTTATCGTTTTACAGCCAACAATCTTCACTTTATTATCTTTGTCATTAACAGTATAAATGAGATATCAGAATAAGAGCACCCATTACTCCACTATATGACCCGGTACTTTTCCAGCAGAATCAATTACCTGCTTTAAACAATGGTTATATATTCTCTCTGCAATCTGCTTAACATTCTCTTGTAACCAGATATATGCCGTAGTTCCTTTTTGATAATCAGCTTCAGCATACATATCGATTCTGCCATCCTTTATTAATTCATTAACCTGATTAAACGCTTTAACATCACCTTTTGGATAAATAGCAAAAGTCTTTCCGCCATATTGTTTAAGGATTGAGAATACGGGAATGTCACTAGGGCCGTCAGCAATATAAATCATATTTTCAAATGGCACACGCCTTTTGTCTCTGTCTATTTTGCTGTTGACATCAATGTTGAATTTGTTTGATCCTTTATTAATTTCAAAAATAGCTCTGGTTTTAGATGTATTATCTATCATGTAACCTATCTGATTCAAAACGCTATCTTTCTTTTCTTTCTCATTAATTCGGATATCTAGATTCGAACGTATTGGTTCTTCTATAAACTCACAACCCCATATTCCATCTACAAAATCATTTATCTTTGAACCTTTGATCATTTCGGTGATTCCGGTACTAACAATATAATGTTCTACTTGAATAGAGAAGTTTTTATACTTTTGCTCTACCTCGACAATATGTTTTAAATCGCGAAATATATCCGGTACTCCAGGATAAAAAGAAAGCTGCTCGCCGAATTCATTCAGTTTTTTATTATTTAGGCCTTCAAATATTCCCTGATTAACACATGTAATTATATGATTTAAATATATGGTGTCTTTATTAACGCGTATTCCTCTTTGGGAATATTCGTCAGGTAATTCATTGACTTCTTTCCAAAAGGTCTTTGCATCAACACCATATGCATTGAATATTGGCTCTTGCATATAACCAGGGATGAGGGTCTTATCAAAATCCCATATAATTGCGATTACATTCTGTTCCATATAATTGATCTCCTAATGTTCACAGGAATTTATCCTCTGCCAAGTATACCTTTTGTCCAATAATAGATATAAGTTGGTTTTAACAGTAAACTTATTTCCATTTATGTAATATCTTTCCTCTCAAAATACCTCTTTCCCATCAGATATACTGCTATCACCATAAAACAGGCGATTATTAGTCCACTGAGCGGATTAATACCCTGTTCATGGTAATATGAACTCCTTACCCACATAGTAAAACTTCCCGGGAGGAACCAAGCTGTATAATACGCCGATAGGACATACAATCCGCTAGTAATTGCAAAGCTCGTTACTGGAGAAAGAATAAAACTCAAAAGCAATTGAACAAGACATATACCAATGGTGATCAACACAGGAATCAGTAAAGCTATAATAATGAGATCTGTACTACTAACATATGACATGTTATATCCAAAAATAAACTTTATGAATTCGTCCGTGACACCAAGTGAAAATTCGGCACCATGAAATAAAGCAAACACAATGCATGATAATATAGCAACTACATAATAGAACAGAACCGACAATATGCACCAAAGCATTTTGGAAAGCCACCAGGAGGCCCTGGATCTTCCTGCCAACATCACATTAACCCCGTTATCAGTGAAATCTTTTTCAGCATAATAAGCAATGATATAGGAAATACCTATCTGAAAGACAAACCATAACAGTGGAATTTGAAAACTGGCTACAGGATCAAAACGATAAAACTCCATACCTTTCATCGCAAAAAGGTAATAGTCTACTATCGTTCCATTAGTCCACATAAAATTCAGTTCTTTTATCCCACTCATCGCATCAGAACACTGATATGCCGAAACAAAAGAAAAAATAATCGCAATCGCAAACATATAAGAGCGATTTATTAATCCTAACTTGAAATCACGTCTCAAGAACAGTAACGTTTTCATCAGTTAATTCCTTCCTGTCGATTAAGCATCCGTCTTTAATCTCGTATATGATGTCGCTTAAAAACTCGAGTTCTTCTTTGTCATGACATGCGATTATAATTAACTTATCCCTGTCTCTTATCTCAAGGAGGACCTTTTTTATATTATGAGCACTTTCCTCATCAAGGGCATTAATAGGCTCATCTAGAATGATGATATCAGGCTCACCCATTATTGCATTAGCAATTCCTAGCTTTTGTTTCATTCCCAGAGAGTATTTACGGAATGTTCTCTTATCTTCGGGATCCAATCCTACTCTTTGCAACGCTTTCTTGATATCCTCATCAGAAATATTACTTGATAAACTGGCAAGAAGTTTCAGATTCTTTGTGCCCGTATATTGCGGAAGGAAAGACGGATTCTCAATAAGGACACCAATGCTTTTCGGAAATTGAATATCTCTATGAAGTATTCTCCCATCTATTGATACCGTTCCGGAATCTGCAATAATTAGCCCGCATATAGCTCTCATAAGCATGGTCTTACCTGAACCGTTTTTTCCTTTAAAACCATATATCTTTCCTGATGTCATAGTCATGGAAATATCATTAAGAATCACAGCACCTTTAATGGACTTGTTTAGCTTGTCGATTTTTATCTCACTCATAAGACGTCTCGCTTTCTTGAAACTACCCATATAATCAAGGAATTAATTATCATAATAACAACATAAGCAATCATCATCTGCCACCACAAGGTAACAACATATTGTTGCGGATTAAGCATTCCTAAAACCGACCAATTGCCATATTCATATCCTTCCATGGTCATAGCTGTAATAATGTAAATAACCATCGGTGTCACAACAGCCGTGAAATGACTTTTTACTACCTTAGATAGGCTGAGAGATGTAAGTGCTATGACGCCTGCAAACAAGCTGTCGATAGCAATATAAATCAGGCAATAGACTGCAGGATATGTACTGTATATTTCTGCGAACAGATTTCTTTCCATTATTCCAATACTCAATCCTTCCAGTCTTTCAGGAATAAAATTGGGAAAGATTCCGGCTGCAATGAATAAATTCAAACATAGAGGTATCGCCACACATACTACTGCAGAAAGAAATACAGCAACACTTTTAGAAATAGCATAATTCAATCTTGATACTTTAACACATATATTCTTGTCATATCCGGTTTTCATATCCATATAAAGGGATCCACCATATGGAAGACATGCAAGAACTGGAAGCAGTATATAGAACATCATGTTATATGCAAATTGATAGTTTGTACCTATCCATGCCTGAATAAGATACATTTGCTTTATATTATTGATACCAAATTGAAAATAATAAGCAATCAGGTCAGCAAAACATATTACAATTCCTATAAAAAAACTTATAAAAAATGTTCTACTATGGAATGCCCGATATAACTCAAATCTTAATAATTTCATAATTCAAGCCTTATAGCAATCTTTTGTGGAGAAGAAGGTAACATATAATAATATTGATAATCCGTTAAATGCTCCCAAGTTTTATGCTTAAAACACAAATCTGAAATCACAGTAGCTAACCATATTTTTTGCGACTTGCCTGAATCAAGACTTTCGTTGTCAAATTTATTTATCACTGGAAGCAATTCAACATTCGGTGCACTTCCCCATACTGTTGATTTAAAGCCTAATCCAATATATATAATTATGTCGTTCCAGTTTATGCTTTGCTCGGTTTTATTTGTAACTTCAATACATATAGAGATCATTTTGCACTTGCCTTTATATTCATTTTCGTAATTACATCCAAACCGCATATTAAATTCACTCAGTTCGTCAAGATGAGATTCTGCAAAAAACAGTTCTAGATCCCCACAATCTACAGTGTCCCCTATAGAATAGTATGTAATGATTGGAGGATTCTGGTTAATACTTATTATCCTCCCCAACCAAAACACAACCAAACATAACAATAGAAGCACAATAGCTTTTTTCATGTTCAGAACACCTCCTCCAAGGTATCCATTGCAACAAACCTTTTATCAGTCAAAAGATCTATTTGCGTTATATTATCAAGACTAAGTGGCTCAAAACCCAAATACAATGAATAATCTTTTGAAAAATCAATAGTGTCTTCGGTAATCTCAAACCCCACAACACAATCTATGGTCTCACCAGCTTTATTAAATGAATAAATGAAAAACTCATTTCTATCATCTTCGCCCGTATGTTGAGGATGATCAAAATAACAATTCAGTTCTACTTCCCCAGTTGTTTGGTTATTACACATAACAAATACTCTTAAATCATTAATCCCTTTTTCAAACCTTGCACCTCCTAAAAATGTAATTTTGCATCGTAGAAATATATATTTTGTCTTGGGATGCTTGCTTGTTGAATATTCAGATACATGCTGCTCCCAAAAATTCAAATACTCTTCATCGGTCATCCCAGACATACCGAAACTGTCTTGATATTCTGCAAATTCAGGATAATCCTGTCTCATAGAATCATAATCAATGTATACCGTTAGACTATTAGGGTCAGGTATTTCTCCTTCATAAAAAAATTCGGCAGGATACTTTGTCTGTTTTGCAATATCAATATCATCTATTATTTCATAGCTTATTAATTCGTATTGCAATGTATTTGTTGGATCTATGAGAAGCCTACTCGATTTGTCAATACGTTCATCATTAGCTTCATAGTCTTTCGATATTTCAATTCCACTGTTCGAAGTATTCCTTTCACGAAATCTTTCCATAGGAGATTTGCTATTGTTCTCAACAATAGCAACAAATATTATCACAGCTATCGCAAGTATTATAATTGTAAAAGTATCAGCTTTTTCCCTCATTTAAACTCCGTAGAAATAGCGATATCACTTTGTAATAACTACAAAATGATATCGCTAATTGTCACAAATGCAAAATCAAGAGTGGTTAGAATTTGGACTCCACTTTCCGTATGTTGTATCATATGCAAGAGATACTCTTTCGTACCTTAATCTGGCATTTGAATTTGTTGAAACAGAGTTGTAAATCCATATCTCTTGACCGCTATAAACCTTATAAGTGAGTGAGCAGTCCTGCCAACCTGAACTGCCATCGCCTTGTATGGTATATTTCAACGCAGGTCCTGACACAGTTCTAACATGTGCCCTAGACGAATCCGTTTTTTTCCTTGCGGATGTATGCCCTGATGTATTGACATTGTAAAATGAAAAATCAGATAAATCCGTGCTCGCTGCATTTACAGTTGTTGAATAACCGGCTATTCCGGACATTGCAATCACAATAGTAGCCAGTAATGATAAATACTTATTTTTCATATTATTCCTCCAGTGATTGTGATCATCATATAGTCCAAATCCTACGTGTATGTTTTTACCACATTGGTCTGCACCTCCATAATTCAAGCAAACGTTTCCTTGTTTATCCTGATCAGAGATGCTATACTCACAAATAAGAGAGCACTCGATTAGGATACTCCTGCCCGATGTTTTCTTGTGTTCTAATAAGTTGCCTGTAGGTCGCCAAACTTCGCAGGCAATTTTTTTGCAATCTTTTTATGCTTTCGTGCTTAGATTTCCATTTACATCACAATATAAGTATAATTCATAAGCATATGATGAACTTCCGTTTACTGCTGTTCCATAAGCTTTTGCATATGCTTTGCTTCCCTTTTTGCCTGAACCGGCACTCGGAGAACTGCTCCATCCCGATGCCGGGCTAGGAGTATAAGTAGCAGTGGCGGATGTAGTTGAACAAGTAGATCCATTATAATAGTATTCTCCATCTACTTGAACAGTAAAAATAATGAAACCGGCACTACTACGATAGTTTTGAACAGCATATCCTGATGCAGTGCTGCGGGTAACATTGGTTTTATATACAGTCGTAGTAATCACATATTCATTTTCATAATCAATCGTCAACTCAAAAGAGACTACTTCGTCTGAATTATGATCCTCATTTGAATATGCATCTTCGGTGTTACAATAGTGTGTGTCCACAACATTTTGCAATTCTTCTTCGCTATGAACTTCATTAGCCTCGCAGAATTCAATAAGGTCGAAAGCATCTGTCCTATTAATGTCAGATGGACTATATGCCCCCCCCTCCAAAACAAACAAACGTTCCGCACAAGATGACAGATAATAGTTTTTCCATGTTGTTACCTCCCTGTTAATCAGTTTTTACAACCATTGGCTGATCTGCATATATTCCGTCAGCATTGGGCCCAAAATTAAAAGTTATCCAAAAGATGAAAGCTATTATGGCAATTAAAATCAAAGACAAAACAATCAGGATTACATTACGAATTTTCCTTTGCCTCAATATTTCTTTTTGAACCGCATAATTCTTCTCATTGTTATTGATTTTCTCGATTAATTCCTTATTTTGCAGACGCAGCTCTTTAATCAATTCACTTTGTTTCTTACTGTATTCATCACGATTTATTGTTAGTGATTCATTTATTATTTCTTGTCCAGTAACGAGATTATCCACACTATCGGATATTCTACCAAGAACATCTTGTTTCGGTTCATCAGATGATAAATCGATATCATCTTTGTCATTAAGCAACTCTTCCTCAGTAACACCTATAAGCTTAATAACCTTCTCAAGTTCTTCCGCACACGGCTTCGAACTATTCTGTTCCCACCTCACTATAGTACGCACACTTACACCAAGGATGTTAGCTAAATCCTTTTGAGAATACTTATTCTTCTCTCTAAACTGTCTGATTCTCAATCCGGACAAGATAATTCTCCTTTTCGGGTGTGCTATTGATTTTAGTCTATGTTACGAGAAAGTGGTTTTCAAGTGACACTTTGCCTGTCACATATATGACAGGTTAAAATAAGAACTCCATTGTTTTCATGAGGTTTATGCACTTTTCTTATGTGACAAGCTATTTTGACATCAATTTATAATATTAGTCTTAATATCAAGTTTTACGGGGAAATTATACTTAAACATGGCTAAACATATCCGTCACCGCATAATCATAAATACATCCTTCTTATTGATACTTTGTTGACCTTTCCACATTTTTCTCTCACTATAATTTCAATATCAAGGCTTTCACTATATATATCGTTAGTCATATTATTCCCGACGTCTGTATTGAACACCGGGGATTCTTCTCGTTTAACGCACATGTGGATTGAATCTAAACTTTGTAAACTCTTTTCTCTGTCGATGTTTCTCTTCCTCTCTGATACGCTGTTGTACAAGGTTGATCGATTGTACTCGAATCATAGGATCTGTCTGTATCAATTCTTCACACATATGAACTTCCTTATACAGTTCCCGCAGAACCTTTGTCTTCTCCTGAGCGACCAGCCTATAAAGATTGGCATATGCCGGCACACCCTTTCTGTCCCAATAACGCTGTTGTTTACGGTCTTCATCTCTAGCCTTAGCAATATCAGATATCCTTTTCCGTAGCGCTTCCTTAAAGGCCTCGACCTGTTCCGGAGTGTCAAGCATATACTTCCTGCAAAATGACTGAAGCTCGCAGAATCGTTCCAGCTTTCGGATATCCTTTATCAACTGAGGAGAGTATTCACGGTACTTACGCTTATACTTGCATGATCTGAGCTGTAAACAGTGATAAGTGATGATCACGCGGAATCCTGCTTTCTCAAGCCTTCTGGTATATCTGTTAATCTTCTCCATCGAAGGCTGTTCTTCCAGTTCTCTGAACGGATCGGCAGCGATAACGGTATTCTCGATAACCCTCTTGTAAAAGTCATCCAGTCCGTAACCCGGGCCCAAAGAATCTAACCTGACGCATATGTCGGAATTAGGGAGCATGAGCTTCGGATGCTTAAGTTCTTTGCCTGTCTCGGTCACAAGGATAAACTTATAACCCATATCCTTCATTTTGGAAGCAAACTCTTTCACGGTACGGCTGCTCTTAATGGTATCGTCTATGTCCTTCATGACCTTTCCTCTGAGTGTCGGATTACCGTCCCTGAGGTCTTTCCATTCACGATAATTCTTGCGCTTGATCTGATCGCTCTTTTTGGCACTCTCGATCGATAATCCATGTGCCCTGCAGATCGCGTCAGAAACGTCTCTCATGCGCCGGATGTCTTCTTTAGTGTCGTGATACTTATAACCGTCCCGGAACGATACAGAGTTCAAACAGAAGTGATTATGGTAGTGCCCTGTGTTAAGGTGTGTCGCTACTACAACCTCAAACCTGTCACCCCACAATTCTTGTGCAAGTTCTACTCCGATCTTATGGGCGGTATCTGCATCAACTTCACCCTCGCGGAAAGACTGATAACCATGATATGCTACCCGGCCGCCCTCCTTTCCCCAGAGCTGCTTTGTCTGAATAAACTGTTTTGCTGCGATCTCAGGTTCACAGTTGATCCCTGTCACATACATCATCTGCTCAGTCTTGTCAGCATCCGTGATATATGACATTACCTGCTGCATATCTCTCGGGGTTGTCTTCTCCGGGTTCTCGATATACTTAACGACTGAGGATACACTGCCTTTTACTGCCCACATATTCGTTACAGCCATATCACTTCACCACCTTCCTGAAGGTATCGCACAACATGTCACATACCTCATGGATCTCGTTTTGGTTTCTTTCAAGCTCAAGTCCGTGTACTATTCCCAAAACATTCAGCTTGCGAACAAGCTGGTTGAGATTACTGCCGACACGTCTGACCTCGAAGATCAGTGACACATAATCCGCATCCGGGGGAGCGTTGATCTGGGCACCAAGAAGAACCACCCTGCAGAACTTCTCTCTTGGCATTTTTGCCTTCTTCACCTTGTCATTTAGTGACCGCCATTCATCTTCGGTGAAGCGGATGACGACGGCTTTGTTTCTTCTGCTCATAGATTTATATACCTCGTGTTTTCATAAAAATAGCGCCCGGCCAGGGCGCATTAGGGGTCTCAGGGTTCTCCCTGAAATGTGCTTTTTGATATCAAAAAGCGTAGCCTGCTACAAATTAAGACAATTCTATGAGAACGTTTTCAGGAGATAGTCGGGAACCCGGGAGATGCGTAAGATCTCCAACATTCTCATTAGTTAGAGGCTTCCTAAAAAAGAAGAAACGAACACCAGACGTTTCTAATTCTGGTGTCGTTATCCTTCAGGCACGATTCTTCAATCTTCTTCCTGATTTGAAACAACTTCGAACTTTGATAAGAAAACATATCCGCTTGTACTTGGCTCAAAGTACAGCTGCAAGGTTGATCCGATAGGAATTTTACCCATGGCAATGAGCTGTTCTTTTCTGAAAGGCTGGACTAAAGCAATAATCTTCCTTCCGTCCTCAAGATCAAAGAACGCTCTCATCGGTCTGCTGTTCCCGCTCACCTTCGATCTGGTTGCCCATGCCTTAAGCATGAGTGTTCCGAGAAACGCTCCGCTCTCTTTGTTGACCCTATAGTCATCGGTATCGATCTTCTTATCATAAAGTTCCTGCTGTGTATAAACTTTTGTATTTTCCATTGATTTTTCCTCCTGGTTTGTTTGGAAATAATAAAGGAGAGTTACGTTCCTACTTATAGTAGAAACTACACTCTCCTTCTTTTTGGTTGCTTGCTAGATAGCTATATAGATATCTAGCTAGTTAAATAATAAATAAGAACTTGTTTGTTGCTTATAGCGGATCTAACAGCTATAATTACGGTGTTGGAAATATATGACTGTCCTTGAGCTGTTGCAGCAGCACGTGGGGCAGTTATTTTTTTGTCATCACTCATTTGAAGTATCTCCCTTCATACCATTAAGTGTCGTGACCAGGAGTTCCACAGTCGCCTTAAGTTCCGGATCTATCTTCTTGCCGGATCTGATAAGCTTCCCGAGTTCCGTAGCAAGATATTCCGTCTGTTCAATTATCAGCTTATACAGTCTTGAATTCGGAACGACCACGATCTCCTGGTTCCTCAAACGCTTCAGGATATAGTCCTGCTTCTTCATACCGGAAAGCAGTGCTGCTCTGTGGACCTCATCTGCCTCCTGCGGCGTTACTCTGAATCCCACATTTACATTCCTGTATCTGTTGTGATCTTTATTTTCTTTCTGTTTCATGCTCAGTACTCCTTTACACTATTAAGTTTGTTAGCAAGTTCTCCTTGGACTGACGGGAAAAGGTGCGCATATCGGAAGGTTATATCAATGCTCTTATGTCCGACTCTTGCTGCAATCGCTACCGGCGTGAATCCCATATCGATAAGAAGACTTACATGACTGTGTCTTATATCGTGTATACGAATCCGCTTTACACCTGCAACTGCACATCCTCTTTTCATCTCATGGAGAAGAAAATACTTTGATACCGGGAAAATCCTCTCATTACCCTTTATACCGTCAATAAATTGCAGATACTCCTTCATCTCTTCGCAAAGAAAGTCCGGCATCGTTACCGTGCGGTTGCTGTTGGCCGTCTTAGGTGTTGTAATAAGCTCCTTGCCATTGATCTTCTGATACGTTTTTGATATCTTCACAGTCTTGGCTTCTAAGTCGAAATCGTCAGGTGTGAGCGCCAGGAGTTCCCCTTCACGCATCCCTGTCCAGTAAAGCATCTCAAACGCGTAATAGGACATTGGTTTATCCATGATTGCTTGCGAGAATCTCGTATACTCATCTTTCGTCCAAAAAAGCATTTCCCTACCACCTTCTTTTCCCATGTTTCCTGCGATTGCTGCCGGATTCTTGGGAAGGTGATAAAACCTCACTGCGAAGTTAAACGATGCTGAAAGCTGATTGTGAATCGTCTTGAGAAACACTGAAGATAACGGCTTGCCGTTAGCTCCCTCCTTTCTCATAATCTCCCTTTGCCAGTTAGCTACATCAATCGGCTCGATCTCATTAAGTTTTCGCTTCCCGAAGTACGGTAATATGTGACACCTGAAAATATTCTTTTTCGTTATGATGCTATCTTCCTTCAAGTGAGGACTGATAGCATTCATATAGTTTTCTACGAATGTTTCATAGCGCATATCTGATTCCCCGCTGTCCGACTTAAGAAATTCAGATTCCCAATCAAGTGCTTGTCTCCTGGTCTTAAAACCTCTCTTACACTTCTGTTTGCGGTTACCATAAATATCGTCGTAATAAACCATTGAGAACCATTTTCCAGTACGCTTGTCTATGTGTACTGACATATCAAATCCCTCCTTCTGATGCAATCTGACCATCACCGGTAAACTCCATTCCGGATATGCCGTATCTGGCTTCGAAATAGCGTCTGTTTACTCTGCCGGTCTGTACAACGAAACCCTTTTTCTGAAGTTCCTT
Source organism: Ruminococcaceae bacterium R-25 (assembly GCA_003149065.1). Classification (NCBI taxonomy): domain Bacteria; kingdom Bacillati; phylum Bacillota; class Clostridia; order Eubacteriales; family Oscillospiraceae; species Ruminococcaceae bacterium R-25. The sequence continues at coordinate 13,802 of QGFZ01000002.1, forward strand.
GTTAAGATCTCTTATGATCTTGTAACCTGTCTGAACGGATACATTTAATACCTGAGCGACTTCGTCTGCTCTGATAAAGATGTTGTTGTTTGTACTTACATTAGTTAACATTTTTATTGCTCCTTATAATTGTTGTGATTTCAAGCATTTTCATGCTTCGGCCTAAGAGTTACTGATGTGTTTTCCGCTATGTCGGCGGTCTTGGTATGGTCATGTGTGATACCTCCTTGTTGTATTTCTGTAAAACCTTAAGACTCAAAAAAAGAACTACTTGTCTCTTCACCCTTAAGGAATGAGAGAGGGCAAAATTAAACCCTAAACTCAAAAGAAGTCTGAAATTCGACATAAACAGTCTGAAAATCAACACAGATAGCGAATGCTGTAGTTTTGCTCCACCTTCTCCAGATTAAAAAAGTTAAAACCGTAAGGCTCTCGCATTGCTGACTACGAAAACATGGGAAGAGTATTGGAGAAACTCACCCCGGTGACTAATACGCCCCGCTGCTCATCACAGAAGTATCCCCACTTTGTATCTGTCATCGCCTCCCTCAGGTTGCAACCCTGATTCTGACTCATCCGCCTTATCGCTCTCGATCTTTCGACCGGTCATCGCGGGTTCGGAGTCAACTTGGCTTGGTATTTTAACGCCGATACAAGTGAACGTACCTCACGGTTTGCTATTCATTTGTCAATGTTCGCGAAGGATACTTATTCCTTCCTCTGAATCACCAACAAAGAGAGCAATAAAAAAGCACCGTAGTAGCTGAGTAGATGGATCACATCTTCCAGTTCTATACAGTGCTTTACAGCTTTTCAGTCCTTGTAGAGGATCCTGTTCTGTTCGCACAAACTGAAAAGGAAAATGTCCTTCTCTCAACTATTACGGTGCTTGGTAGTCTTTACAGTCCTAATGGAGGGCCTGCTCCGCTTACTCGGTTTAAGTTGGTGGTTCTATTCTCTTGTAATATAGCTTTGTTTTAGATCGTTGAGCTCGATTCCACAACTTTGCTCCGATGACTATCAATCCCTATGAGGAATATCTGTCGATCTGATGTTGCAAGTGCATATTATCATCGAACATTTGTTCTGTCAATATCTATTTCATCCATTTTATGTAGTTTGCTTTTTCAGTCCGTATAAACGGTCTATACCATCTCAGCACCGTAGGTTTTATATTCATTTTTCAAGATCCGACCGACAGAGGATCTTGTGTCCTGATTTATACAGACAACAAAAAACACTGCCGATCTTGTAAACCGGCAGTGCTTGTATAATCTGTTAACCTGTTGCTACTTGGAATAATTGGTTATTCTTCCCTATTATCCAAATCTTATCCGAGATGAACTCAAATCTCTGAAATGCCTTATTTTATTGGCTTTCAGAACCTCGTCAACTATTCAAGCTCGATCGTTGACGGCGGTTTGCCTGTGCAGTCGTAGAAGACGCGGCTGATGCCCTTAACTTCGTTTACGATCCTGTTCGTTACCTTGTTGATAAGTGACCAGGGAAGCTCTGCTGCTTCAGCTGTCATGAAGTCTGTGGTCGTAACTGCGCGGAGGAGGCATGCATAATCGTATGTTCTCTCGTCGCCCATGCAGCCTACGGAACGCATATTTGTGAGCGCTACGAAGTACTGGTTAGCGTACTTGTCGAAGCCTGCAAGCTGCATCTCTCTTCTGAAGATGGCGTCTGCATCCTGAACAAGCTTTACCTTCTCTGCAGTAACCTCGCCGATAATTCTGATTGCAAGTCCCGGACCAGGGAAAGGCTGACGGAATACTAAGTTTTCAGGGATGCCGAGCTCCAAGCCTGCTTTTCTAACTTCGTCCTTGAAAAGGAGTCTTAAAGGTTCGATGATCTCTTTGAAATCAACGCAGTCAGGAAGTCCGCCTACGTTGTGGTGTGACTTGATAACGGCGCTCTTGCCGAGGCCGGATTCGATTACGTCAGGATAGATCGTGCCCTGTACGAGGAAGTCGACAGCGCCGACCTTCTTTGCTTCTTCTTCGAATACTCTGATGAATTCCTCGCCGATGATCTTTCTCTTTGTCTCAGGATCGGAAACGCCTGCGAGCTTTGAATAGAAACGCTCCTGAGCGTTGACTCTGATGAAGTTAAGATCGTAAGGACCTTCAGGTCCGAAAACTGCTTCTACTTCGTCGCCTTCGTTCTTACGGAGAAGTCCGTGGTCGACGAATACGCATGTGAGCTGCTTGCCTACTGCCTTTGAGAGGAGAACTGCTGCAACGGATGAATCTACGCCGCCTGAAAGAGCGCAGAGGACTTTGCCTGTGCCGACCTTTTCGCGGATCTCCTTAATGGATGTCTCAACGAATGAATCCATCTTCCAGTCGCACTTGCACTTGCAGACGTCCTTAACGAAGTTTGCGAGCATTGTTGTGCCTTCGACTGTATGAACAACTTCCGGGTGGAACTGAACGCAGTAGAGATTATCTTCGACGTTCTCAGCAGCTGCAACAGGGCAAACCTCTGTGTGAGCTGTGATCTTAAATCCGGGAGCAGGTTTTGCGATATATACCGTGTGGCTCATCCAGCAGACTGTCTTAGGCAGAACGTCTTTGAAGAGCTTTGCGTTTGTATCAACACTAACGTCTGTGTGTCCGTATTCTCTGACGGGAGCGGATTTAACTTCGCCGCCCAGGAGGTAGTTCATGAGCTGTGCGCCGTAGCAGATACCGAGTACAGGGATGCCGAGCTTAAAGAGCTCAGGAGAGCACTTCGGAGCATCGTCTTCGTAAACTGTGGAAGGACCGCCTGTGAGGATGATTCCGGAAGGATTCAGTTCCTTTATCTCATCGATGCTCATCGTGTAAGGTCTTACTTCGCTGTAGACCGAGAGCTCTCTGACTCTTCTTGCGATCAACTGGTTATACTGTCCTCCGAAATCGAGGACGAGGATCATTTCCTTGGCCATGGGAATTCCTCCGGAATATATATCTTATTGGTTAATTATATTCTTGCTTAAGCCGTGCGAAAACAAGAATTCTTTTGCTTATTAGCGAAAAACATAAGCCTTTATAAGTTTTATGTTTTGGTAAGTTTTACATACGCGATAACGTGCGCATGGCCCTTTTCCCATAATCTGAACTCAGCAGTGTTTCCCGAATATAAGAGCTTTGCGGGAATGGTGAAGAAAAACTCGTCTGCACCGTCCTCAGGAACAACGAAAGGTACACCATACTGCTGTGTGCTTCCGTTGATATCCCAGTCGAATTCAAGCTCTGTTCCCTTGGCAAACTTCTTATCGTATTTGACCATGACGGTAATGCCGTTATCGGAGATGTTGTATCCTGCCGTATTAAGCCAGCCCGGCTCCTTGCTGTAAAGCATGCTGATGCCGTTTTTGTCAGGATCTGATGTGCCGTAGATAAGATTACCGTTAGACCAGTCCGGAGTCTCCTCCTTGACGTTTACGGCCTGGTTCGGGTACCAGCCGGTGCCATTCCTTTTTGTGGTATTTGAAGTGGTGTCCGTTGTTGTTGGAGTGGGAGTTGGCCTGCCGGTATCGTTGCCGCCGTCGTTTCTGTATTCAGACATGTACTTGTCGTACTGAACCCTGGTAAGTTCACCGGCTTCGTAGAGTGCCTGGATCGCTTTTTTGCGGCAGGCTTTTTCCTTTGAATAATCGTATTTCGGAGCTGCAAAGATATCATCTGTCGTTATATTGAACAGACTGCCTCTTACAGTGATGCTGACTTTATCGCCTGTAGCGTTGACCTTCAATATTGCACTGTATTCTTCACCCATCAGATTAGGGATCTGCTTTGTAAGATCTGTGTAGATCTCAGCAATGTAAGCATCCCAGACAGCCTGACGGGCCTGGTCATTTTTAGCGATCTCCGCTCTTATGGTTGCCTTGCAGGTCGTAATGGTATATTCGTCGCTCGCCAAGTAGCTCAGGAGAGCCTCTTTTGAAGGAGCATAACCGGTAACCTTATACTGCATGGTGTTTTTCGTCTCCTCGACCGTCAGACCGTTAGAGACAATGAAAGAGAAATATTCTTTCGCAAAATCTGTTACGGCATCCATAATGACGGGTTCTGTCCTTCCCCAGGTATTGAATGCCATAAGTTCGTCTGTGTTATATGTAAAACTTTGCTGCTTGAATTCGCCCTTTGCGAGCTTATCGAAAACATCAAGGCAGGCTTTCTTTGCCTGATCCTTGCTGATCAGCTGAACCGACAGAGAGTAAGGGCGATTGAAAAGTTTCTCATATCTCTCGGCCGTGATATCTTTTATAAGCCAGTCTCCGTCATCCAGCACGAAATTGAATGTAAAATGCGCCGTGCTTCTTTCTTTGTAAGAGTCGATCTTTTCGAGATATTCTTCTTTGGTAAGATTCCTGTTCTCTTTATCCCTGCCGAATTTTCCGATCTCGATATATGAGATCTTCGCCCTTACCTTTGCCTTGCCGGCTTTCCGGTCTATCTCAAAATTCTCATATTCTTCTATTCCGGATTTTGAAGCGATCTTTAAAAGGAGCTCGCTGTTTTTAGCAGAAGAGATCTGATAGTCGAATCTGCCGTCAACAAGATCTTTTACAGTATCAGCATCTCCTGAAGAGAACTTATCCATGAACTCTTCGATCCTGGACTGAAGAGCCGTCATGTCTTTGTTTTTCCTGCTGGCGCAGCCTGTGGGCAAAAGTGAAGTCAGCAACAAAGCCGCAGTCATAAGAACGACTACAGCTTTATTATTTCTGGTTTTCATCGTGAATTACCTCCTTATGAGGGAAGGAAAATTACCTGCGGATGATCTCTTCTCTGACGGGTCCTGTCGATACGATCGAGATGTGGACGCCGATCTCCTTTTCGATGAATTCGACATAATCCTGGGCTTCCTTAGGGAGCTTATCGTATTCGGTAAGTCCTCTGATCTCGCCCTTGCCCTTCCATGAAGGCAGGTATTCGATAACAGGCTTGCATCTGTCGAGAAGTGTGGGATTAGGGAAATCCTTTGTAACAACACCGTCGATCTCATATCCTGTGCAAACCGGGATCTTATCCAGGTAACCGAGTACGTCGAGGTTTGTGAGGGCAACATCTGTACCGCCCTGGAGTCTTACGCCGTAACGTGTAGCTACGCAGTCAAACCAGCCGACTCTTCTCGGACGTCCTGTTGTAGCGCCGTACTCACCCTTGTCGCCGCCGCGGTCTCTTAATTCCTTGGCAACTGCTTCATCAAGGATCTCGGAAACGAATGCGCCGCCGCCGACTGCTGAAGAATAAGCCTTTGTAACAACAACGATCTTCTTGATCTCATAAGGCGGGATGCCTGCGCCTACGCAGCCGTAGCCTGCCAGTGTGGAAGAAGATGTAACCATCGGATAGATACCCATGTCAGGATCCTTCATTGTTCCGAGCTGGCCTTCCAAAAGGATCTTCTTGCCGTTCTTGATTGCTTCATAGAGATAAGCCTGAGTATTTGTAACGAAAGGCTTGATAAGTCTTCCCTGCTCGAGCATCTCAGCTAAAAGCTCATCAGCATTGATGGGATCTTTGTGATAGAGATTTACGAGAAGTGCGTTCTTGATCTCAAGAACTCTGTTGATCTTTTCCTTCAATGTCTCTTCGTCGAAAAGCTCGGAAACCTGGAAACCGATCTTTGCATATTTATCAGAGAAGAAAGGTGCGATACCTGACTTTGTGGAACCGAAAGCCTTGCCGCCGAGTCTTTCCTCTTCGAACTTATCGAAATCAACGTGGTAAGGCATAACGACCTGAACTCTGTCAGATACGAGGAGCTGGGGATTCAAGCCCTGCTCTTTGATCGAATTATATTCGTTGATGAATTTTCTGATATCCAAAGCAACACCGTTGCCGATGATGTTTACGATGTTTTCATGGCAAACACCTGAAGGCATGAGGTGAAGAGCGAATCTTCCGTGGTCATTGATAATGGTGTGTCCTGCATTTGCTCCGCCCTGAAATCTGATTACGATGTCAGATTCACTTGCGAGAAGGTCTGTGATCTTGCCCTTTCCTTCGTCGCCCCAGTTAGCGCCAACGATTGCCGTTACCATATTAATTCCTCCAAAAATCAAATCGTTTTAATGAGTTTTATTATTTCCGCGCAAATTATAACAGAAATATAAGAATTGTGGGGGATTTTATGAAGTTGTTACTGCTTCTTGCAGATAACTACCCTTCTCCAGCCTTTTCTACCGTATTCGTAAGTGCATGTTACAAGCGTAAGCTGGGGATCAGAGGAAACATCTGCTCCGATATATTTATTCAGGTCGTCCGCGCTTATTATCTTGGATTCTTCGACAACGAAGGTTATTTCCTTGCCGTTTTTGGACTTAAAGACCACCTTGTCGCCCTTTTTGAGCTTGCCCAGATTATGGAACATGGTGCCGTTCTTGTAGTTATGTCCCAGTATTGTCGCATTTCCGGCTTCTCCCGGCATGACAGAGGCCGGATAATGGCCGAGACCGTATCTTAAGGACACCTTTGTGGCCTCGTCCCAGACAGAATAGTTTACGCCGATAGCATTTATCTTAAGGATACCTATGGAATTTAATGTGACATATGCGCTAGTATCGGGACTTTCTTCCAAAACCCCGGCTTCTTCGGACTCTTCACCGCCGATATCGTAGCCTTCTTCTTCACCAGGCACTTCATTACCTGTAGCAGGCACAGTATAGGTGATCTTGACCTCTTCAGTGGAATCAACAGTTTCAGATGTTTCAATGGAATCGATCTTCTCGGATACCGCCGCAAGAGCTTCGCTCGCTATCTTCTGCCTGTTATAACGCTTGATCGGTTCGATCATGAGAAAGACCAGACCAACAACAAGAAGAATTACACAGGCAATTATGAGAACCGTGGTCTTCTTCTTATTATTTGTTTTCGTTTTTATTATTTCTTTATTCCGGTCTATGCGTTTCATTATCCTGCCCGATTTTTCTAAGAAATTTAATATAAATTGCTGATACATTATACCTTTAAACCATGATATTATGTTAACCGCACGTCATTTTTGTTACGGAGGGGTTACATGGAGAGTTCTGTTTGGAACAAGGCGCTCAGTCTTCTTAAGTATGATCCGAATATAGATTCAGTCACTTATGATTCCATCCTCTGCAAGATGAGCGTTGCTCACTGCGACAATGACTTGCTTGTTTTAGCTGCAAGAGATGACTTTTCGCTTGGCCTTGTTAAAGGACAGAAGCTTGGAAAGATCATTGAGAACGCGATCAAGACCGTAAATGACGATAAGCCTTTATCGGTAAATTTCGTTAAGCAGGATGACATTCCTTCCCTTGAATCCACTATAAATGCCGGCAAGAAGGCTGCAAGACAGGCTAAGACTGAGGTCGTAACTCCGACAGGTCTTAACGGCGAGTTTACTTTCGCGAACTTCGTCGTAGGCGACTGTAACCGTTTTGCACATGCTTCGGCTGTATCCGTTGCTGCAAAGCCCGGCCAGAAGCAGAGAAACCCTTTCTTCCTCTGGGGCAATTCAGGACTCGGAAAGACCCACTTGATGAAGGCCATCGGCAATGCCGTTATCGAGCAGCATCCCGAGAAGAAAGTTATCTACACTACATGCGAAGCCTTTACAAATGCTTTTATCGCATGCATCCAGAACAAGAATTACACGGAATTCCGTAATAAATACAGAACAGTAGATGTCCTCCTTATCGATGACATCCAGTTCCTTATCGGCAAGGACAGTGTCCAGACCGAGTTCTTTAATACTTTTGAGGCTTTGATCGAATCAGGCAAGCAGATCGTCATTACATGCGATAAGGCACCTGCTAACCTTACAGAGCTCAACAGCAGACTTACTTCCCGTTTCCAGGACGGTATCATGTTCGATGTCCAGCCGCCGGATTTTGAGACCCGTAAGGCTATTTTCTTAAGCAAGCTCGAAAATGAGAACTTTACCCTGTCCGACGAGATAGTAAATTACGTCTGCGAAAACGTAACTACTAATATCAGACAGCTTAACGGCGCATTTAATACTATTTCTTCTTATGTAACCCTTGCCAACGGTGATCTTTCCCTGGATGACATCAGAAAGATCGTTGACCCTCTGGTAACAGGAAATAAGAAGTATCTGACACCTGATATCGTTATCAATGCAGTTGCAAATTATTATGATCTGACACCTGATAAGCTCACTTCAAAGCTCAGAAGTGCCGAGATCTCTACTGCCCGTAATGTCGCTATGTTTATCTGCCGCGATTATCTTGAACTCAAATATGAGAAAATCGGCCAGATCTTCGGCGGCCGTAAACATACCACTGTCATGCACGGCTGTGACAACGTAGATGAGGACAAAGACCTCAAAAAGCAGGCTGATGAAATATATAAGCTCATTACCTGATTTGAACAATAATTGTTCTTATGTTCAAAACTTGCTGTAGATTTCCTGTAGACGGGTTGTGCACAAATGTAACAATGTTCAAAAGGGCATTTTTCTCTACATGAAAAGATCAGGTTTTATACACTCTTTTGTTTGGCAGAATCCTTGAAAACAACGCATTTTCTTATAGTTTTGAACATTTAGACAGAACATAATAAGGCTAATACGAGCTAACTTTAAATACTACAAAGGGCGGCCTTGTATTTTTCGAAAATGTCCTAAAAATCGAGTTCTGTAACACCGTTAAACTATATATTTTTAGTATTATAGAGTGTATAATATTTGAGATATTTGATTATTAATGAAAGGCGGCTCCCTTCATATGAAGTTCACATGCAGCAGAGATGACTTGGTAAATAATGTATCCATAGTTCAAAGAGCTGTTACTACTAACAGTACAGTAAATATCCTTAACGGCATTCTCATTGAAGCGTCAGATGACGATAAGATCAAACTTACAGGTTATGATCTCCAGACAGGCATTGAGGCTGATGTAGAAGCAAGTGTTACTGAGAAGGGCGCAGTTGTTATCGATTCAAAGTTCTTCGGTGATATCATCAGAAAACTTCCTGAGCCTGAAGTAGATATCATTTCCGACAGCAATTTCCAGACAACGATCAAGTGCGGACAGGCTGAATTCAAGATCGCAGGTCTTGATCCCGAGCCGTTCCCGAAGATCCCTGAGATCGATGAGACAGGTGCTGAGAAGATCGTTATGGGTCAGAAGATCCTTAAGAATATGATCAATCACACGATCTTTGCAGTATCCCGTGACAATTCACGTCCTGTTCTTACCGGTTCCAATATTGTATCTGACGGTTCTGTTCTTTCCGTTGTTTCAATCGACGGTTTCAGAATGGCTATCAACCGTGAAGATATGGGCAATGACTTCCCTAAGATCAACTACATCGTTCCCGGTAAGGCTCTTACTGAGATGAGCAAAATCTTAAGTGATGACGAAGATGCTGAGATCAATATCTACACATCAATGCAGAATCTCTTGTTCGATATCGGCAACGTAAGAATGGTTTCACGTCTTATCGAAGGCCAGTTCATCAATTTCGATTCCATCATCACAAAGAATCCTAAGACAGTTATCACTATCAACCGTAAGCAGTTCCTTGATGCTGTCGACAGAGCTTCATTGATCATCATGACTGACGACCGTAAGTGCCCTGTTAGATTCCTTTCAAATAATCCTTCAGAGCTCACAGTTCAGGCTACATCTGCAAGAGGTAATCTCCAGGAGAATATCTCAATCAGCCTCGAGGGCGATCTCATCGACGTAGATTTCAATTCCAGATATGTTCTTGATGTACTTAAGAATATTGATGATGAAGAGATCAAGGTTGAAGTTAACGGCGGTCAGGGACCCTGCATTATCAAGCCTGTTGAGGGTGAAAAGTACATTTATCTTATTCTTCCTATCAGAAGATAATGTTCATAAGAAGCATACATTTAGAAAACTTCAGAAATTACGGAAGGCTCGATTTAGATGTCGGGCCTTCTGTTAATATCTTTTACGGTAATAACGCCCAGGGAAAGACAAATCTCGTTGAAGGCATCTATGTAGCTTCCAGTATTGCTTCACACCGTACGAGCAAGGATCAGGATCTTATCAGATTCGGCGAAAATGAATATAAAACATCATTAGAACTTACTGATGATGATGGCAGCAATGTGCAGTTATCATCCTGCTTCTATACTGAAAAATCAGCTTTAAGCAGAAATGGAAGAACCGGAAGAATGCTTATCGTGGATAATGCTCCGGCAGATAAGATTTCCGATTATATCGGTATCTGTAACATTGTTATCTTCGCTCCAGAAGACTTAAATATCGTCAAAAATGCCCCTGCTTACAGGAGAAAGTTCTTAAACACACTGATATCGAAGATCTCCCCTTCATATTTCAATCTCTTAAGCAATTATAGCAGGCTTCTGGCACAGAAAAATGCCCTCTTAAAGAGCATTAAGAACACAGAAAATGTATCTGACGCTTATAACGATCAGCTGGATTTCTGGGATTTCTCATTAGCTGAGCTCTCAGCAGAGATCATTTTGAAGAGATTCAGGTTCGCAAAGCTGATATCTGACATCGCTTCAAGGCATCATGGAAGCATTTCAGGAGGCAAAGAAAACCTCTCTATTGAGTACAACACCATATTTGGCGTTGTAGGGGCCCTAGAAACGTTTCTGACAAAAAACAGTAAATATGACGACTACATGGGTAAAGGCCTCTCAGAAGGCGATTATGGGCGTATAAAGGGCATTATCTCGGATCTGGTACTTGCCAAGCTCAAATCAGTAAGAAATTACGACATAGATAAGCACATTTCATCCATCGGAATCCACAGGGATGACATCATAATCAAATTGGATGATCTGGAGATGAAAAAATTCTCATCACAGGGCCAGCAGAGGACTGCTGCGCTCGCTTTAAAGCTCTCTGAACTTGAGATCATTAAGATGTTCGTCTCCTCTACCCCGATACTCATCCTGGACGATGTTTTCTCCGAACTCGACAAGACCAGGAGAATGAGCCTTGTATCGGCCATGAAAGGCGCCCAGATCTTCATCACATGTACGGACAAGAATATGATCGGCGAAGAGATAGACGTCATGGAAGGCGCAGATAAAGCCGAATTTTACCGTGTAGATAGCGGCAATATCACAAAAGAAGCGTGATTTTAGGACAATTTATGCTAAAAACCGGGTAAAACTGCCCTATTCTTATATTATAATAAACATATTATTCTTCCCTTTTATGTTATAATTTATAGGTTAGAAGAGGATTTTAGGACGATCCGGAGGCCCAAAATGTTCATACATATCGGCAATGATCTGTCAGTGCTCAAATCTTCTGTTACATGCGTGGTCAATCTTGAGACAGTCTCCCCTTCCCAGAAGGACGTGACTGAATTCATCAACAGCGAGGATGAACAAGGAAGGCTCCAGTACGTTACGGAAGAAATACCCAAGTCACTGGTCATAACAGATGATAAAACATATGTTTGTTCACTCTCCGCAAATCTGCTATTAAACAGACTGATGTCTTCCGAAAGCTTCTGAAAACAGTCCATTAACGGTGTTACAAATACAGCAATATCAGGCCTTTGACCGGATTTGCCGTCAAGAATAGGAGTTTTTACATTTATGAAGGAAAACGACGAGAAGAATTTCAATTTTGAGGAGACTACACCTGCTCCTGAGGCTTCATCCCGCCCTTCCGGCGCTGTAGACCTTTACTTTCAGCCTGTGGAAGAAGATGACGATGACGAGCTTAAGAATCTTGCCGAGAATCCCAGAGCATTAACTGAGGATTTTAAGGAAGAATCAATTGCTGAAGTTTTAGCTGCAGAAGGAGATCAGGACAGCTTTGATACATCCAACAGCAGCGAATACAGCGAAGAAGATATCCAGGTCCTCGAAGGATTGGAAGCTGTTAGAAAGCGTCCGGGTATGTATATCGGTGATACGACATTAAGAGGTCTTCATCACTTGATCTATGAGATCGTTGCGAATTCAGTCGATGAGGCTCTTGCAGGACGCTGCGATACGATCGATGTAGTACTTGAAAAGGACGGATCTGTTACAGTTACGGATAACGGTTCGGGAATCCCTGTAGGTAAGCATCCTAAGCTTGGTATTCCTACTGTTGAAGTTGTTCATACAGTGCTTCATGCAGGCGGTAAATTCGGCGGCGGAGCATACAGTATTTCAGGCGGTCTGCACGGCGTAGGCGCATCAGTTGTAAACGCTCTGTCAGATCACATGAAGGTCCAGGTACGCCGTGAAGGCAACATCTATGAGATCGAATTCGAAAAGGGTAAGACAACTGTTCCGCTTCATATTGTAGGAACATGTGAAAAGGATGATACAGGTACGAAGACAAATTTCATTCCTGATAATTCCATCTTCCCTGACATCGTATTTGACTTTGATTCAATGATCACACGTTACCGTGAAATGGCATTCCTTAACAAGGAAGTCACGATCGATCTTACAGATGACAGAGGCGCAGAACCTGTTAAAAAGCATCTCCATTACGACGGCGGTATCATCTCATTCGTTGAGTATCTGAACAGACATAAGGAACCTATCAACACACCTCCTATTTACTTTGCTACCAAGCAGGGAGATAACTTCGTTGAGATCGCTCTCCAGTATAACGACTCCTATCAGGAGACTGTTTATACATATGCAAATAATATTGCTACACCTGAAGGCGGTACGCACCTTGTAGGCTTCCGTGCAGCCATGACAAGAGCGATCAATGACTATGCTAAAAAGTATAAGTTCATCAAGGATGGCGACGTTAAGCTCCAGGGCGAAGATACCAGAGAAGGTCTCGCAGCAATTATCTCAGTAAAACTTCCTGATCCTCAGTTCGAAGGTCAGACAAAGAGTAAGCTCGGTAATGCTGAGATCAGACCTATGGTAGACAGTGCCGTTTATGAGAAGCTCGAGATCTATCTTGAAGAGCATCCTGATATTGCAAAGCTCATCATGGATAAGTGCCTTTCTGCTTCAAGAGCAAGAGATGCTGCTAAGAGAGCAAGAGAACTCACAAGAAGAAAGACAGTATTTGAGAACAATGCATTGCCCGGTAAGCTTGCTGACTGCCAGAGTGACGAAGCAGAGTTCTGCGAGATATTCATCGTAGAGGGTGACTCCGCAGGCGGATCCGCAAAGCAGGGCAGAGAGCGTAAGTATCAGGCTATCCTCCCTCTCTGGGGTAAGATGCTCAACGTAGAGAAGGCAAGAATCGATAAGGTTTATTCCAATGAAAAGCTCCAGCCTGTCGTTATGGCATTAGGTGCAGGAATCGGTGATGAATTTGATGAGACAAAGCTCAGATACCACAAGGTAATCATCATGGCTGATGCCGATGTCGACGGTTCACACATCAGAACACTCCTTCTCACATTCTTCTTCAGATACTTAAAGCCTCTCGTAGAAGGCGGATATGTTTATATCGCTTGCCCGCCGCTCTATAAGGTCTATAAGGGTGATGAAGCATATTATGCTTATGACGATAAGGAGATCGAAGAGATCAAGATCGCTCATAAGTGGGACAATCCTCTTATCCAGCGATTCAAGGGTCTCGGCGAGATGAGCTCTGAGCAGCTCTGGGATACGACTATGAATCCTGTTACAAGAAAGCTCTTAAGAGTCACACTCAAGGATGCTCAGGAAGCCGATGAGACATTTAACCTTCTCATGGGCGACCAGGTTGAACCCCGTAAGGAATTCATCCAGGAGAACGCTAAGCTCGCTAACATTGATAACTGATAGCAGATATCTTATTTAAACTGATAGAACGGGTTCCGGATCAAACCGGGGCCCGTTTTCTTTTGAATGTTCCACGTGGAACATTCGGGGGAGACAGACCGTTCCGGTTGGATTGTTCCACGTGGAACAATTCCAAGTTATGAACAATTTCTCTAACGTGACAAAAATAAGATGTTCCACGTGGAACATTTAGAGTAAATTGTATTAAATATGACATATATTATTCTTATTTATAATGATAAAATTAGCATATGTGAATAGGAATACTTATTAAAAGGAGTTACATATGGCGACAGTAATTGCACTTGTAAACCAAAAAGGCGGTGTAGGAAAGACTACAACTGCTGTCAATCTTGCCGCTTTCCTTGGTAAGAAAAAGAAGAAGGTTCTCCTTATCGATATGGACCCCCAGGCTAATGCTACAAGCGGCCTTGGAATTGATAAGCGTGAACTCGAACTGACAGTTTACGATGTTCTTATCAATGAGACACCGATCTCTGAAGTTATCTATGAGACCAATGCAGATAACGTAGACATCTGCCCTACCAACATCAATCTGGCTGGCGCTGAGGTCGAACTCGTTACAGTCATTTCAAGAGAACAGATCCTCAAAAATGCTATCAAACCTGTAAGAGATCTGTATGATTTCATAATCCTGGACAGCCCGCCGTCATTGGGTTTGCTGACTATCAATGCACTCACGGCAGCAGACAGACTGGTCATCCCGATCCAGGGCGAGTACTATGCTCTCGAGGGCCTCTCACAGCTCATGGATACGATCAATATCGTTAAGAAGAAACTCAATCCGGATCTTGAGATCCTGGGAGTTGTACTTACCATGTTCAATATGAGAACACAGCTCTCCAGACAGGTTAAAGAAGAAACAGACAAGTACTTCGGCACAAAAGTCTTTAAGACAGTTATTCCCAGAAATGTCAGACTCGCAGAAGCTCCAAGCCACGGCCTTGCAATCTGCGACTATGATAAGAACTCCAAGGGTGCAAAGGCTTATGAGTCTTTGGTCAAAGAAGTAATCAAGCGAGTATAAGGAGAACGATATGGCTAATACAAAGAAAAAGATAACCGCTAAGGCAGCAGCAAAGAAGACACCTGCAAAGGCTGCAGCAAAGAAAGCTCCTGCAAAAAAGGCTGCACCCGCTAAAAAGACAGCTGCAAAGAAACCTGCAGCAAAGGCTGCTCCTAAAAAGATTGCAGCAAAGCCCGTAGCAAAGAAGGCTCCTATGAAGGCTGCAACTCCTGTCAAGAAGGCTACAGCAGCACGTTCTATTGCTAACGTTAAAGCTGTATCTGAGAGCAAGTCTGCAATGGGCAGAGGCCTTGGAGCCCTTCTCTCATCTGACGGTATTCCTGAGAATAAGAGAGATTCTGTTGTTGAACTTAAGATCAATGACATCTCCCCCAACAACGGCCAGCCCAGAAAGATCTTTGATGATGAATCATTAAACGAGCTCGCAAATTCCATCCAGGAGATCGGTGTCATCCAGCCTATCATCGTTCAGCGCAAGGGCGACAGCTACAGGATCGTAGCAGGTGAGCGCCGCTGGAGAGCAGCACGTATTGCAGGCCTTTCTGTTATCCCTGCGATTGTTAGGGATCTTACAGACAGAGAGACAATGGAACAGGCTCTTATCGAGAACATCCAGAGAGAAGACTTAAATCCTATTGAAGAGGCTGCAGCTATGCAGAATCTCCTTAAGGTTCACAAGCTCACACAGGACCAGCTCGCTAAGAGACTTGGTAAGCCGAGAGCAACTATCGCTAACACGATCCGTATTCTTAACCTTGATGAATCCCTCCAGGAATTCGTAAGCCGCGGAGATCTCTCAGAAGGTCATGCAAAGGCTATCCTCGGTCTCAAGGAGAAGGAGGATCAGCGCAAGGTAGCTGACGTCATCATGACAAGAGACCTCAATGTCCGTCAGGCTGAAGCTCTTGTTAAGAAGTACATTGAAGCACAGGATAACCCTGCAAAGAAGAAGGTCATCGAGCAGCCTGACATCAGGTTTACTCTGAGCATTAAGGATGTCGAGACGAGGCTTAAGAAGGAACTCGGTGCCAAGACCAAGATCAAGGTCCTTGATAACGCTACCGGCCGCGGCCGTATCGTGATCGACTATAAGAACAACGAAGACTTAGACAGACTTATTGAGATCCTCTGCGGTCAGTAAGACTGTCTGCCAAAGGCCTTGAAACGCATATAAACAGGGCATTTCAAGTAGATACTTGCAAACTGGTTCTGATGTATGTATAATTAAGTGCCTTTAAGTATGGAGCTGTATCGAAGCGGTCATAACGAGGCGGTCTTGAAAACCGTTTGCCTTCACGGGCACCAGGGTTCGAATCCCTGCGGCTCCGCCAAAAGTAAAAGAGCCTTCCCTTAAACCGGGAAGGCTTTTTCATTTGTTCTTTTGTAGTAGAACTAATGTTTGTTATTCGTATAACACAACCGATACGGTAAAAATACCGTCTTCGTGATTAAATGTTCCGGCTCCGCCGTACTTTTCCGTAATGTTCTTTACTGAGCTGATACCGATGCCGTCACCGGGATGCTTTGTAGAGTGGAATATGCCGCTCTCATTCTCGGACGGCTCTGTTTTATAGTTGTTCTTTATTATAAGAGAGAGGGAGTGGGATCCTCGTGCTGTCGAAGCATATGTGGCAGTGAGGTTAATGAATCTTTCTTCTGCTACTTCTTTGCATGCATCCGTGGCGTTTTCCAATATGTTTCCGAACAATACCGCCAGATCTTTCTTGTCGACAAATATATCTTTCGGAATATCGGCTTTTACGGAGAAGAGGATATTGTTCTTGTAAGCTGATTCTGAATAAAGCGCAAGGATTACGTTGACCGTCTCGTTTTCGCAGTAGACGAGCTGCTGGTCAAGAAGGTTCTGCTCTGTGTATGTGTTTATCAGGTCATCTAAGGCTGTGATATCGCCGCTGTCTCTTATCTGCTTTAAGAGAGCTGCGTAATGGCGCAGATCGTGCCTTGTGCGGCGCATGTTTTCGAGACGCTCGTTAAGACTGTCATACTGGAGACGCTGGATAGAGAGGACATGGTTTTCGTCGAGCAGGGCAGTGTTTGCTTCGTACATCTTCACCATCTGTATGATGGTCCTGTAAATAAGGATCGAACCTGCATCTATAGCCAGAAGATAGAGAGCGTTGGCGGGTTCCATATAGTTTTCGATTGAGGAGCGGTCACCATAGAACGAATAGTGCAGCCAGATAAGGTAAAAGACGGCAGGGATAAGCCAGAGATAGTTCCACATATAATTGCTTGCATTACTGTTCGTAAGAGACCCGCTCTGCGGATCTGAATCAGGTGAATCAATGTCCTTAAAGACGAAGATATACATAGCCGGGATGATGGCCGCGAGCATCAGGATCGTGAGCAGCTGATAAGTATAGTGATATTTATATATGATCAGATCAGGGAAGAAGATACCTTCAAGACATCTGGCGCAGACTACGACCAGAGTACCCAGATTGGTAAGAACAAGAACGGAGAATATCAGCTTGCCTATATTCGCCTTTACTGCAGTGAAAAAGAAAGCAATATGGATCGCAGAAATCAGTATACGGAAGATGGGGTTGTCTGAATTACCTGAAAGTAATACGAGCGGAACGATTACCATCTGTGCAGCTACAGCTATAAAGAGGAGCGTCAGGGTGACGCCTTTTTTGAACCTCCAGTGCCTTCTGTACGCATACAAAGCCAACACCATATACGGAAAAGAATTTAAGAATGCATGTAATACGGTTTCCCAAACCTGAAAATCAGCAGCACTGCCAGTCATGTTCACTTCACCTTTGTCTTTTAAGAACCCGAGCCGGACCGGTATCGGTTCCGGTGCGGCCGGATATGTCTTTTATATTAGCATACTGAAAAATGACACCTTTTTAACATTTCGTGCATAATATTATACAGTTGGTGCATATTTTCGATTTTATAATATCAAATGTGGTACAAGTTTGGTGATGAAAGGACGGTTCTAATGCTGATAGCTATTTGTGACGATAACAGCGCCGATGCCGAAAAGATCAGGTTTTCTTTAATGGATATTACTCAAGACCTTGAAATGAAATGTTTTAGTACAGGAACAGAGCTGATCGAAAGCGTGAAGAGCGGAAATAACTATTCCGTTCTGTTTCAGGATGTTTATCTTGAAAACGAAAGCGGCATAGAAGTAGCAAAGAGCGTTAAAGAATTGTCTCCTGACACGCAGGTCATATTTGTTACCTCAAGTCTTGACCATGCTATCGATGCATTTAAGGTACAGGCAACGGATTACCTGGTAAAGCCCTGTTCCGAAGCAGATATCGTAAAAGCATTTGCGCGTGTAAGCGTAAAGATGAACACGAAATATTCAGTACCCGTAGTTATTAATACGGGCAAAGAGATACATGTTTTCCACACCGAGAAGGTGATCAAGATAGAAAGCGACAGGCACTATACCGTTATTTGCTGTTCAAATAACAGAACAGAGCGCCTGCTCATCAATTTCTCATACGTTGCCGAACTGTTTGGCAACAAGTTTATCGAGATCAGAAGGGGGCTTCTCGTTAATCCCGGATTTATAGAGAAGATCAGCGGTGTGAACGTAATCTTAGCCGACGGCAGTTCTTATATCCTTCCTAAGGCAAAGAAGGATGCTGTTACGGCAAAGTATATCGAGTATATTACCGAGAAAAATTAATTCCTGGGAGGGAAGGACTTTGACTAAGTTCATAGAAGTTTTGAAGAAGGTTCCGTTATTAACGGCTTTCATTGGTTTTTTGTTTGCGGTTGGAGGTATAAAACTGCTGCATACTGACAATAACTTTGCAATGGGTGTGCACCGTTATTTGTTGGCTCTGGCAATGTGCGTATTTCTTATTCTCATTTCGGGAGAGAAGACATTTAAGAAATGCGAAAAAACGACAGCTTATGTACTTAAAATGTCCATAGGCGTCTTTATCTTTGCAGGCTTGTTATGCGGGCTTGGCGTTTTGAGCAACATATCTGCGGAGCTCCCCATAGCAAAGGACTGGCCTTTGCAGACGTTATTGCTGCTGTTCGCAATTATGGGCGTCGGAATGTTTGAGGAAATTGCTTTCAGGGCTGTAATAAGCGACGCGATAATCTATCAGTTCCGCAACAAGAAATGGGTATTTGCCGTAAGCGCGATCGTAGGTTCACTTATCTTCGGCTATGTTCATGTTATGAGTGATGATGCATCAACACCTTTAGCGCTTGCACAGGTCATTATGAAAACCGTAAGCACAGGCCTTTGGGGAATGTCCTTGCTCTTCCTTTACTGGAAAACACGCAATATCTTTGCATGCGGCATTGCGCACGGTATTTATGATTTTATCCTGATGGTAAAAGACGTACCGTTCGTAACTGAAAAGGATAATTCGCACAGTTATGTCCACGAAGGATTTTTAGGCGGCGTGTCGGTAGGAATATACGTGTTTGAGTCTATCGTCATGATCGTGATCCTTCTTATCTTCTGGAAGAAGGTCGTAAAGACGATCGATTTTGAAGATATGCGTAAGAACTGGTAAGGCAATATAAATAATTACTTCGAACAAATATGAGGAGGCATATATGAAGAAGTTTTTGGCATTATTGAAGAAGTATCCTTTATTGAACATGATACTTACGGTAGCAGTCTGTTATTTAGGTATTCAGTTTTTTGACAGAGCCTGCGACAACCTGGCTCAATGCGCATTATTGAGGGTTATTCTGGCTGTTGTCTGCGGAGCTTCCATTTTTGCGATCTCCGGATCAAAGTCATTCGAAAAGCTTGATAAGGACATCGGATATGTACAGCTCAAATACATCGGTTTTCTTATCTTTGGTGTAATTGTCGGACTGGTGGGATTTGTTCCTGCTCTTAAGGGCGGCGTAAAGCTGGTAGATAAATGGCCGCTCGAACTGTTTTTCGACATTCTTTTGGTAGTATCTGTCGGAATATACGAAGAGCTCTGCTTCCGTGTGATCATAAACGATGCTTTGCTCTATCAGTTCAGAAATAATAAGTACATCTTTGTCTGGATCGCGATCATCTCATCACTGATATTCGGTTTGGTCCACATTATCGGTGCATCGATAGAAACACCTATTGCATTAACACAGGCTATACTTAAGACTCTTACGAGCGCCCTGATGGGATTCGGCCTTTTGATCCTTTACTGGAAAACTCACAATTTCTGGGCTATTGCGATCTCTCATGCGATCTACGATTCGCTCCCGCTCATTGCCGGCCAGATCTTTGACACAGGAGCTTCGGTTGGCAGCTATATATCTGAGGAAACAATCGTTTCTGATGGTTTTACATTCAACAAGGGCTATTTCCTTATCGGCCTTTATGCCATCCAGCTGATCATCCACATCGTTCTGGTCCTTGGCCTGCTTAAGGTCTTAAAGAGCATTGATTTCAAGAAGATCCGCCAAGAGTGGTAATGCTTTAAAGCGCAATCAAAGAAGCTATTATGTGCCGGTACACTTTTAGAAGTACCGGCATATTGCTTTTAAATAAGTATTTTTTCATTATTTGTGATACAATCTTCTTCTATCTGCACAGCGGTTCTGTGCATAAAACTCTAGAGGAGGAATTTAAAAATGGAAAAAGAAGAAGTATTGAAGGTGTACCGTCACTCTCTTGCTCACATCATGGCTAAGGCCGTAATCGAGCTTTATGGTAAAGAGGTACAGTACGCAATCGGACCTGAGATCGACGACGGATGTTATTACGATTTCGTCCTTCCCAGAACAGTAACTGAGGAAGATTTCCCGGCAATCGAAGAGAAGATGCATGAGATCATCAAGCGCAGGGAAGACTGGACACGCAAAGAGATCTCTAAGGAAGAAGCATTGGAGCTTTTCAAGGACCAGAAGTTCAAGACAGAGCTCATTATCGATCTGCCCGCAGACGAAGTAATCTCGATCTATTACACAGGTGATGACTATGTCGACCTTTGCCGTGGTCCTCACGTAGACAATTCACAGGAATTATTCAGCGCAGCATTCAAGATCAAGAATGTATCAGGCGCTTACTGGAGAGGTGACGAGAAGAGAGACCAGCTCCAGAGAATATATCTTTTCGCATTCCCTTCAAAGGACGAGCTCAAGGCTCACCTTGCATGGCTTAAGGAAGCACAGGAGAGAGACCACAAGAAGATCGGTACAGCTCTTGACCTCTTTATGTTCCGTGAGACAGCTCCGGGTATGGCTTACTGGCTTCCCCGTGGTTGGATCCTCTATCAGGAGCTCATGAAGTACTCCAGAGAGATCCAGGGTGCACATGGATACACAGAGATCTCTGCACCTTTGATCAACAATAAGAAGCTCTGGCTCATTTCCGGACACTGGGCACACTATCAGAACAACATGTTCATCGTTCCCGGTATCACAAAGGGTGTTAACGCTACAGACGCTGTTAAGGGCGAGGAAGCTCCCGAGCAGTATTCCGTAGACGCTGAAGACACAATGGCAGCAAAGCCTATGAACTGCCCTAACGCAATGATGTCCTATAAGCGCACAATGCACTCTTATAAGGAACTTCCTATCCGTTACAGCGAGTATGACGTTCTCCACCGTAAGGAGAAGTCAGGCCAGATGAACGGTCTCTTCAGAGTACAGGAATTCCGTCAGGACGATGACCATACATTCGTTACACCTGAGCAGATCAAGGACGAGATCAAGGACGTAATCGCTATTGCAGACGAGATCTACAAGACATTCGGTATCACATACAGAGCAGAGTTCTCCACAAGACCTGACGACTTCATGGGTGATATCGAGTCCTGGAACGCTGCTGAGGCTTCTCTCAAGGCCATCCTCGACGAGAAGTATGGTGACGGTAACTACGAGATCAACGAAGGCGACGGCGCGTTCTACGGCCCGAAGATCGACCTTCAGATCAAGGACGCTCTCGGACGTGAGTGGCAGTGCGGTACAGTCCAGCTCGACTTCCAGCTCCCTCATAACTTCGAGCTCACATATGTCGACAAGGACGGCATTCAGAAGATGCCTATCGTTATCCACAGAGCCATCTTCGGTTCTTTCGAGCGTTTTATCGGCATCATCACAGAGCACTTCAAGGGCGCATTCCCGTTCTGGCTCAACCCTTATCAGGTAGCAGTTGTACCGATCAGACCTGAGCACAACGAATACGCTCAGAAGGTTGCAGAAGCCCTCACAAAGGTTGGTGTAAGAGTCGAGTCCGACTTAACAGACGTCAACATGAGAGACAAGATCAAGAGATTCAAGCAGATGAAGGATCCTTATATCCTCGTTGTAGGCGATAAGGAAGCTGCTGAGAATACAGTATCTGTCAACGTCAGAGGCTCTAACAAGCAGCTCCAGGGCGTTGCACTCGATAAGTTCGTTGAACTCTGTGCAAAGCTCAATGCAGAGAGAACATTGGAGCTCCCTCAGGAGATCTGAGTCATTAAAGATTGAACAAGCATTTATAGCGGCGTGAGACCTATCCGGTCTTGCGCCGTTTTTTATGAAAGAATAAAACCCCGTTTTTGGGACAAGTGTGATTGGTTGAGTCTGTAGAAACAGGGATAGTCCCATTAAAGCAACGATTTAGTGCTTGTTACCCCTTAAACTGTATATGAGGCATTACCTTAAGCGGTAATTCGTAACAATTTTATTGTTTAGGCGGTTGTTCTCCTTAAACCCATGACCCTGGTTATGGTGAAAGGAGGTGCAATATGACTGATTATGAAATGCTCATCGTGATATTAACGATAGGTATGTTAATAGTTTCAATTATTGCTCTTTGTATAACAACAAAGAAATAAGCCGCCCGTAGCCTTGGAAACTGGGGCGGCATTTCAAACCATTTTCTGAGGACAACCGCCTATGTGGTAGTGCCTCATTTATAAGTTCATTATATCGGCTCTAGTAAAAACCGTCAATTCGATTAAAAGGACTCTAAAAGCCCTGAAAACCCAGCAAAATCAAGGAAAAACTTTGATTATCAAATTATCAAATTACACTTCCATACGAGTTCCCGAGTGCAAATTTTAGGTAATTTTTGCAACGAATAATGACTTTATTTGAAAGTTGGTTCTTGATATCATTCATACTGCTACAAAAGGGGGCATATGAGACATGTATAAACAAGAAGGAACTAAAGTCGCCATCATCGGCGCAGGTGCAGTAGGATCAACTACAGCTTTCGCAATCGCTATGCAGCAGCTCTGCTCTGAGCTCGTACTTATTGACGTCAATAAGGAAAAGGCTCTTGGTGAAGCTCTTGATATCAGCCACGGACTTCCGTTCATCGGCGATATGTACATTCACTCCGGCGACTACAGTGACGTTAAGGATGCAGACTGCATTATCATCACAGCAGGTATCCCGAGGAAAGAAGGCGAGACAAGACTTGACCTTGCAAAGAAGAACGTCAAGCTCGCTCACACCATCACAGACAGCATCATGGAGCACTACAACAAGGGTGTTATCATGGTAATCTCCAATCCTTGCGACCTCGTTACATATAAGGTTGCTGAATGGTCCGGACTTCCTTCAAACAAGATCATCGGTTCCGGTACGAACCTTGACTCTGCACGTTTCAGAGTCCTCATCTCAAGAAAGCTCGGCGTTGACGTCAGAAACGTTCACGGTTATATCCTCGGCGAGCACGGTGAGACACAGTTCCCTTGCTGGAGCCACACGCACGTTGCAGGTATGGGTATCGACGAGTATGCAGAAGCTATCGGCGTACCTTTCGGCCAGGATGTTAAGGATGAGATCGCACAGCAGACAAAGTCTTCCGGCGCTCAGATCATCAAGCTCAAGGGCGCTACATTCAACGGTATCGCTGTAAGTGCTGCTACACTTTTGAGATCCATCACAGAAGACGAGCACACGATCAGAACAGTTTCTACAAGACTTAACGGCGAATACGGCATCTCCGGTGTTACTTTGGACGTTCCTGCACTCATCGGTGCAAACGGCGTTGATAAGATCATCGACATGCGTCTTACAGATGAAGAGTACCAGCTCCTCAAGAAATCTGAGGCAAATATGCGTGAGGCAATCGCTTCCGTTGAGGGTCTCTGATAACCGGAAAGCTTATTTTTCGCTCTAAGGGCTCGAAAAAAAAGAAAATTTCAGTCCTGCACTTTGTCCCATAAAGTGCAGGGCTTTTCATTTAATAAGGGCTAAAGATTTGCTATAATGTCGGGGGTAATCCCAATTTTTTAAATGAATAAGAGGTTCTAATATGGAAATCAGTGCGGTTGTTATGGCGGCAGGAAAAAGCACGAGAATGAAGTCCAAGCATTCAAAGGTCGTGTTCCAGGTGTCGGGCAAACCGATTATCCAATGGGTAGCTGATGCTCTTTTCGAGTCAGGCTGCCAGGATCAGGTATATATTGTAGGCGAACAGCAGGCAGAGATCAGAAGCGTATTAGGCGAGAATGTCGCTTACGTGCTTCAGGAAGAGCAGAGAGGTACAGGCCACGCAGTCATGCAGGCAGCTCCTTTCCTTGAAGGCAGAGACGGTCTTACGATAGTTCTTCCGGGTGACTGCCCGATGGTATCTGCAGATACTATCAAGAAGGCTCTGGAAGCTTTCAGTTCAGCTAATTCAAATTGCGCAGCTATCCTCATTACAGCTGAGGCTGACGATCCGACAGGATACGGCAGAATCATCAGAGGCAAGGACGGCAATGTTACAAAGATCGTCGAGCACAAGGACTGCACACCTGAAGAGCTCAAGGTAAAAGAGATCAACTCTTCAATGTATGTTTTCAAGACTCCTCTGCTCCTTTCCGCATTGGGAAGGATCGGTGCAAATAACGCCCAGAAGGAGTATTACCTTACAGATACTATCGGAATCCTGATCGACGACGGCTACACCGTAGGCGCTGTTGTATGCGATTTCGACGATACAAGGGGAGTTAACGACAGAAAGCAGCTTGCCCAGGTAAGAGACATCATGAATCACAGGATCCTTGACCGCCACATGAGAAACGGCGTCGAGATCGTTGATCCCAATGCCACATGGATCCATCATGCAGTTGAGATCGGACAGGATACGGTTATCCTTCCCGGCACGACACTTTTGGGCAACACAAATATCGGTGAGGACTGCATCATCGGTGAGAATACCAGAATCGACTGCTCCGACATCGGTGACGGTACTGTTGTAGATAATTCAATCGTTTCTTCAAGCACGATCGGCAAGGACTGCCGTATCGGACCTTATACGCATATCAGACCTGATTCAAAGATCGACGATCATGTTACGCTCGGCGCTTACGTTGAAGTCAAGGGTTCTGACATTGGCGAATATACGAGAGCACGTCACCTTACTTACATCGGTGACTCAAAGGTCGGCAGAAACGTTAATTTCGGATGCGGTACAGTTACATGTAACTTCGACGGCCAGGACAAGATCGGCTGCACTATCGAAGATAACGTATTTATCGGAGGCAACTCCAATATCGTATCTTCTGTTGTTTTGGGCAAGGATTGCTACATCGCTGCAGGTTCCACGATCACATCTGACGTTCCTGCTCTGTCACTCGGTATCGGCAGATCCAAGCAGCTTAACAAAGACAACTGGGTCGCAAATAAGAGCCGTATGAGAGGCGAGAACTATATCAGACTTGACGACAGACGTTCTGAGGTCTGATCTCTCGAAAGGTTTGATATGTGGATAATCGCCGGGCTTGGTAATCCGGGAAAGCAGTATATGTATACCTGGCACAACATGGGCTATCTCGCTGTGGATATGCTCGCGGATAAGCATGGCATTTTTCTCGGAAAAGAAAAGTATAAGGGCCTCTGGGGCAAGGGCAAGATAGGCGGACAGGATGTCATCATCATCAAGCCTACGACCTACATGAACAACTCAGGCGAGTGCCTGGCCGAGATCTCCAAGTTCTATAAGGTTCCGCCCAAGAACATAATCACCGTTTACGACGATATCGATATCGCAAAAGGCACTATCAGAGTAAGGCCGAAGGGCAGTGCAGGCACACATAACGGCATGAGATCGGTTATTCAGCTTCTGGGTACTCAAGAGTTCCCGCGTGTCCGTATCGGCACAGGTCCTGTTCCTGAGAACTGGGAGCTCGTAAATTACGTTCTCTCCGAAGTTCCGAAAGACGAGCGGCCGATGTTGAACGACGCTTTCGTTAAGGCCTGCGAGGCCGTTGAGGAGATCATCTCCAATGGATAAGGGACTTTTAGAGCTCCTCGGAAAGATCAGTTCCGATAAAGAGCTCGTATCTGTTTTTTCCGACAGTCTCAAGTCAGGAAAACATCTTAACATCACAGGCCTCTGCACCGAGCAGAAGGTCTATGTTGCCATGGCTTTGGCACGCCTCAATAAGAGAAAAGCTGTCTTCATCGAACCTGATGCTGCAAGGGCCAGGAGCACCGCATCTTACTGCGCTGCATTTACAGACCTTCCGGTACCCCTCCTGATGCCCTCAGAATTGTCTCTCGTAAGCGCTGAGGCTTCTTCAAGGGAATTAGAGCTTACGAGGTCACAGGCCCTCTCAGAGCTCGTCAAAGGGGATTTCGGGGCTGCCGTAATAACATCCGGCGCACTTTTAAATAAGCTTGAACCTAAAAACGTTTTCGCGAAAAGGATATTGGATCTTAAAGTCGGTCAGGAATTAGAGCGCGACGAGCTGGTATCCATGCTCCTTCTTAACGGCTACGAGAATGTTCCGCAGGTCATGGAAAAAGGCGAGTTCTCAGTAAGAGGCGACATCGTCGATATCTATTCGCCTTCCTACACGGAGCCTGTCAGAATCAGCTTTTTTGACACCGAGATAGATCAGATCAAGACTTTCGACAGGGAAACCCAGAGATCGACAGGGCAGCTCGAAGAGACCATCGCCGTTCCTGCGTCCATCTATGCTTTCCCGGAAGATAAGCGTAATGAAACAGCTGATGCGATCCTTAAGCAAGTTCAGGAAGACCTCGCGAAAATGAACACCGCGACAAGGGAAGTAAGGCGCGCAGCCGAGCTCCTTTCCAGAACTGCCACGGGTGACGCGGAAAAGATCAGAAACGGCATTGAGCCTTCGGGCATTGCAAGGTGGCTCGGCCTTATCCTTAAAGATTTCAATACAGTCATAGACTATGTTAACGGCAAAGACGTTGTCTTTTTCGTTGACGAGATGGTCGACTGTGATGCCAGAATGAATGCTTATGCAGGCGAATATGCGCAGAGATGCCGTGACTCTTTCGAGATCGGTATCGCTCCCACGTGCTCTCCGTCTGCAATGCCCAACATCAGCAAGGTCATGGTGGCCTTAGACAGCCTCAATAACATTGTTACATTGTCGATGTTCCAGTCTTCGGGCAACGGTCTGCCTGGCGGCGTAACGCATACGGTGTCGGGCTTTCCGGCCGATAACTTTTCGGGCAAGGCAGAAGATCTGGCATTGCTCCTTCGAAAGAACCCTGACGTATATCTTGTCGCCCATCACGGCAGGCGCTACGAGCAGTTAAAAGAGCGTTTGACCGAATATGACTGCTTCGCAAACATAATTGACGCGCCCCTTCCGGCAGGATTTACTTATCCGATGCTCGGGATCACGATCCTTGGCGAGCAGGAGCTCTATGGTGCCGAACAGAAGCAGGCGCCGAAGAAAAAGGGCGGCAACAGGATCAATTTCTTCAGCGAGATCAATCCCGGCGATTATGTAGTTCACGATAAGCACGGTGTCGGCCGCTACGAAGGCCTCGTCAACATGAAGGTCGGCGAGATCAGAAAAGACTATCTTAAGCTCACTTATGCAAAGGGTGAGACGCTTTATATCCTGCCCGAAAACCTGGATTCGCTGCAAAAATACGTCGGTCCGGGCGAGAAGGAGCCGAAGCTCTCAAGGCTTGGCGGCGACGAGTGGAAAAAGTCCGTTTCGCGTGCGAGGGAAGCAATCAAGAAAGTCGCTTACGACCTTCTTAAGATCTACGCCGCAAGAAGCGTAAATAAAGGCTTTGCGTGCGCTCCTGACGAAGAGCAGCAAAAGCTCTTCGAAGATAAATTCCCATATGTTGAGACTGACGACCAGCTCCGCGCTGTACACGAGATAAAAGCAGACATGGAATCCGAAAAGCCAATGGACAGGCTCCTTTGCGGCGACGTCGGATTCGGCAAGACCGAAGTCGCATTCAGGGCGATGTTCAAAGCGGTAATGAACGGCAGGCAGGTAATAATGCTCGCGCCGACGACGCTTCTTGCCCAGCAGCATTATGAGAATTTCATGTCCAGAGTAAAGGACTTTCCGGTAAACGTCTGCCTGCTCTCGAGATTCGTTCCTCAGGCACAGATCAGGCAGAGCTTAATTGACATCAAGAACGGCAAGATAGATGTTATCATCGGCACGCACAGAGTGCTCTCAAACGACGTAAAACCGCCTCACTTAGGGCTCCTCGTCGTCGATGAAGAGCAGCGTTTCGGCGTCAATCACAAAGAGAAGATCAAGTCCATGAAGACCGATGTCGATGTTCTCTCTTTATCGGCAACACCGATCCCGAGAACGCTTCATATGTCGCTTTCCGGCATCCGCGATATCTCGGTCCTCGAAGAAGCGCCCTTCAACAGACGTGCCGTCCAGACCTATGTTCTGGGCTACGACGACCAGATAATCATCCAGGCATGCATGCGTGAGATCGCTCGTGGCGGCCAGATCTTCTATCTTTATAACCGCACGTCAGATATCGATAAAGTCGCAGATCTCCTCGCAAAATCAATGCCCGGCGTCCGCGTCACATATGCGCACGGCCAGATGCCCGAAAACGGCCTGGAAGCAGTAGTTTCCGACTTCGTAGAAGGCAAGTACGACATTCTTGTTTGCACGACCATCATCGAAAACGGTGTCGACATGCCTAACGTAAATACGCTTATCGTCGAAAACGCCGACCGCTTCGGCCTCTCGCAGCTCTATCAGATCAAGGGCCGTGTCGGCAGATCCGACAGGCAGGCTTATGCATACATCACTTACGATGCAGACGCTCCTCTTAACGAGGAAGCTTCGAAAAGACTTAACGCCCTGCGTGAATTTACCGAATTAGGTTCCGGTGTCCGTATTGCAATGCGCGACCTGGAAGTCCGTGGCGCAGGAAGCCTTTTGGGCGCTGAACAGCACGGCCAGATGGACGTTATCGGTTATGAACTTTACTGCAGATTATTGGATGAAGAAGTACGTCTCCTCAAATCCGGTAAAGACGAAGTTCTTGATACCGATCTCATTACAGGACACGCAGATGCTTCCACTGACGGCTTCTCGGTCGAAGTCGATTACGATGCTTATATTCCTTCTTCATATATCCAGGATGAAGCAGCTAGAATGAGCTGCTACAGGCGTATCGGCGACATCTCTGATTATGAATCCTACAGCGACTTCCTTGACGAAGTTACTGACCGTTACGGCGATGCTCCGCCTGAAGTCTATATCCTTTCGGGTGTATCTCTCATTAGATCTGTCGCACGCCCCTTAGGCTTTACAAAAGCATCGATCAGGAACACCGGCGTAAGGCTTTATCTTAACCAGAATCTTCAGATCGACATGCAGGCATTTGGCGCTCTGATGCGTGACAGTTTCTATGGCGCACGCGTAAACATCAATGCCACAGGTTCAATGCCTTACATGCTTTTCAAGCCTTCATCGGTTAAGCAGGACAAGACTGTTTTAGAGATCGTGGGGCTCCTTAAGATCCTTAACGACAACCGGTCTGTTGCTGACAATACTCCGGAAGATAAGTATAATTAGTCCGAAAAATGCTCCAATAGTCTAACGGATAGAATAGCGGTTTCCGGTACCGTAGATGCGGGTTCGACTCCTGCTTGGAGCGCCAACAAAATAACACCTTGCTGCTTCAGACAGTCCTCGGCGCTGTGCGCCTGCGGAACTCGCAGCTAAGGTGTTTTTTTGTTGGCATCGTAAACGTCGTACGGAAACCTGGACTTGTAAATCGTTTCTACTGAAATTAATAATTCTTTCAATTTCAGTCAAGGAAACCACTTCATTCTTGACTGAAATCTCTTTTTTCGCATGTTTCAGTCAAACTTTCTCGAAAAACTTGACTGAAAGTTTCATTTTTCAAAATTCCAGTCAAGATTTTGTCTCTAATCTTGACTGAAATGCCTTTATTTTAAAATTTCAGTAGGACATGTAGTCAATGAAACAGAACATCGCTTGAACAACTAAGTGATTCCCAAGCTTACCGTGAAGAACCATCAATTATGATAGAATATGAACCGCAAAGGGGTTGATTATGGTGATAATCGATACCTTCCTTTGCACATTGATTATGGGGAGATCTGACGTGAATTTGCGCAAAGCTTTTGTGAGCATGGCTGCGGTCTTGATGGCAGGATTACTGCCGTTTTCGGCATTTCAAAAAACTCTCTGCGCAGAATCAGGCGATAATGACAATTCCTGCAAAGCGATCATGAGCGGAACGGCCCATATCCAGGGCGCGATGGAGAGCAATATCTATTTCGGAAACTACTGGCAGTCCGTCAAAAGTGAAGATGCGACAGACAGCAACAAGGAGCCCGTAAAATGGAGAGTCCTCGCAAATGACGGCAGCCTTTTCGTCGTGTCAGACCAGAACCTTGACTGCATCGAATACAATACCTCAGCTGAAACAGTCACCTGGGAAAATTGTTCCCTAAGAAAGTGGCTCAACAGCAAATTCCTTGATAAGGCATTCACCACAGAGGAGCAGGGCGCTGTACTTGAATCCTATGTCGTAAATGAGGACGGTGCGAAGGGCTCTGAAGCAGGTGCCGATACCTATGACAAGGTTTATCTTTTATCCATTTATGAAGTAATCGATCCGGATCTGGGGTTCCCGACTGACTGGAAGGCCAAAGGCGGCACGCGCGTCGCGCTCAACACCGAATACACCAAGAGCAAGCGTGCCATGACGGGTGCCGACATGTCGGGCGCGTGGTGGCTCAGGACCCCCGGTGACGCCAAAAATGCGGCGAATGTCTTTAATGCCGGCAACGTATTCGTAAGAGGCGGTAACGTTAATAACTTTATTTTCGCAGTGCGTCCCGCGATGAATATCGACATTTCAAAAGTGCTTTTCACATCACCGGCAGAGGGCGGCAAAACTTCGGGCGTGCCCGGCGCAGATGCAATGAAAACAGTCGGTTCTTATACCGGCAGCGATTGGAAGCTCACTATAAAAGACGATACAAGACCTGTTTTCGAAGCATCCGTTTCAGGCTCTAAAACGATCCTCAAAGATGGCGCGGTAAAGGTCAAATACAAGGGCGCTTTGGCAGGCGCAAATGAATATGTCTCGGCGATGATAGAAGACTCTGAAGGCAACATTCTTTACTACGGAAATATCGTGGATAACACCTCTGCAGATGCAAAAGATTCTGGCAAAGCCGCAATCAATGTTCCGGCAGATCTGATGCCCGGGAATTACAAGATCAAAGTCTTTTCCGAACAGTGTAACGGAGACTTTAAGACGGATCCGGCAAGCAACATCGTGACGCTCGACATCACCATTTCGAATTATAAGACGGCAGACAGGAACCTCTCTGCCGGTATTGGCTCTGCAATTTTTTTAGCAGCAATAGTTATCACAGTTTTCGCTGTCAGGAAAAAGAAGAAAGCTTAAAAGATGCCCGCCTATTTTTCGAAAAACTTTCATACATGTTTTGGGACTCACACTGCCGATATTGTAACCTGTTTGGCATGTTTTAACGGTTGAACACTATAAAAATATAAATTATTATATCTTGGAATTTTATTTTGGAGATAATGCATGTCTAAAGCAAACAACACTAAAGCCATTATATTTACGGTTGCGCTGCTGTCATTCATGGTGGTGCTGATCGCAAGCACGATAGTTTATGTCTATAAGGATCCTGTTCCGACAGAGACGGAAACTTCTACGGAACAGACCTTTGAGTCTTCTTCCGAGACAAAGACGCTGACGGAAAAAAGGATCTCGGTTTACGAGACGAGCGATATCCACGGAAAGCTCGTTGATATTTCCAGCGGCGATAAGAGTACATACCAGTACAGGCTCGCTTATATGGCAAAGATCTTCAATGATGCGAGAACTTCAGGCGATTATGCTGACGTTCTGCTCGTTGACGGCGGAGACATATATCAGGGCGACGTCGTATCAAACCTCACACAGGGCGCGGCTCTCAGGGCTGCAATGGATTCGATGGGATACGACGCAGTAACTCTGGGCAGCCACGATTTTGACTGGGATGCTTCAAAATACGCGATGGACGGTACCGCCACAGTTCCTTCTTACGAGCTTGGCGAATATACCGGGAATCCGACGATCCCGGTCCTTGCTTCTAACCTTTACAACACGACAAACCAGAGAAGAACGCTCACTACAAAGGATTATGTCATCGTTGAAAAGGCCGGCTGCCGCATTGCGCTGATTGGTTACATTCCCAACTATGCTTCAGAGATCCCGGCATCAAAGTTCGAGATGTTTGAGATCCACGATGATCTCGCTGAATTCTCAAAGCGTGTAAAAGAGATCAACGCTGCCGAGCATCCTGATGCAACTATCGTTGTTGCACACTGCGCTGCAGATGAGATGGCAAACTCATTAGATCCCAATGATGTCCTTCTTGTTATGGGCGGCCGTACACACAAGGGAATGACAGGAACAGCTGACAACGGCATTTACTATATGCAGGCTGAGAGCGAGGCACAGGGCTACGCTCATGCAACACTTGTTTTCAAGACTGACGGAACAGTAAAGGTCGATTATCTTACTTACATTTCGATCATGGAATCTCCGGAAGATCTTTATGAGAATTCTGCCAATGCCGAAAACTTCGACCAGAATGTTCTGGCGATCACTCACGCTGCTTTAGACAAGATCGCCGATACGCTCAATGAAGCTTTGGGCTACATCGAAACCAGTGTTGAGAGAGAAGGCCATATCAGCGGACCGACTACTACCGCAGGCAACTTTATCACAGGCCTGATGCTCGAATACTACAAGAGCAGCGGTGTTGTTGCTGCTTTCCATAGCGGCGGCGGTATCGGCAAGGATCTTGTTGTTGCTGAATCAGGCATGTACCAGCTCTCCGCAGCAGATATCTATGCCATGACAAATCTCAATTACTCTTTGATGGTCTATGAACTCACTGGACAGGAACTCGCCCAGCAGATCGCAAAGGCTTATGCCAACGTCGAATACGGCGGCCAGATGTCCGGTTTTACCTTTGAATACAGGAATAACGGAACTGACACTGAGCCCGTTTATGAGATCGTCAGCATTACATTAAGCGACGGCACAAAGGTCGATCTTACAGACCAGACCACCAAGTATAAGGTCGTCATCACGAACTACTGTGCCGGACTTGAAGGAAGCATTTTCTCCGGCAAGAAGCCTCTGAAGGCAGAGAGTGAAGCTCCTGTCGACAGTGATGCTTTCATCTCAGTCCTCAGAAAGAAAGTTAAGAACGGTGAGGTCCATATTGCGACCGACAACACTCCGAGAGGCACCAAGGCAGTCTGATCGAAGTTTTGATCAAAAAATCAGTGCCGGCATCCCATGCAGAGCGGAAAACAGTAAATCGCTAAACTTGCATGAATGCCGGCACTTTTATGTCAAAAGGCTGTACCTTATTATCAGATTAAGCTTCCTTTTCTTCGGACTTTGACTTGTTTGTGATCATGGTAAAGCTTCCGACAAAGCAGATCGCAAAGCAGATTCCTAATGCAATGTTCTTGAAAGCTACGCTCCAGAGAATGAGCATCGTGATGAACAGTGCAAACCTTGTGACGGTGATTCCGAGCACTTTCTTATACTTGACTCTGGAGATGATCTTTTCCTGGTATTCAGCTTCGTGCGCCTGTCCGGAACCTACTGAATTTCTCAAATGGTCGATTACGGAATGGTCAAAATAAGCCATTTCCTTTTCGAATCCTTCTGCGAAAAATCTTCTGCCTTCTTTAAGAAGGTCTCTTGAATCTTCCAACCAGCGTGCGATGCCCGTCTTATCTGAAGGTGTGCCTGCAAATCTCCTGATCTCGGTAAGGCCGATGATGTACTTTTTCTTGTCGATTTTCTTTGTCATGACTAAGATCTCTGCCTGGGGCATATCCTTGATGAGCTTGCCTTCTTCATTTACGAAGCCCTGCTTTGCTTCAGTTAACATATCGCTCAAGATCTCATATGAGAGTTCGTCCCTTAAGCTCTCGTGGATCTCGATCTTTCCGTATGCGACTCTCTTCAAAAAGAACTTTGAAAGTGAATTAATGTCTGTGCCTCTTACGTATTCCATACTGTTTTCCTCGCTTTTCGATTTGGTTTTGCTTTTGACAACGTAATACTACCAAGCGGAAAGGCGTCAAAATCAGAAGTGTCGCGAATGGCACTTTTGTTGTCGCGAAATGCAAAGTTTGTTCCGGTTTTCCCGGAAAAAACCGTCTCTTGAAGATCAGGAAGACTTTTTTGCGCTCAAACCGTAGTATGCGCGGTAGAGGATTATCCGGCCGCTGACGGTGTTCCCGGCTATGTACTTTTCGAGCTTTTCTTCGTCTAAGATGCCGCCTTCAATCGCCACGCCGTCCAATATCGGAACGGTCTCCAAAAAGCGCTTGAATACTTCTTTGTCTTTGAAGTATTCGCGCGTGTGGATCGGTACGAGTTCGACCTCTGAAAAGCCTGCTTTGAGGACATTCTCATAATCGGCAATCGAGACCGGCACCGGATCTTGCCAACCCTGGCCACCGCCCATTATGAGCTTTAAGTTCCAGCAGTCGTACTTGTCGACACCCCTTATGAGAAGGGTTCCGCCGGGCTTTAGGCACTCATAGATCTGTACAGGATCAGTGCAGGTGTGGCGCGCAACGACGATGTCAAAGTAACCGGAAGGAACATCCATGTTGAGGTTGTCCATTACCTTGAACGAGATGTTTTTCCGGCCGCTCTTTGCAAGGTTTTCTTTCGCCGTTTCGATCATGGCAGGGGAGTAGTCCGTGCCGAGTATTAGGGCACAGTCAGGGAAGAACTCCAGGATCTTTTCGCCGCCGGCGGTGCCAAGGTCCAGGATCCTGGAATCCTCTTTTGCAGCAGCATTCAAAAGACCATAAAGATCCCAATCCGTCAGACACTCCTCGTGAATGCCGAATTCGTCGAAGCTCCAGTGAGCCATCTTCTCGAAATATTCAAAATCGCTATCGTGAGACATAAAAAAGAACCTCCTTTCACGAACAGCAAAACCTACGGGAAATTCCCGTCCTACTTTGTCATTCATGATGAGATTCTAAGGTTCTTATCATTGGTAACCCCGCTCTTTTGAGCGTCGCGGCTGCAGAACGCGAATAACTAATTATCCTGCAACATATTTATTATACCATGTTCCACGTGGCACAAAAAGACCCTTTACATCAAACAGGTAACATGTTACCATATCGGGTAATATATTACCTATTGTGGAGAAGCACCATGAATATTGAAGATACAGTAAAGAGCAACACATTGGATTTCGAAGGAATACCCTCCAGCTATTACCTCCTGGGCCTTTTAAGCGCGTTCGAAAACCGCTTTCAGGCGATGGCGGACAGCATGATGAAGGAGATCAGCTGGAAACAGTTTTTCGCGATCATATGCATAAACATGTGCAAGGAAGCACCGACGATAAGAGAGCTCTCGGAGGTCCTGGGAAGCTCCCACCAGAACGTTAAGCAGATCCTCTTAAAGCTCGAGAGCAAGGGCTTTGTCGAGTTCCAGGAGGACAAGGAAGACAAGAGAAAGCAGCGCATCGTCCTTACAAAGAAGTGCATGAAGTTCTGCGAAAAGAACAACGAGATGAGCATCAAAGTCATGGAAAAGATGTTCGAAGGCATTCCTGAAAAAGATATCAAGACAACTATAAAGACGATCACGAAGATCGAGAAGAACCTTACGGAGGCAGTTTAAATGACAGGAATTATCATCTATAAATCAAAATACGGTGCGGTAAAGAAGTACGCGGAGTGGCTCTCTGAAGCAACCGGATTTCCCTGCGTAACCACCAAGGAAGCCGACATTAATGAGGTCGCCAAATGCGATGTTGTAATAGCAGGGGGCGGTGTATATGCGTCCGGCATCTCCTGCACTTCATATATTAAGAAGAACATTGGAAAGATCAAGGGTAAGAAGCTCCTTGTTTTCATGTGCGGCGCATCACCCTACGACAAGGAATCTGTTGATGCCGTAATAGAAATGAACATGAAGGACGAACTCAAGGGCATCCCGGTTTTCTACTGCAGGGGAGCTTTCGATCTTAAGAGCATGTCATTTGTCGACAGAAACCTTTGCACAATGCTCCGCAAATCACTTTTGAAAAAGGATCCCGCGCAAATGGCCGTCTGGGAAAAAGCTCTTGTCGAAGCAACCGATAATGAGGCACATGACTGGACAGACAAGACCTATTTAGATCCTGTTTTGGAGGCAATAAAAGCTTAAATTGCCTCAATTAAGAAACGGCTAAGTCTTAATCTTGTAATGAAGTTGCCGGAAAATTCTGATACAATGCTAAAATCACTAATTGTATATGGTAGGGTGCATGCGATTACAAGACTTATTAAGATTTAAGAACATCGTTATTCAGTGTCACGATAATCCTGACGCGGATGCTATTGCATCCGGCTTTGCGCTGAAGTGGTTTTTCGAGAAGAATGGAAGAGACGTCAAGTTCATCTACAGAGGCCGCAATGAGATCAAAAAGAGCAATCTTACCATCATGGTAAAGAAGCTCGAGATCCCGATCGAATACATGCCTTTTATCAGTACTGAAGAGCAGCCCGACCTCCTGATCACGGTCGACTGCCAGTATGGCGAAAAGAATGTCACCAAGACTGAAGCGAAAAAAGTCGCAATCATCGACCACCACAGAAAACTCGTTGAAACTGACGATAAGCTTTCAAATATCAACAGCGAACTCGGCAGCTGCGCCACAGTAATCTGGAAGATGCTGAAGGATGAAGGGTACGACCCGAACGAGAATAAGTTTGTCGCAACAGCCCTTTACTACGGCCTTTATACCGACACCAACAGGCTGTCGGAAGTCTCGCACCCTATTGACCGAGACATGCTCGATTCCCTGAACTTCAATAAGGCCATCGTTACCGAGATGAGCAACTCCAACATCTCCTTGAACGAACTGCAGATCACGGGAAAAGCAATCCTTAACTATGAATATTACGACAGCAACAAATATCTGGTAATCGAGGCAGAGCCCTGCGATCCTTCAATCCTGGGTGTCATCAGTGATTTCGCACTCGAGACAGAAGGCGTTGACGTCTGCGTCGCTTTTTACGTAGGTGCTTACGAAGTTAAATTCTCCGTAAGAAGCTGTTCCAAGGAAGTTTATGCAAATGAGCTCGCAGCGTTCCTCGCTGACGGGATCGGTGGCGGCGGCGGTCACATCTTAAAGGCCGGCGGCACTATCAAACCTGAACTTTTGACCAAGCCCGCCAAGGAGATCATCAGGGAAAGACTCGCGCTCTATTATGATACATACATAGTCATCTATGCCAAGGATACTACTCTCGACACCACGAAGATGAGACGTTACAAGAAGATCCAGCAGACGATGGGCACTGTAAGGCTCGCTGATGTTTTCCCCGTCGGAACACACGTAAATATCAGAACCCTTGAAGGCGACGTAGATACCGTCATCGACGAAGAGGCATATCTCATGATCGGCGTCGAAGGCGAGATCTACCCAATTAAGGAACAAAAGCTCCTGAGCAGCTATGAGTTTACGAATTTCATCTACACAAGAGAATTCGAGTACGAGCCAAGGATCAGGAATTCAAGCACGGGCGAGATCAAGTATGTTCTCCCGTTTGCGAAAACGATCAGAGCCATCAGCAGCGCGATCATATACGCAAAGCCCCTGGAGCAGCCCGTAAAGCTCTTCACGGCATGGACTGAGGATAAGTACTATTCGGGCAGGGTAGGCGATTATATCGCAGTCAGATCCGACGACGAGCACGATATCTATATCATCAACAAAGATATCATGGACAAGTCATATCAGATGATCTAAAGACTGATATAAATTTTATTGCACACGAAGCAGGTTGCCAGGAGCAGCCTGTTTTTTGTTCCGCATTCCGCGTGTTCAACTTTTTGTCACCGAATTTCCGGTTTTCGTGAAACAACTTCAGCAGTCGATGGTTGGGTGAAGGGTGTTCGTGCAACATGACGTGAAAACCCTGGGTTGCTCGTTTTGTAGACGGATTTTCATTTTTCGTCAACAGAATGTGCAAAAACGCGTTGATTTGCACGTTTTGCAGACGATTTTTCGATTTTCGTCAACAGAATGTGCAAAGCACTGGAATTTGAACCTTTTGTCGGCGGTTTTCCGTTTTTGGTGGTCTCGAAAAAAAGTCTCTCAACCACAAAAAGGGTTACCTCATATCGAGATAACCCTTTTTTCGCGGTGTCAGATGTTAACTTAAGTATCACAGTCCGTACTTTGACTTTGTGGCATCATCAAGAGGCGTGTCGCCGATCAGGCCCTTGGCTTTTTCGATCAGGTCTTTAACACTGTAATGCTTGATGTATCCCGGAATCACCTCGCTGGAGCCGAGGTAAGAGAAACAATAGAACCTGTCGGTAGCCTTGTGATAGCAATAGACGCTTTCGATGCAGGCTAATTCATACATTGAATCCAGATCGAAGATATAGAGGACGGGTTCGGCCTGGATGTAGAGATGGTTTTCTTTTTCGTCGAACCATGCCTTTGTCTCGTATCCTTTAGTGAAATACTTCATCTCACACTTGTTTACGAGATCGCCGGTATTGCTGTCGTATGCGTAGAGGTAACCGTTGCCGACAATGTAGATGCGGTCATTTCTGAAGACTGCACACTCTGTGGTGCCGCCGTTGATGTTGATCGTGAACAGTTCCTTCAATGAACCGTCAGTAACAATTACTGTGTTTCCGTCAGTGAAAAAGACGCGGGAACCGTCATCTGATGAGGTTACGTAGAAATTGCGGATATTGGCGAAGTCCCAGTTATCCGGGAGGTCGACTTCCTCATAATCCATGGACTTCATGTCAACGGCGTATAACGTGTCAACGATGAAGAGGAAGGCTTTGTTCATGTTCTTCATGTAGAAAGCATTGAAATTGGTGTAACCTACATAACTTTCCTCAATATCCGGAATTGTAAGATCATCCTTGTCAGAACCGTCATAATTGCAGATATTTACGGTCAGCTCATCTGATGTGTAATCCGACTCGCAGAAGAACAGCTTGCCGTTAGATCTCATCGTACCGAATTCGAGCTCCAGATTGGAAGGAGTGATCTTGTCCTTATCAGGATCGATCAGATAGGTGTCATTTTCGGTCAAGAGGTAAAATTTGCCGTCGATATAATCCATATCGAAGTTGGTCAAGCTGGCATTCGTATCCTTAAGATCCTCTGTATAAGAGAGCTTTCCGGAATTAAGGTCAATTACGCTTACCCTGATATAACTCTTGTCATCTGATGAGATGATCGATGCAGTGACGAGATATTCTTCATTCGAGTCAAATACCTGTGCAGTAGAACCGGTCGAAAAACCTGAAGGAGCCTTTACAGCCTTCCACTCGTCATCCTGGATCGTGCGGTTATAGCTGATGATGTCGGTACTGTACCTGGATACTGCATAGATGACATTTCCGATAGCGCCTGAAGTAATGTTATTGCAGAGCACATTGAAAGATGCCAGATTGTTGGCCGTTGTGCTTCTGGCAGCAACATATTCACCGTGTCTTAAAATGAATTCAGGGAGTCCGTCTTTGTTAAAGTCGCCGGCTGTAATGACTGAGCTGCTGGTCGTGTATCTGTTCAGTTCATTTCCGTTTGTAAGATCGAAAACAGCGACTGCATTTCCTACATAACAGAGTACGGCATTTCTTGAAGGCAGGGCCTTAACGCCTACACCCATTGAGACATCAGTATAGACCAGATCCTGTGACCAATGCTTATCTTCATTGATTCTGTAGAACGTGAATGTCTTGGTTCCGGGCTTAAGCTCATCGTAAGCAAGGCTGTATGAAACAGATGTATTGACGAAATCCATTGTGGAGACAGCACAAAGGGTATCGTTATCTATAAAGACCAGATCTTCCATATACTTGGTCTTGATCTTGTGAGTTATATCCTTTTTGGTCTCAGTATTGTAGATATGTATAGTTGTGGAATCAGAACCGTCAAAGACCATATTATCGTCAGAATAAGCAATCTTCTTACCATCAGGAGATACTGCAGGATTGAAAACACCGTTCAGGATGGAATCCTGTTTGAACGCGTAAGTCTCCCTGACAGTACCGTCTCTCAAAGAAAACTGTACGATCTTAGAATCGCCGATATTAGCGAAAACATCGCTTACGGTGAACTGTATATGATCCTTCATGAACGAAGTGGTGGTGTCAGGCTTATATGTCCACATGAGTTTTCCGGACGGTATGTTATATGCCTCGATCTTATGGGCGTAAGTGATAACAAATGTCTCAACGTTCGGCATATCAATTCTTACGGGTTCTTCAAAGCTGGCTTTCTCGAAAACAAGTGCCGTTGTCGTTGTATCCCAACAGTAGATATTGCCTGAAGAATCAAGAGCGCCGAGATAAGACAGGTCATCAGATGTGACAGTGGACTTAACGTCGTACTTACACTTAAAGTTCCATGCCGGCTTGATATCCAGACCATGGTTGGTGGTATATGCTCCCGTTGCATCAGTGATCGCACGGATAGCCTGAGCCGTCTCGGGAGTCTTGTCTTTCTTGTCGGCAGGGAGAGCTGCCAATGCCAGCTGGATCGAATCGGCCCTCTTGCCGTCTTCTAAGAGCTGTCTTGATTCATTTGCGAGATATACTGATCTGGCGCGCAAAGATTCGATATAAGCTTTATTGATCTCGATCCTGCTGTACAGCATGTAGCCGCCGAATGCCATTACGCCTGCAAATGCCGCAGCAACAACTGCCGCAGCGCGCCTCATTTTGTACTGTCTTCTTCTTCTCTGGAGTTCATCGTAAGAGCAGCCTAAGATTCCTGCTGCGAGTCTCGGGAGCTCTTCTTTATCAGCTCTGGACTTAGGCATCCTGTAGTCGCATGACAAAGGCTCGACCGGAACATTGATCCTGTGCGTGCAGCCAAATGCGTCGACGATCTCTTTTTCGCCTGTCAGGAGCTCTTCGGGAATTACATCCTGGGGCTCACCGTCGCAGAGGACCGTAAAGATCTGGTCCTTGGTATGTGTCTTAAGGAAGGTCTGGATCTCCCTTTTGACCCACATTGATTCCTTGGTGTTGGTCGAGCAGATAACGATCAGGTACTCGGAATTTTCGAGCGCATTAGTGATCGTTTCGGTAAGATCGCTCGTGATAGGGAGCTCGTCCTTATCGCGGAAGATCCTTGTGATCCTGTCATGCTTGATCTCACCCTTGAGCTTATGCGGAACATGGAAATGCTCGAGCTGCTTCTGGATGTGCTCGGCGATCTTTATGTCCAGCGGCGCGTGTCTGTAAGAGATAAATGCGTTATAAAAATCGATCATGGAGTACCTCTCCCTTATTTTTCCTTCAAATAATAGTAGCATAAAACTCTTTTGAGTTTCTATATACCTCTAATACAGGCAGGAGGGGGAGATTGTTGCAGTGTGGCGACTGTCTTTCCGGCCGTCACTATCGCATTTGCCCGAAAAAAGTGCCTTTACGATAGAAAATCGCGATTTTCTATCGTTTTTGCCCTAAAAAAAGGCCGTTTGCGATAGCGGAGTGATTCACTTTGCGATAGTGGACTGGTTCCCATTGCGATAGTGGAATGATTCACCCGGCGCTGCGATCAACAATCGTCACCGCGGTTAATGACCGTCACCGTGATCAACGACCGTTACCGTGCCTTTTTCGCCGTCGACTGTAACAACGTCGCCTGTCTTAAGCACCGTGGTCGCATTAGAACACCCGACGACTGCCGGGATGCCGAATTCCCTTGCGACTATTGCGGCATGGGATAAGGGCGCGCCGATGTCCGTGACGATCGCGGAAACCTTGTGGAATGCGACTGTCCAGCCGATATTCGTGGCGCGGGTGACGAGGATCTCGCCCTGCTGTAACTCGTCGATCCTGCTCACGTCATCTATCACGCGGACTGTTCCTGTTACAACGCCGGAAGCGCCTGCAAAGCCTTTGACGTCGGAGGTAAGATCTTCTGAAGACGGACGGTCCTTGATGAAATAGTCGTAGCGCCTGGCGGGATCTTCCAGCCATTTTTCGGGATCGAACCTGCCGATTATGAGGTTCGGAAAGCCCGGATAGGAAAGATACTTTGCAAAAGTCTCTTTGCGGGCGGGAATATAGGAGACTGAGGTCTTATCGCCCTTCAAAAGAGCGAACATTTCCTTATAGCCCAGCATGAAAATATCGTCGCCCAAGCCGTTAAGTTCGCCTGCTTTGAGGCAGTACTGCCTGAATACGCAGAAGATCCTTACGCCTTTGCTCCTGATATCTTCCCTGAAAACATTTGCGCGGACGAATTTCTTCATCTCCTTGTCGATCCATCTGCGCTTCGAAGGATATTTTTCCTTGAATTCGGCAAGAGCCTCTTCGTACGAAGCTTTCTGTTTAGCCTGCATTTCACGGAGGCTTGCCGTGGTGACGGCGCGGTCTTTGAGGAGATCGTCGATAAACGAAGGATCTTCGTAGGGGCGGGGAGACATGAGCTCCATCTCATCGGCTGACCTGTGGCCGCATTCGCGGATATAGTCTTCGCGGGTAAGTTTTCCTGAAGCGACATCGTCTAAGAGCAGCGTCGGCTTCATGCATTCGATAATGCCCAAAGAGCCGGTGCAAAGGCGGTTTGCCATGTCTTCACCGGCAATTTCAGTAATCTTTTTGCGCAGACTGAAAAGCGGTACCAGAGATGTTCCGCTCTCTGCCAGTATCG
Source organism: Ruminococcaceae bacterium R-25 (assembly GCA_003149065.1). NCBI lineage: Bacteria > Bacillati > Bacillota > Clostridia > Eubacteriales > Oscillospiraceae > Ruminococcaceae bacterium R-25. The sequence goes on from QGFZ01000002.1 coordinate 56,425, forward strand.
AAGCCAGGCCGTCGTTAAGCTTTGGCTGCAGGACTTCATCCCAGAAAGCCTTGAGATCGGAATTGTTATCGATTTTCCTGATACGCTCTATCAGCTCTTCTGAAATAACATGCAGATCAGCGACCATCTCGTGCTTCTGCTTTTTCGTAAGCTTCGATCTGTCTTTAGGGAAGAGGAGTCCCCAGATGTGCTTTTTGAAAGCCTTTTTGTCAAAAGGTGATATCGGGATCTCGCAGCCTTCCGGTATGCCGCCGACTAAGTCTTTTACGTTCTCGTAAGCCTTTTCGCGCGACATGCCGAGGCTTACCATCAAAGAGCACATGACGGACACGTTCATGTAGGCCTGGCCGCAGACGTTTTCGAGCCAACAGGGGAGCCCGACAAATTCGTTGATCTTCTCCAAAACGCTGAAGGTCATGGGACTTACGGGCTTCATGAAGATCTCGCCGACATTGGTCTTGGTCAGGAGCTTTGCGCCTGATCTCGTGCCGTTGATGTCGTAGTTTTTGGTGTTGAGCCTTGTAAGTGTAGTTATCGGGCGCGCCTGAAGGATATAGACTTTGCGGCCTTTAACGGCCCATTCGATATCCATCGGAACGCCGTAGAAATAGCGTATTGCGAGGCAGTATTTGCGGAGCGTTTTTGCATAAGGCGCAAGCTCGGGATTGCCTTCGTAGGAAAACCGGAGCGCGCCTATCCTGAATTCTTCGGCATTCTCCGAGCCTGACACGAGTTTTTCGCCTTCGCCGCGGACATAGTTTCCGACGAGTTTTTCGTCATTTCCGGAGATTGCATCGGAGGTGAAGATAACGCCCGCAAAATCAGCCTTTATGAACTTCTGGATAATGACGCCGATGCCTTCGGAGGCGATGTCATTTTGCGATCTGTAGTTCTCGACGCGCGCATTTTGGGCAGAGGCGGCGACTTGATTAACAGCGTCCCTGATCGCGGGGACCATCAGATCGGTCAATGTCTCATACTGTCCTGCAAATGAATTGCCCGCGCCGTCTTCGCCGATCGCAGAAGATCTTACAGCGTAGGTCTTGAGGCGGTCCAGTGTTGCAAGCAGCGCATTCAGCTCCACGTTAGCTTCCTCTGTTATTTTTCCGTCGCGAAAAGCATCCGCGGTGATGACGTATCCTGACGGAATATTCATCTTAAGGTTCTGCATCATCAAAGACAGCGACGTTGCTTTGCCGCCGCACTTTTCGAGCTCTGAAGAAGGTATGGATCTTAAGTCAAAAATGTATTTCATGCCAGCAGGAGGTCGACCCTCATATCGATATATTTCTGAAGTTCTTCGTCGTTGTTAAGGTCTATGCCGAATGACTCCCTGATGTCGTCCTTGCGGAACACGATCAGCTGCATCATGGCAGATAATTCGTAAGCGATCAGGCGGCACTCCTCATCGGTCTTTTTGCCGGAATAGTGCTTTTTCACGTAGGGAAAACTGAACGACTCCTGCGAAAGGTCCCTGTTAAATAGCACGTAGCCCGTGATCGCCTTGGTAAACTTGGGGTTTTCCACGAGGCACTTGGCAACGACGAAATGAAGCTTTTTCAAAAGGTCTTTGGGCGCTATGTCCGACGCGATCAGCTTTTCGACATCTTTATCTTTGAGAAAACCCATGTACTGCTTCTGGAATGTCTGATAGATGAGGTTTTCACGCGAGCCAAAGCAGTAGTTGATCATGGAGGGCTTAACGCCGGCACGCTCCGCGATCTGCCTTGATGTCACGTTGAGCGGATCGTCTGCTTCTTCCATCAGCGCGAAAGTAGCGTCTATCAGTTTCTCCTTTGTGATGCCCAGTTTTACGTCCTTTTGCATATTTTGACCTCGATTATTGTACGCGTTCAATAATGATATTACCACGCTTCATTTCTCTGTGCAACATTTAGGCCCCTCTATCTGTATATAAGGGCAAAGGAACAATTTTGAAGAAACCAAAAGGAGACCGGCACATGAAAACACCTATGGCTTTGTGGAAGAAGATCTACATTTTTCTGGCAGTTACGATAATCCTCGCACTCAATATCTTTGTCTTAGTCTATGCCGTGCGCGCCGAGATGCCTTCATATCAAAGAAGGAACGACCCTCACTATGTTGAGGCTGTTAATGTTGAGATCGACCGCGTATTGGGCATCAAAGAGGACAAGCTGGACGAAGTGAAAAAGGCTCTTCCCGCAGGCCTTGCTGAATTTGCAGTCACTATGGTAATCCCGGATATTCTCATTATCGGCCTTGCAGCCAGCATCTATAAGACCAAGTCATACAGGGATGCCGGCGAAGACGATAAGGCCAGAAAGCATAAGATCACGGCGATTGTATTCGGATGTGCCGCTCTGCTTTTTGTCCTTGCCTTTGCAGGCATCTTCTGGTTCGGTTATCTCCCGAAAGCAAGCTCCGCCGTTTCATCGATCCAATGCCACTGACGTCAAACCCCTTGGAGAAAGTGCACCATACAAGCAGGGGCTGTCGGAACTTATAGTTTCCGGCAGCCCTTGTGTTTGTCCCCTAAGCCTTGAAGCCTAAATGATATAATTACGGTAGTTTTCCCTAATGGAGGAACAGATCATGGTCAGACACGTAATAGTTTGGACGCTCAAGGACGAATTTTCCGACAGTGAAAAAGAAGAGATCAAGGCAGGCATCAAGGCAGGTCTTGAAGGCCTCGCGGGCAAGATCCCGGGCCTGATCGAGATAAAGGTAAACACGGATAAGCTCGCAAGTTCATCAGGTGATGCGATGCTCGATTCACTTTTCGAAAACGAGGATGCATTGAAGAATTATTCTTCGAATCCTCTGCATGTTGAGGTCGCTACAACGAAGGTAAGACCGTTCGTTAAGGTCAGAAGCAGCTTCGATTACATGATATAATTGTTTTAAATTCCAAGAAAGGAAGTAGGATTATGGAAGGATTAGAAAAAGTTTGCGCATTTTTGGAAAAGACAAAGACTTATTATCTTGCAACAGTTGAAGGCGACCAGCCGAGAGTAAGACCTTTTGGCACAGTTCTCGTTTTCGACGGCAAGCTCTACATCCAGACCGGTAAGGTTAAGCCCGTTTCAAAGCAGCTCGCTGCAAATCCCAAAGCTGAGATCTGCGCTTTCGACGGCGAGACAGGCACATGGCTCCGCGTATCAGGCGAGCTCATCAACGACGACAACAGAGACGTTAAGGTCGCTATGCTCGACAAGCATCCTGAACTCAAGTTCATGTACAGTGCTGACGACGACAACACACAGGTTCTTTACTTCAAGAACGCTACTGCTGTTTTCAGCTCATTCACAGCTGCTCCTGAGACGATCACTCTCTGACAGCTTTTTTTAACCGATCTTCCTACCGTCCCAAATGCGAAAAAATGCCGCTTGGGACGGTATTTATTTTCCGGTTCTACTGATACAATCTTGAAAAACATCTAAAAGGACACAAATATGATCCAGGATATAGCACCTCATAAGCTTGATAATCACTTCTACCCGGACAGGAAACCTGCTGCCGGCAGTTTTGTAATGGCATTCAGACATCAGGACATTCTGGTTAAAGGCGAGGAATTTCCCCGTGTATCCCAGCTGTCTGAAGAAAGCCGTGAGAAGCTTATCTATCTTTTCGCTATCGATGAAGACTGCTACTTCTTCCTCGACGCAAGAGACGAGAGCATGACACTTCCCGAAGGCTATGAATTCGTTAATGTCAGGTCTTTCAGGCGCTCGGGAATTGCCGAGAAGAAGAACGTATTCCTCGCTTTCACAGCCCTGCAGCTCGCAAACTGGTACAGGGGAAATAAGTACTGCGGTATCTGCGGCAGGGAGACACGCATTGATGATAAAGAGCGTGCTCTGCGCTGTGAGTGCGGCAACGTGATATATCCCAGAATCGTGCCTGCGGTCATAGTCGGCATTACGAACGGTGACAGGATCCTTGTGACCAAATATAAGACGGGCTTTGCGCATTTTGCGCTCGTTGCAGGATTTACCGAGATCGGTGAGACTTTGGAAGAGACCGTTGCCAGAGAAGCGATGGAGGAGACCGGCCTTAAGGTCAAGAATATCCGTTACTACAAGTCACAGCCGTGGGGCATCGTTGACGATATCCTGGTGGGCTTTTACTGCGATGTTGACGGTGACGATACGATCAAAATGGACGAGGGCGAGCTCAAGGTTGCCGAGTGGCGCACGCGTGAAGAGATCGAGCTCCAGCCCGATGATTACAGCCTTACAAATGAGATGATGAGGATGTTTAAAGAAGGAAAAGCTTAATTTTTCCTTACAGCGCCAATTCCGTAGCAGATTCCGAATGCAACGATATCCGTAATTACGATCGTTGATCCGACGGGCGTGTTGAACAGGATCGAGAGCACGATTCCTGTGAGCGCACAGAATACGGAAAGTATTGCCGAGAAGATCGTAACCGACTTAAAACTCTTGAAGATCCTCATTGCGGATAATGCAGGGAAGATGACGAGCGCGGATACGAGGAGCGAACCTACGAGGTTCATTGCAAGAACGATGATGACTGCGATAACCGTTGCGATAATGAAGTTCAGAAAACCTGCCTTCGTGCCGACGGCCTTTGCAAAACTCTCGTCGAACGTTACAGCGAAAAATCTGTTATAGAGTGCGACAAACGCGATTACCACAACGATCGACAAAACAATGCAGAGGATGACCTCCGATTTTGTGAGCGTCAGGATCTTTGTCGATCCAAAAAGGGACGAGCAAACATCACCTGCGACATTGGAAGATGTCGGGAAAACATTCATCAGGAGATAACCGAAGGCAAGTGCTCCGACGGATATCATCGCTATAGCCGCATCGCCCTTAATTTTAGCGTTCTGGCCTGACCACAAGAGCAGGATCGCGCAAAGGATCGTAACAGGCAGTGTCAGTACCATCTGATCCGCAAGGCCGACTACCGCAGCGATTGCCATCGCACCGAATGCGACATGTGACAAGCCGTCGCCGATATATGAGAATCTCTTGAGCACGAGGATGACACCGAGCAAAGATGAGCACAGCGCGATCAAGACGCCTACGATCAGGGCATATCTTACGAAGGGGTACGCCAGGGAATTAATAAGGATATCAACCATGATGGTGGTGGTGACCTCCTTCCCCGAGATACTTGCTTCCGGCAGGAGATTTCTTATAGTCCTCTACTGTGCCGAAAAAGAATTCATTTCCGATATGAAGAACGTGCTTAGCGTATTTGACCGAGCACGCGATGTCGTGAGAGATCATGATGACCGTGATGCCTTCGTCATTGAGCTTTTCGATGAGGGAATACATCTCGCTCGTAACGAGGGGGTCAAGGCCTGCGACAGGCTCATCTAAAAGGAGCATCTTCTCAGTGGCGCAAAGAGCTCTTGCGAGGAGCACTCTCTGCTGCTGGCCGCCGGAAAGCTCCCTATAGCACCTCTTGGCAAGGTCGCTGATCCCTAAGCGCTCCATGTTTTTACGGGCTCTTGCTTTCGCTTCTTTCGAATAGAAAAGGTGGAAGCCCAGGCTGTTCTGGCAGCCTGAGAGAACGACTTCATATACTGAAGCCGGGAAATCCTTCTGGACTATTGTCTGCTGGGGGAGATAACCGATCGAGGATGCGGTCAGTTCATCGTGGTATTCAATGGTGCCGCCCAGGGGCTTCTGGAGGCGGAGGAGCGTTCTCATGAGCGTGGACTTGCCCGCGCCGTTTTCGCCGACGATGCAAAGATAATCGCCCGCTTCGACAGAAAAGCTCAGGTCTTCTGCCAGGGTGATGTTCTCGTAGCCGAGTTTTAAGTTTTTGCAGATCAGCTGCTCCATAAAGCCTCTTTTATATAATAGGGTACGGAAGGCTATTATAGGAGCGGGGCGTTACAGTGTCAATATGAAATTGATTATCAGTTTCAACAAACAAATGCCGCTTGAATTCGTCTTGCCGGCATTTTTGCAGCTCCGCTGTAATACATGCCTTTTTTTAGGGGCAACAATTATATAAAAAAGCCGTTTTATATAATTGCCGGCCTGTTTTTACCCCCGTGTATTACAGCCGGGGTCTGACGTCCCCATTTTCAAAACGATACACTAACGATACACTGAACGTGTAACATCACTCTTGACGGAGGAGATTCATGTACAGCGTTCTGCTCGTGGAAGATGACGCACAGATAAGAGAGGTCATTGGCGATTATTTCGGAAGGCGCGACAAGATCGCGCTCGAGTTTGCCGAGGACGGAAATATCGGCCTTAGCAAGATCCTGAATAACAGCTACGATCTCATTGTTCTGGACATCATGATGCCTGGTCTGGACGGGTTTGAGCTCTGCAAGATCATCAGGAAAAAGTCGAACGTGCCGGTCGTTTTCCTCACCGGAAAAGTCAGGGAAGAAGACGTCCTTTACGGCTACGAATTAGGCGCTGACGATTACATCGTAAAGCCTTTTTCGATCGCGATCCTGTACAGCAAGCTCTTAGCGCTTTTAGAGAGAACGGGTTCGGAACCGGTAAAGCCCAAGATCTTGGAGAGCGGCGAGATCACGATAGATCCTGAGAAGTTTGAAGTAAAACTCTCAGGCGAAGTCATTGACCTCCCGCCCAAGGAGTACCAGATCTTAAAGTACATGCTCGAGCACCCCGGTGTGGCCATCACGAGAAAGCTCCTGCTCGCGGTTGCCTGGGGCGATGACATGTACATCACAGAACGCGTTATCGATAACCGCGTGAAGAATCTCCGCAAAAAGCTTCGAAAAGAAGGAACCCGCATCAAGACCCTTATAGGTGTCGGGTACAGGTTCGATTAAGGAGGGTGATACTTCATGAAAAAGAAGACATATCTGCACTTTGCATTGCCGAGGATAATCTGCCTTTTAGTCATCGGTGCCATAGCTTTCAGTGTTACGGACGGCTATCTGAAAAGAACTTTTTCCGATTCCCGTGACTCCGGCTTTAAAAAACTCGGTACACGTTACAGGGATCTCGTCAGACAATATGACGAAGGCAATATAGACGCAAATTTTATGAGAGTTATCCTTGCTTTCTATTCGTCTGACTACTTCAGGTTTGCAAAGGTTAATGAAGACGGTGATTTCGAGACCATCACCGAGAGCGAATATGATGTTATCGCGGTCGAAAAGAATATCCATAACTGGTACCTTGTAACCAAGGATGAGGATCGTCTTTCCAAGGGAACGATGAAATCCACTACAAATCCCACACACGGCGAACCTTCTGACTGGTATTTCACCTATATAAGATGTGATGAGCTTTTTGACCTGGAGCACGAGAATGATCTCTGCACTCAAAATACCTGGAACATGATAGAGCTGTCGGACTTTTACTATTCGACCGGTCCGCTTTTTCAGTATGGTGACATGTGGTGCGGAATGAACTCATATAGAGAGCTTGCTCTTGAGACTTATTACATTGACGGTGACACGCTTTATCCCGGCAGGATCATTGATACAAACGGCTGGATCGAGGGTACGTACGGGATCAAAAAGAACTATAACAAATGGGATTTTACTGACCCTTCCAAAGCAGACCGTTACCAGACAGTGGATATCACATTTGACGGCTTCGCGGTCTTTGACAGATATGCTTATCCTGAAAGATTTATTAATGCGAATAAAGAGATCTTCCTCCCTAACAATTTCTCGGATATTGAAAAGATCAAAGCAGAAGAAGGAGCCTGGAATGCAGGCACATGGTCTGTCAACAGATATGACCATGAAGACGGCGTTCTTACAGAGGGCGAGGTTTCTGTTTTCGAAATAAATGGAAATACATATATGGTTGAATACATAATCACCTCGGTTCCTTATGCAAGATATTTCAGACCATATCTCATTTTCATCGGAATCCTGATCTTCATCTTGTGCATTGCCATAGCCCTGCTAATTTCCATCCACCCCTATGTCCAGTACAAGAGGGCATACGAAAACAACAACTTCAAGAATACGTTGATCGATTCTCTGGCACATAACCTCAAGACACCTCTTCAGATCCTGGGCGGCTATGCCGAGAACCTGAAGGACGTTAACAGCGATCCTGAGAAGAACCGTTATGCTGACCAGATCCTCGCCAAGACTTCGGAGATGAACAAGGACATCGAAGCGATCCTTAAGACTGCCGAAAAGTCCGACAGAAAGCTCGTAAAAGCATCTGTAAGACCCCTGATCGAAGATGCAGCGAAAAAGGCCGTCTCCGAACCCGTCATAAGCGGCGACACAGAGATCAGGATGGATAAGGATTATTTCTCCCAGGCGCTCTTCTGCCTCATCGACAATGCTGAAAAATATAAGACTGAAGGCACCAAGATCGACATCAAGATCGATAAGAACAGCATCGTGATCAGCAACAAGACCGGAGCCGACAAATTCACGCCAGGCACCGGAATCGCCATCGCCGAGAGGATCTTCGAGCAGCATAAGCTCCATCTTACTACGGCAATCAAGGGCGGCATTTTCGAAGCCAAGATCGCGAAAAAGCCGGCGAAGAAATAAGTTTTGACCGAAAAACCGGCACCTCAAAAGAAGATAATAGGCAATAGAAATCCCCCGCAGGAAGGCAAGTCCGTGATACAATATCGGACAGTCAATCCAAGCGGGGGAGTTTTTATGAAGAAAACAAGTCTTTTGGTCGTCTCGATCCTTGCTCTGGTTCTGTTCGGAGCATGCGTATTTTTCATGAGAGACCTTATTTTCGGAGATGTCAAAGGCACTTATCCTGAAGTCGTCGATAACTACAAAGAATATTCAGACCAGTGGATCTCATATGAGGTCGTCGGATGCCTCGGCAATTACGCTGAAAGCACCGAATCCTATTCATTCATCCCTACAGGCCACGAATACTATTACCTCATCTGGATGGAAGACGGCTCGATCATGCCGATGTCAGTTTCCAAGAAGGCTGACAAAGAGTACCTGGATGCCCTTACCGATGCTACTTACGACTACGCAGACGGCAAGACAAAGACGATCTCGATCCCGCCCAGGACTTTCATCGGAACCGTAAAAGCCCAGGAATCCAAGGCTGAAGGCTACTACAAGGAAGGCCTCAGATACCTTGAAATCAGCGAAAAAGACGGCTGGAAGATAAATTACGTCCTCTTCGACTGCACATCGACCAGAGTCGGCACGATCCTTTTGGTCAGCGCTGTCATGCTGATCCCTGTCTTAGGCTTTGTTTCCTATTTCGCCAGCGCTGCCAAGGAGAAGAAAAAGAAGCTTTCTCCCGAGCAGGAATTCCTGCCGCAGTGATCTTCGCGGGACGCTCGAAAAGTGATTCTTTAGGCCCTCTCGAAAACGGGAAACCAGGTGTTCAACTTTTAGTCACCGTTTTTCCAATTTTAGTTGTACAAAAAGTTGAAATGAGCGGTGATTTCAACATTTTGTCACCGAAAAACGATTTTTCGTGAAACAAAATATGAAACAGCCGGATGTCGACCTTTCGGTGATGGGTTTTCATTCAACAAAATGTAAACAACCAGGTGATGCACGTTTTGTAGACGATTTTTCGATTTTTGTCTTCAAAATGTGCAAAAAAGCCTGAATGTGCACGTTTTGTAGACGAATTTCCGTTTTTCGTCATCAATATGTGCACAGAGCAACTAACCAAATAACAAAGGGCGTCTCGTTGAGGCGCCCTTAACTTTGCTTTGCAACAGCCCTTAAGTATTTGCGGCTGCTTCATTCACCCTGAATTCAAAGAATGTATTTACGATCGGAACGATGAGCCTTGCGTTGGGTTCGTTGAGGGATACCCTGAAAACGGGCTTTTTCTCGTCTCTTATGTAGATCTCGGCGAAGCTTGCAGCATAGGAGTTGTTGGTGACCGCGCGGTCGAAGTTGCTCCTGTCGATGACATAGGTCTTCTTTTTATTCTTTACATAAGTAATCTTGTCCTTGGTGATCTCAAGGCCGCAGATGTTGGCGGTAGCGCCGTTTGCGAGCCTGTCGATCAGGCGCTCGCCGACTTTTCTTACGACGATTCCGTAGAACGGTGGAGATACGGTCTCGAACTCTTTCTTGATGCGCTTATAGATTCCGATCCCGTAAACGGAGAGGCCGTAGCGCTTGAACTTGTGTTTGACGCCGTCGTAGGTCGTGAAGTCGAAGTTATATGTGAATGAATTGCCGAAAACGATGTAATACATGAAGGAATTGTTCATGGCAGCCGACTGGATCACCGCGATGTCGTCGTACTTGATGACGTCACCGTTGATGTCAACGAACGTGTCGTAGAATGTGATGTTCTTCCTGTCCTTGTCGTAAGGGACAACGAGCCTGTTGTCTCCGGACTGGTTAATAGCAGGTTGATTCTCCATAAATTCCTCCCAAAGTGTATGCACTGGTGAAGAGTCTACCTTTTTTGGCAGGTCTTATCAATAATGCCAAAGATAACATTCCGATAATAAAGTGTTCACCTGACAAGGTTGATTTTAAGTGCCCTTGCGAATATCCTTTTGTATGTAACTATCGTTAACCGATTGGAGGAATAAGCAATGGGAAGTTTGAAGGAAGACTGGAAAGAGACCGGTAAGGATCTGGGCGGTGCGTTCAAGCAGCTCGGAAAGTCCATCGTTAAGTCCGGTGCTACTGTCGTCAACAAGGCCAATGACTGGGCAGAAAGAGACGATGCCAAGGAAGCAGCCAGGAAAGAGGCTGAAGTAGAGAAGGCCAAGGAAGAGAAGGCTGCAAATACGGTCATCTGCTCCAAGTGCGGTGCTGAGATCACCGATCCTGAGGCTGTTTTCTGCCTTAAGTGCGGCGAAAAGCTCGAGAAATAAGCCAAAGCGGCAATTGACATCAGGGCAGGGTGCTTTTTCTGGCATCCTGCTTTTATATTGTCAAAAGTTAGCCTCAATTAACCCGATTTTCCCCCTAGCGAAAATCATTTGGGCAGGCAAAGCCCTTTTATATGGAAATCTTCTGTTAATTACGGCGGTTTTCCCCTATTTTGCGGTTGAGTTTTGACAAAAAGATTGTAATATAAGTACGTCAAGACAAAATTCGTTAGGAGGATATATATATGTCTTTAGTAACAACGACTGAGATGTTCAAGAAGGCTTATGACGGCGGTTATGCTGTTGGTGCTTTCAACGTAAACAACATGGAAATCGTTCAGGGAATCACAGAAGCAGCAGGCGAGCTCAAGAGCCCTGTTATCCTTCAGGTTTCCAAGGGCGCAAGAGCTTACGCTAACCACACATATCTCGTAAAGCTCGTTGAGGCAGCTGTCATCGAGAATCCTGAGATCCCGATCGCTCTTCACCTTGACCACGGTGATACATTCGAGCTTTGTAAGTCATGCATCGACGGTGGCTTCACATCCGTAATGATCGACGCTTCTTCCAAGTCTTTCGAGGAGAACATCGCTCTCACAAAGCAGGTTGTTGAGTATGCTCACGACCACGGCGTAGTTGTTGAGGCTGAGCTCGGAACACTCGCCGGTATCGAGGATGAGGTTGTCGTAGAGTCAGGCCACGAGAGCTACACAAGACCTGAAGAGGTTGAGGAATTCGTTTCCAGAACAGGATGCGACTCACTCGCTATCGCTATCGGTACTTCTCACGGTGCTTACAAGTTCACAGCAGCTCAGTGCACAAGAAATGCAGATGGCATCCTTGTACCTCCTCCGCTCCGCTTCGACGTTCTCGAAGAGTGCATCAAGAGACTCCCCGGCTTCCCTATCGTTCTCCACGGTTCTTCTTCCGTACCTCAGGAGTTCGTTAAGATGGTTAACCAGTACGGCGGAAATATGCCTGATGCAGTTGGTATCCCTGAGGAGCAGCTCCGTAAGGCAGCTACACTCGCTGTTTGCAAGATCAACATCGACTCCGATATCCGTCTTGCTATGACAGCTAACATCCGTAAGTACTTCGTTGAGCACCCTGATCACTTCGATCCCCGTCAGTACCTTAAGCCCGCTCGTCAGGCTGTTAAGGACATGGTTGCTCACAAGATTAAGTACGTTCTCGGTTCAGACGGTAAGGCTTGATCTTAAGTCCTTTAACTTAAAACCAATGAGGGCTGTCTCCATAGCGGGACAGCCTTTTTTCGCGCTTTGTTCCGCGCCCGAAAACATTATCTGCCACAATTTGGCAATCTAATTTGTATTTGGGATATAATAAACTCTGTTTGGAGGAAGATAAGATGCGTAAAAAAGTAATTTCCATGATACTGGTCCTTGCTAATGTCATTTCATTGGCTTCCTGTTCCATATTCGGCGAACCCGACGCTACTTTGCCCTCCAAAGACGGCAAGACTTCGCCGGTAAAGGAAGAAGTTTTCAGCACGATCGAAAAGATCGGCAATTCCCTTGCTGACTGCAACTTCGAAAAATTCACCGATAACTGCGTCGCATCTTCCCGCGAGATCGAGAAAAAGATGCCTGTCCTTACAGACGATGACAGCACAGACTATAAGAAGCCCAAATTGACCAATGAGTGGAAACTCATGAACCTGATCGCCTCATCGATCACTTATGAGATCGACGAGAAGAGCTTCAAGGGCGGCATCTGGGGAAGCAAGTGCTCTGTTGACGTTACGTTCTCCTATAAGGACTATAAGATAGTTAAGGGCATGAAAGACGAATTCTTAGGCCCTGCCGAATTCAATACTCTGTTAAGAGACATCTCTGAGACTGTCGATAACAAATTTACGTTGGAGTTTGTAAAAGACGAATCTGGCAAGCATTATGTTCTCGCAAATCCGGACGTTCTCGCACCCGTATACGATTACGACGTAAGCGATGTTAAGTTCTTTAAGCTCTTCAGCATGATCAAGAGATCCTATCTGGAAGGCGATGGCTATGACAAGGCGACCGATACTTACAGCAATACCAATTCATTTACGATCGTTTTCGAGCTCGATGAGCGCGCGAAAGATTATGTCTGGACATATATCTACGCGGTAGTTCTTGAGACTGAGCCCAACTGGACATATATCTATACTTCGAAAAGCATAATCGATCAGAATCCTAATGAGATCAGGATCACTTATACGCAGGATAAGAATTTCGAGGACGGATTCTACGCTTTCTTCATTTACGACCAGGCTAATAAGCAGCTGGTAGGTCAGGAATTCTACGTTAAGAATAAGCCCGTTGATGCAGATCCTTCTGATCCGTCTGATGCTTCAAATGCAACAGATACAACGGAATCAACAACAGAGACGACGTAATTCTTAAAAGAGATCTTTAATTATCGTTTTGTACTTGGGCAGGAGATTTTTCTTCTGCCCATCTTTTTTTGATCTTTTTGAAGATCACGACAGAGATAAAAAGACCGCAAACGCCGGCGAGCACCCAGGCAAACGGGTCGGATGCTACTGCGATGTAGTAGTTATGGAGCTTTATTGAGCAGAACGACGTGATTATCCTGGCACCGAGCTCGACAAAACCAAGGATCATTGCGAGCTGGGCATAACCGACGGACTGGATCGTGTGCCTGTAGATAAAGATCATGGCAAGGAAGAAATAGCAGACAGCACACTCGATGACGTAAGGCATTGCCCACGGGATATAGAGCGATATGTCTACATCGGAATCAAAGAAGATCCAGAGAATTTTAGGAACGGCGATTATCGAGATGACAGCTGCAACGGCCGAATAGACGATGTAGAGCTTTAAGGCGGCCTTTACGCCCTGCTTGATCCTCGTAAGGTTCTTAGCGCCGTAGTTCTGGCCTGCATATGCAGCCATTGTCTGGCCGACGGAGAACATGCCCATCGTGATGATGCCCTGGAACTTGCTTGCGGCGGTGATAGCGCCGACAGCTATGTAGTCGAAAGTATTAAATGCGCTCTGCATGATGACCGTTCCGGATGCGGTGATGCCGTACTGGATAGCCATAGGGATGCCGTATTTGAGCTCTTCTTTGATGATGGCGGAATTCCACTTCCAGTCTTCTTTGGAAGGCCTTAAGGTCGGCATTTTCGTATAGATAAAGATAACGCAGGGAATGACCGCGAGGCCCTGTGAGACAACTGTCGCAAGGGCTGCGCCGAATGTTCCCATACGGAATCCCACGATGAACCAGATGTCCAATCCGATGTTTGTAGCAGCAGAACAGATAAGGAAGATCAAAGGCATCAGGCTGTTTCCGACAGCCCTCATCAGTGAAGCGCAGAAGTTATACATGATAACGCAGACAATTCCTGCGCAGATAGTCGAGATATATGTCAAGGCGTAATCGAAGATCTCTTCAGGCGTGTTCATCAGAACGAGCAGGGGACGCATGAAGGCAAGACCGACAATGGTGATGAGGGCAGCGATTATCAAAGACAGGTAAAGGCCGTTCGTAACGGACTGTCTTACACCTTTAAGATCACCCGCGCCGTATCTCTGGCTCGTAACGATCGAAAACCCTGACACCATGCCGTTCGACGTACCGAACATCAGGAACATGATGGTGCCCGTAGAACCTACGGCAGCGAGAGCCAACGGGTCGACAGTCCTGCCGACAATTATGGTATCCACGATGTTATAAAGCTGCTGGGCAACATTTCCCAGCAGGAGCATCAGTGTGAACTTGAATATGATCGACATCGGGTTTCCCTTTGTCATGTCTGTGTCAGTTCTTCTTGCTGCCATAAAGATCCTTTTTAAGTCTTATAATGGTGCCCATTATAGGACCGGTTAGTTTCGATTAATATCAGATAACTTGCAAATTTTTAGCTTAATCAATGGTAAAAAAGCCCGAAAAATATTAAGTTTACGGCTAATTTACATACTTTGCTCTCGAAAGCAAAAAATGAATAATAAATGCGTAAAAAATGAAATCAAGTGCTCCCGAAATGCTGTATATTCAATTTGTCTGGTAAAAAACGCCATTATCAAAGATCCGGAGGATTAATCAATGAATGAGATAACCCTTAACTGGAATGAATATACAGAATCAGCAATAAAGACAGCCGCTGAAGGCATTGTCATGCTGGAAAATAAGGACAGGGTCCTTCCTTTAAAGACCGGCGCGCACGTCGCTCTTTTCGGAAGGATGCAGATCCACTACTACAAGTCCGGAACGGGTTCGGGCGGCATGGTAAACGTCCACCACGTAACGGATATCAGGGAAGGTCTCAATGACTGCGGCAGCATCACGCTCGATGCTGAGCTCATGGACATATACGACAAATGGGATGCTGAAAATCCCATCGATGCAGGACTCGGCTGGGGCAAGGAGGCATGGTCCCAGGCCGAGATGCCTGTGTCATCCGAACTTGCGGAAAAGCTCGCAGGAAGAAACGATTACGCAGTGATCATCATCGCGAGAACAGCAGGCGAAGACCGCGACAACTCAGCAGAAAAGGGCGCATATTTCTTAAGTGACAGCGAAGAAGAGATGCTCGCAAACGTTACCAAGGCATTCGATAAGACAATCGTCCTTCTTAACGTCGGCAACATCATCGACATGTCTTTCGTTGAAAAATACGACATCAAGGGCGTCCTCTACGTATGGCAGGCCGGCATGATCGGCGGCATCAGCGTTGCAAGGGTTTTGACAGGCAAGGAGAATCCTTCAGGCTGCCTTCCCGATACTATCGCCAAAGAACTTGAAGACTATTCCTCCAATGCCAACTTCTTAAAGGACATCAAGGAAGACGTCTACCAGGAAGACATCTTCGTCGGTTACAGATACTTCTCAACATTCGATAAGGAAGACGTTCTCTATCCTTTCGGCTTCGGCCTTTCATATACGGATTTTGAATTGAAAGATCCTGTTTTCGCTGTCGAAAATGACATCGTAACAGTCAGCGTCACAGTTAAGAACATCGGCGAAGTCTCAGGCAAAAAGGCTGTAATGCTCTACTGCAAAGCACCTGACGGAAAGCTTTCCAAGCCTTCAAGAGTCTTAGCCGGATTTACAAAGACAGGAAACATCCCTTCCGGATGCGAGGAGAAGGTCACGATCACAGCACCTTTCAGAAGATTTGCATCCTTTGACGATGACGGCAGGGCAGGTCTCGGCTCAACAGGTTTCGTGCTCGAAAAGGGTTCTTACGAGTTCTTCATCGGCAGCGATTTCATGAGCGCCAAGTCAGTTGCTTCATTCGATCTTCCCGAAGCAAAGCTCCTCGAAAAGCTCGACAATGCGCTTCTTCCGACAAAGCCTTATAAGCGTCTTACTGCAATTCCCAACGGCGACGGCACATATTCAAAGGGCGAAGAGGACACTCCTCTTAAGACCATTGATTTTCTTGCCACCAGAATGGACAGGGTCCGTCCCGAGATCCCCCAGACAGGCGATAAGGGTATAAAGCTCACAGACGTTAAGCACGGCAAGAATACGATGGACGAGTTCGTTGCCCAGTTAACTGATGAAGATCTCTGCCTCATTATAAGAGGCGAGGGAATGGGCAGTCCCAAGGTCACTATCGGCACAGCCGCTGCTTTCGGAGGCGTCACAAAAGAGCTTAAGGCAATGGGCGTTCCTACGCTCTGCTGCACAGACGGCCCTTCAGGCATGAGACTCGACTCCGGCAAGAAGGCATTCTCCCTTCCTAACGGAACATGCCTTGCTTCGACATTTAATGTTGAACTCGTAGAAGAGCTCTACACATATCTCGGAATCGAGATGCTCTCGAATAAGATCGATGCGCTCTTAGGTCCCGGAATCAATATTCACAGGCATCCCCTTAACGGCCGTAACTTCGAGTATTTCTCCGAAGATCCGCTTCTTACGGGCCTTATGGCTGCAGCACAGGTAAGAGCTCTGGAGAAGTCCGGCGTAACACCCGTAATCAAGCACTTCTGCGCTAATAACCGTGAGACACAAAGACGTGAGATGAGCTCCCGCGTCTCATCCCGTGCGCTCCGTGAGATCTATCTCCCTGCTTTCGAGATCGCGATCAGGGAAGGCGGCGCAAGATGCGTCATGACGAGCTACAACCGCATCAACGACACATACAGTGCAAACCACTACGACCAGAACACCATGATCCTTCGTGAGCAGTGGGGTTTCACAGGCCTTGTAATGACAGACTGGTGGGCTTATATCAACAAGGAAGTCACAGTTGCGGAAAAGTATAATCTCGAAGACCACTCCGTAATGGCCAGATCCCAGAATGACGTATATATGGTCTGCACCTGCGTCGAAAAGGAAAACCTCCTGGAAGCTGATACCTATAAGGAACTTACAGAAGGTGACGGCTCAAATATCACACGCGCAGAGCTCCAGAGAAATGCTATAAACATCCTGAACTTTGCCATGAACACACCTGCAATGGACAGGGAAGAAGGCAACGAAGTAACGATCAATCACGTCGACAGCCCGTTCAAGGACGATGACGTTGAGGTCGATACCGATGTATTCTACGAGATGTCTGACGAGATCACGATCGAGTGCAAGACAAAGACTTCCAGAGGCAAGGACTTTGTTTTCGGCCTCACATGCGATAAGCAGGGCTACTACTCACTCGAATTTACTGGTTATTCCAACTTGGGTGAGCTCGCGCAGATCCCGATGACATGCTATATCACGAGCATTCCTTTCGCGGTCATCACATGGAACGGCACGAATGGCGAGCTCGTCTCAAAGGAAGCCGAGTGCATGATGTATGCGAAAAACTGTGTCTTCAGGATCCATTTCGCATCAGGCGGCGTATCGATAAAGAACGTGAAGGTCAAGTACTTAAGACCTCTCTGATGACAGATCAAACTGATATTTACTGGCACTGTCAAAGGCACCGGAAGGCTCATTATTCACAGGGAAGACGGAACTGTCACCGGTATTGCCCTTTAATTAAGATTTTATATTAATTGCTTTTTGTATTAAAATAGTGTCGGCTCTTTTTGAGCCGGCATATTAATTTGCAAGGGGATATATGAGAAGAGATTACTTCACATGCGTATTCTTGGGACTTATAGCGGGCGCTCTGATGTTCGTCTGTTTTGCGCCGATCTATTTTACTTTTGACGGTATAGTTCCCAGAGATTTCTCTGTTTTCGAGCGATGCATGAGCTTCCTCTATGCAATGTTTTTCGTATTCTTCCTTCCTTTCTTTGCAGCATTCAAGAAAAAGGAATGGATCAACTGGGGCCTTGCAGCTTACGGCGCCATGATCTATCTGCCTTTGTGGTTCTATCCTGCAGAGAAGCTTGCAATGGAGGATCCCGGCCTTACAACAAAGCTCGGCGCCCTCGTTTTGAAGACCATCTATGAAGTAATGCAGGCTCCTTTCGCAGCTTTATCAAAGCTCATCGGAAACACTGCCGCATCAAAGGTCGTATACTGGCTCCTGCCGGTTGCGATCTTCTGGCCTTTGATCTTGAGGATAATCCGCTTTTACAGACTCGCTTATCTTTCAGAGCAGCTTAACCCCATGACTCCTGACCAGGCTTCTCCCAAGGCTGCCAGAAAGCCTGCAGTCGCAGGCAAGCCCGAAGTACTGGGTACTGTAATCTCAGCTCCCGTAACGGCTCAGACGCCTGCAGACATAACCAGAAAGAGCATCCCCGCAGTAAAGAGCGAAGATGCAGCAAAGCTTCCCCCTTCACCTGTTGAAGAGAAGCCTGCTATAAAGGACGGCGGCAGAAAACCCCGCGCAGCAGTCAGAGCTCCCGTAAGGCCTGTCCATCTCGGTGTTGAAGCACCCGAGAAAAAGCCTGTTGAAGCTCTCGGAGCAGGTCCTTCCAAGGAAGAGCCGAAAAGCGAATCGCCCATAGAGCTCTCAGCACCCAAGCCCAAGGCTGATGAGGCAATACCGATGCCTCCTCCGAAGCCTAAGGCAGACGATGTTATACAGCTCGGAGCACCCCAGGATTCATCAGACGATGTCATAGTACTGGGCGCACCCCCTGCAGACGGCACGGATAATAAGGGCTAAGCAGTTTTCCGCAGGTTGAAAACCTACTTAACACCTTGTAAAATGTATCAGTTGACAAAAAGTATGGAGAATAGGATCGATGGCTAAGAACAAGAAATACTGGAAGACTTTGCTTGCGAGCAGTTCCGATAAGAAGCATGCCGCACAAACCGGTGAAGACCCTCTCGAAGAAGGTCTCAAGCAGCTTACATGGTTTGAGAGTTCCAAGCAGGCCGTAAGAAGAGGCCTTAACAAGACCTACGAGACATTCGGCGAAGAAGTCGGCAACTCCATCACTTCAGGTGTTGTAGTTCTTTACCTCTTGGGACTTCTTCCGTTCGCAGCTATCAACACATACTTAAGAGTTACAGCCATGGACAGCACAACGCAGGCTCATGTCGTTATGTCTGTCATCGCTATATCTGCTTTCATCATCACCTTGATCTTAGCGCTCATCATGTCTACGGTTTACCACCTCATGAAGCACGGAACTCCTCATAAGAGAGTAATGAACAAGGTCAACAGAAGCGTTGCTTACTTTGCTATCTTAGGTGCTTACACACCTATCTGCATCAACATCTTAAGCCCTATCTCAGGCGCAGTCCTCTGGGCTTTGGAAGCTGCATGTGCGATCGCAGGTGTTCTCGTTACCGCACTCGCTTATCACACAAAGGTCGGCAAGGGATTCACTTATTTCATCTATGCATTGATGGGTTGGGGAATCATCTTCAGGATCATCGAGTTCTACAGAAACACTTCAACAGTTACTTTCTGGCTCCTTATGTCCGGCGCGATCGTTTACACAGTAGGTATCTTCTTCGCACCTTCCAAGAGAAGATTTAAGTTCTCCCACATGGTATGGCACTTCTTCTGCATTGCAGGCGTCGTACTCCATGTTTTGGGATTCGTCTATTTCTTCAAATAAATATACTTATCTAAAGAACTTAATGGCCCGTCTTTTTGAAGGCGGGCTTTTCTTTTGAACCGCTCTAAGGGCTTATATAGTTGCATCACAGCGTTTTTGGGCCTTGAAATTGTTGAAAAATATTAAACCCGCACAACCGGGGATATTCCAAATTATTCAAGTGTACAAATCGGATATGCCCCGATACGATTTTTCTTGACCGGGGGCCCCCGTAATGTAAAATATTTTTAGCAACAAACAAGGCAACCCCGTGTCACAAGGCTTTGTGGCGTGGGGTTTTCTTAAACAAATAGGAGGATAGAAAAATGCCGGAAATTTTATTCACATGGCCTGTCATCGTAGCAGCCATCATTGCGGTAGTAGTAATCATCATTATTATCTGCAGCTATGTAAAGGCACCGCCGGACAAGGCATACATCATCTCAGGTCTTCGCAAGAATCCTAAGATCTTGATCGGTAGAGCAGGACTCAAGATGCCCTTCTTCGAGAGAAAGGACGAGCTCCTCATCAAGCAGATCTCAATCGATATCAAGACTGACGGCTTCGTACCTACAGCAGACTTCATCGGTGTAAACATCGACGCAGTCGCTAAGGTAAGAGTAATGAGTGAAGGTGAAGGCGTTAAGCTCGCCATGAAGAACTTCCTCAACATGAAAGAGCAGCAGATCGCAGATTCCCTCGTAGATTCCCTTCAGGGTAACATGAGAGAGATCATCGGTACGATCACACTGAAGGACCTCTGCAACGACAGAAAGAAGTTCGGTGACGAGGTTCAGCAGAAGGCTCAGGAAGACATGAAGCGCTTGGGTATCGAGATCATCTCCTGCAACGTTCAGCACGTAACAGATGAAAAGGATCTCATCAACGCTCTCGGTCAGGACAACATGGCTAAGATCCAGAAGGATGCTTCGATCGCTAAGGCACAGGCTGACAGAGACGTAGCTATCGCTCAGGCTCAGGCTCAGAAGGAAGCAAACGACGCTAAGGTCGCAGCTGACACAGAGATCGCTGTAAAGCAGAACGAACTCGCTATCAAGAGAGCAGAACTCAAGACAGTCGAAGATTCAAAGCAGGCTGAAGCTGACGCAGCTTACGAGATTCAGAGAGAGAATCAGCGTAAGACAATCGAGGTCACAAAGACCAACGCCGACATCGCTCGTCAGGAGAAGGAAGTCGACCTCAAGAGAAAGGAAGCTGAAGTTAAAGAGCAGGCTCTCGACGCTGAAGTCAAGAAGAAGGCAGAAGCTGAGAAGTTCGCAAAGCAGCAGGCAGCAGACGCAGCTCTCTATGAGAGACAGAGAAAGGCTGAAGCTGAAAAGTTCGAGCTCGAGAAGCAGCAGGAAGTTAAGAAGATCCAGGCTGAGGCTGACCTCTTCGCTAAGCAGAAGGAAGCTGACGCTAGAAAGGCTCAGGCAGCAGCTGACCTCTTCGCTAAGGAGCAGGAAGCTGAAGGTATCCGTAAAGTCGGTGAAGCTGAAGCTGCAGCTATCGCTGCTAAGGGTTTAGCTGAGGCTGAAGCAATCGACAAGAAGGCTGAAGCTATGAAGAAGTACGGCCAGGCAGCTATGATGGAAATGATCGTTAAGGCACTTCCTGAAATGGCAGCAGAGATCGCAAAGCCTCTGTCCACAATCGGCAAGGTAACGATCATCGACTCCGGAAACGGCAGCGACACTGGCGTAAACTCAATGGGATCCTATGTTCCTTCCGTCCTTGCACAGACAATTGAGTCCGTTAAGGAAACAACAGGAATCGACATCAGAGAGATCATGAGAGCTAATACCTACGATGCTAAGGTCAACAAGAACATCACGATCAACGGCCTTGAGAATGTTTCAACAGTAAACCTCTCAACAGGCGACTTAGACAATCCAGTAAGCGGTACAACACCGACGACAGAAGATTGATCTGAAATCTAAAACGTTTTGCCCCTTCGGAAGACTCCTTCCGGAGGGGTTTTTTATTGGGGTGATAGCACCCGCCCGTGTTTGCCGTCAAGGGACGTTCCACTCGCTAAAAGCGCCCTTGACTGCATCCGTGGCGGGCGCTTATTTAGTGTTTAAGAGGGGCCTTAAGCACCTCTTGCATCAAAGATGCCGGTGCTCTAAAGAAGCCTTATAAAATCTATATTTCATTGTCGGTTGATTCAGTGCTTTTCAGAGATTTCCTTGCAGGCTTTTGCCGGTATTTGTTATGAATCTCCTGCCTTTGCCGGTTTTTGTCTGGAACCTTTGGAGTTTTCCTTCAGAGATTTGCAGGTATTTGTTATGTCTACAAAAGGATACAAAACTACTACCGTTTCCACTGAAAGAAGCTCTGAAAAACCTGCAAAGACGTCTCAAAGCACCAAAAAGCCTGCAAGAAACCTGCAAAAAAGCTACGAAAAACCACGAATAAACCGACATCGTACTATAGTTTCTGCCCAATCGTCAGATGAGAGGCGGGGAATCCACCTCTTGACTACTACTTCTGCTCTGTCAAGCGAGCGGTCAAGGGTGATAAAGGCAGCGATGCCGTCCCTTGACGGCGAAGCGCAGACGGTGCTACATACACGCAAATAAAAACTCCCTGCAAAGTGCAGGGAGTCTTTAATAGGTTATTTCTTTTAATAGCTAATTATATCAGCCGAAGAGTGTGAGCAGGATGCCGGCAGCAACTGCAGAACCGATAACGCCTGCTACGTTAGGACCCATGGCGTGCATGAGCAGGAAGTTGGAAGGATTCTCCTTCTGGCCGACCTTTGAAGCAACACGTGCTGCCATAGGAACGGCGGAAACGCCTGCTGCGCCGATGAGCGGATTGATCTTGCCCTTTGATAGGAAGTACATGATGTCGCCGATGATGAGACCGCCGACTGTAGCGAAGACGAATGCTGCGAGACCGATGCAGATGATGAGGATCGTCTCAAGCTTGAGGAATCTTACGCCAACTGCTGTAGCACCAACTGATGTACCGAGCATGATAGTTACGATGTTGCACATAGCGTTCTGAGCTGTGTCTGAGAGACGGTCTGTAACGCCTGATTCTCTGAAGAGGTTACCGAGCATGAGGCAGCCAAGGAGAGGTGCAACTGAAGGGAGGATGAGAACGCAGACAACTGTAACGATGATAGGGAAGCAGATCTTCTCTGTCTTGGATACGGGTCTTGTCTGTTCCATCTTGACCTGACGCATCTTCTTTGTTGTAAGCAGCTTCATTACAGGGGGCTGGATCATAGGGATCAAAGCCATGTAAGAGTAAGCTGCGATAGCGATAGCGCCGAGGAGCTCAGGAGCGAGCTTGGATGTGAGATAGATAGCTGTCGGGCCGTCAGCACCACCGATGATACCGATTGAAGCAGCACCCTGAGGATCGAATCCCAAGAGGCATGCAGCAACGAATGCAAAGGAAATACCGAACTGAGCGCCTGCACCCATGAAGAAGGATGAAGGTCTGGAGATCAAGGGTCCGAAGTCTGTCATAGCGCCTACTGCCATGAAGATGAGGCAGGGGAAGATATCCATCTTAACGCCGATGTACAGGAAGTCGAAAAGACCCGGATCGATGTGGTTGCCAGCAGCATCATGATAGCCGCCGCCTAATGCAGCCCAATTGATCTCGCCGTCAAACCATTCGGGGTGGAAGATTCCGCCGCCGGGCCAAGGGAGATTTGTAAGGAGCATACCGAATGCGATAGGGAGTAAGAGCAAAGGCTCAAACTGCTTTTTGATCGCCATGTACAAAAGAGCGAACGCAATGAGGATCATGATTCCGCTCTTCCATCCGTCGGGATCAAGGAAGAACTGGGCGAAACCCGATGTCTCCCAAAGATTTTTTAATACTTCTAACATTACCGGCTACCCCCTGATCAAGAAATCGTTACCAAAGGTGTGCCTGTATCTACTGTAGCACCCTTTGAAACGAGAACCTGAGCAACTGAACCGGAGCAAGGTGCATAGATCTCGTTTTCCATCTTCATAGCTTCGAGGATGCAAACGAGCTCGCCTTCCTTAACTGCCTGACCGACAGCGACCTTAACGTCAAGGATAGTACCGGGCATAGGTGAGTTAACAGGTGTTGTGCCTGCAGCAGCAGCGACAGCGGGAGCAGCGGCGGGAGCCGGAGCAGCAGCGGGTGCAGCAGCAGGAGCGGGAGCAGCTGCTGGTGCAGCTGCTACAACAGCAGTTGTCTTGATGAGATTGGCCTTGCCTTTCTCGACTTCTACCTCATAAACTTTATCGTTGATAGTTACGTTATAAATCATGGATGTTCTCCTTTAATCTTTTTCGACCAACTTGATTGACTTGAATACGAGCTCTTCGAGCGGGATTCCGGAGTCATCAGCGACGATTGCCATGATCATGGCAGCGGTCTTCTCATCACAGTTCTTAAGCTTCAATGATCCGGAAGAGAATACCTCTTCGGGAGCAGCAGGAGCAGCGGGTGCTGCTGCGGCGGGAGCTGCCTTAGCGGGTTCTTCTTTAGCGCCGACCTTTGTGATGCCCTGGATGATCTTTCCTGAAATTGAGATCAGGATATACATCAGGAAGAGCACACCGAATACCACGAGGATAACGATGCCGGCGTTCATTAACATCTCAGGTACGCTAAGATGCTGACCGCGCTCTACAGCCAACTGAACATAAGGATTCATAATTAATCCTCCTTCTTCTCGATGGTGTAGTTAACTGTGTTGGATTCTTTCTCTTCACGTGCTGCGAAGAACTTCTCAGCAACCTGAGGGAAAGCGATGTAGGAGAGGACATCCTCGTCGGATCTTGCTTTGTCGCCAAGTTCCTTCTTTGTCTTCTCGAAAACGGGCTCAAGGGAATCAGCATATCTGCCCTGAACGAGTTCTTCAGGCTTCCAGCATCTGTCAATGAGTTCCTGGTTAACTTTGCCCGGTGCACGGCCGTATTCGCCACGGAGGTAAGCCTTGATCTCCTTGGAGATGTTCTTATATCTCTCGCCTAAGAGAACGTTCTGAACTGCCTGGTTACCAACCATCTGGGAAAGAGGTGTAACGAGCGGGGGATAACCCATGTCCTTACGTACTGCAGGGATCTCAGCGAGTGCTTCATCGAACTTGTCGAGAGCGTGCATATCCTTGAGGTTAGCGATCATGTTGGAGAGCATTCCGCCAGGCACCTGGTACTTGAGGATGTCAGCCTTGATGCCCATAACTGTAGGATTGAGTGTACCATTGTCGAGGAACTTCTTTCTTACAGGTACGAAGAAATCAGCGATCTCCTTGAGCTTGTCCATATCAAGACCTGAGTCATAGCCGAACTGCTTAAGTGTGTAAGCCATTGTCTCAGTAGCGGGCTGTGATGTGCCGCCTGCCATAGTGGAGATAGCGCAGTCGATTCCGTCAACACCTGCTTCAACAGCCTTAAGGAGAGTCATAGGACCCATGCCTGTTGTGTGGTGTGTGTGGAAGAAGAGAGGTACCTTGATATTTGCACCCTTGATAGCCTTGATGAGATCATAAGCTTCCTTAGGTGAGCAGATGCCTGCCATGTCCTTGATAGCGATGGAGTCAACGCCCATGCTCTCAAGCTCTTTGCACATTTCAACGTACTTCTCGATTGTATGTACAGGTGAAGTTGTGTAGCAGATGCAGCCCTGTGCATGCTTGCCGCACTTCTTAACCTCGTCAATGCAGACTTCAATGTTTCTGAAATCGTTTAATGCGTCGAAGATACGGAAGATATCCATACCGTTCTCTGCAGCCTTGCGGCAGAAGAGTCTAACGACGTCATCGGGATAATGCTTGTAGCCTAAAATGTTCTGACCGCGGATGAGCATCTGGAGGGGAGTCTTCTTGCAGACTGCCTTGATCTTTCTAAGTCTCTCCCACGGATCCTCGTCCAAGTATCTGAGACATGAATCGAATGTTGCACCGCCCCAGCACTCGAGTGAGTAGTAGCCGGCGTTGTCCAAAGTCTCAAGGATGCCCTCGAAATCGGAGAACGGCATACGTGTTGCGATGAGAGACTGCTGGGAGTCACGCAGCACGGTTTCTGTGATTTTTACTTTCATTGAAGTCACACTCCTTGTAATTAAAAAATAACCTTAGTAAGTATATAGGGTTTGCCCTGATAAGTGAATAAGAAATTTTGGGTTTAACAGTCAATTTTTTATGCTTTTTTAGTATTATTATCGAACCCCCGGCGAAAGGGGGGCGCAAAGCCTGCCAAAGGTCCCTGAAAAATAGCAGTTTACATTCAAAATATGCGGGTGTATACTTAATTGCTCGCAAAGGGGACTTTGTGCTCATATTTGCGCGAAAAAATTAAGAAAGGAGATGTATTGATGCCAACGTTCAATCAATTGGTTAAGTCCGGCAGACAGTCAAAGACATTCAAGTCTGCTTCCCCGGCGCTTCAGTTCTCGATGAATACCATCAGAAACAAGCAGACAAATCTTGATTCGCCTCAAAAGCGCGGCGTTTGCACAGTTGTTAAGACAACAACACCTAAGAAGCCTAATTCAGCTCTTCGTAAGGTAGCAAGAGTTCGTCTTACAAATGGCTACGAGGTTACTGCTTACATTCCGGGAATCGGACACAACCTTCAGGAGCACTCTGTTGTACTTATCAGAGGCGGACGTGTTAAGGACCTCCCTGGTGTACGTTATCACATCGTAAGAGGCACACTTGATACAGCCGGCGTTGCTGATCGTCAGCAGGGCAGATCTAAGTACGGCGCTAAGAAGCCGAAGGCTGCTAAGGTTAAGAAGTAATCCCGCGAAAGATTTTTCGCAGGGGTTGGACATAAGTGATCAGTACATTGTTCATATATGGACATTGCCTGACTGAGACGCTTAACACGGTCCACAAGAACAACTGAAACGTGAGTACCTATGGTTTCAAGTTTTAGAAAGTAAAACTTTAATAATCATGTTAGGAGGGAAGCAAAGTGCCAAGAAAAGGCAATACCCCAAAGAGAACGGTTCTTCCGGATCCTGTCTACAATGACGTTGTAGTAAGTAAGCTTATCAACAACATCATGTTGGACGGCAAGAAGGGCGTAGCTCAAAAAATTACATACGGCGCCTTCGATATCATCAAAGAGCGCACAAATGAAGAGCCCCTCGAAGTATTCAGAAAGGCTCTTGCTAACGTAATGCCCACCCTCGAGTGCAAAGCACGCCGTGTTGGTGGTGCTAACTATCAGATCCCTATGGATGTTAAGCCTGAGAGAAGACAGACTTTAGGCCTCCGTTGGATCGTTCAGTACTCGAGAAACAGATCTGAGCGCACAATGAAGGAGCGCCTTGCTGCTGAGCTTATGGATGCAGCAAACGAGACAGGCGGAGCATTCAAGAGAAAAGAAGAAATGCACAGAATGGCTGAGGCTAACAAGGCTTTCGCGCATTTCAATCGTTAATCACCGGTTAAGAAAGGACATTAATACTAATGGCTACAACAAGAGCATATCCGCTTGAGAAGACCAGAAACATCGGTATTATGGCTCACATCGACGCCGGTAAGACAACAACAACCGAGAGAATTCTTTATTACTCCGGCGTTAACCGTAAGATGGGTGAGGTTCACGAAGGTGCTGCTACCATGGACTGGATGGTTCAGGAGCAGGAGAGAGGTATCACAATTACCTCCGCAGCTACAACAGCTCCCTGGAAGGGCCACAGAATCAACATCATCGACACTCCAGGCCACGTTGACTTCACAGTAGAAGTTGAGCGTTCACTCCGTGTACTCGATGGTGCCGTTACGGTTATGTCTGCTAGAGGCGGCGTTGAGCCGCAGACGGAAACAGTTTGGAGACAGGCTGAGCACTACGGTGTTCCGAGAATGGTTTTCGTCAACAAGATGGACATCATCGGCGCAAACTTTGAACATGTTTGCGACATGATCCGTGACAGACTTAAGAATGTCCCTGTTGCTATTCAGTACCCTATCGGTAAGGAAGACAACTTCCAGGGCATTATCGACCTTATTACTCTCCGTGCTGAGGTTTACACTTCAGAAGACGGTATGCAGTACGAGGACCGTGAGGTTCCTGCTGACATGCTCGACTTCATCAAGGGCAAGAGAGAAGAAATGGTCGAGCTTATCTGCGAGACAGATGACGAGCTCACAGAGAAGTATCTCGAAGGCGAGGAGATCTCCAACGAGGAACTCAAGGCTGCACTCCGTAAGGCTTGCTGCTCATGCAAGCTCATTCCGGTTACATGCGGTACATCATTGAGAAACAAGGGCGTTCAGATGCTCTTGGACGCAATCGTTGACTACATGCCCTCACCTCTCGACGTTCCTGCAATCAAGGGTGTTAACCCTGAGACTGAGGAAGAAGAGGAGAGACCTTCTTCTGACGAAGAGCCTTTCGCAGCTCTCGCATTCAAGATCGCTACTGACCCGTTCGTCGGTAAGCTCTGCTTCTTCAGAGTTTATTCCGGCATTATGGAAGCAGGATCTTATGTTCTTAACTCATCTAAGAACAAGAAGGAGCGTATCGGACGTATCGTTCAGATGCACGCTAACGAGCGTAAGGAGATCACAGAAGTATTCTCCGGCGACATCGCAGCTGCTATCGGTCTGAAGGATACAACAACAGGTAACACACTCTGCGACGAGGATCATCCTATCATCCTCGAGTCCATGGAGTTCCCTGAGCCGGTTATCGAGGTTGCTATCGAACCTAAGAGCCGTGCTTCACAGGAAAAGATGCTTATCGCTCTCCAGAAGCTCGCAGAAGAAGACCCGACGTTCCGTACATATACGAACCAGGAAACAGGACAGACAATCATCGCCGGTATGGGTGAGCTTCACCTCGACATCATCGTTGACCGTTTGTTCCGTGAGTTCAAGGTCGAAGCTAACGTAGGCGCACCTCAGGTATCCTACAAAGAGACGATCAGAAGAACTGTTGAAGCTCAGGGTAAGTTCGTACGTCAGTCCGGTGGTCACGGTCAGTACGGTGACTGCTGGCTCAGACTTGAGCCCCAGGAGCCCGGTAAGGGTTATGAGTTCGTTGACGAGACAGTCGGCGGCTGCATCCCGAAGCAGTTCATCGCTCCTATCGATGCAGGTGTTCAGGAAGCTATGCAGGCCGGTATCTTGGGCGGCTATCCTGTAGTTGACGTTAAGGTTACCGTTTTCGACGGTTCTTACCACGATGTCGACTCTTCAGAAATGGCCTTCAAGATCGCAGGATCCATGGGATTCAAGGCAGGTATGCAGAAGGGCGATCCTTGCCTCCTCGAGCCTATCATGAAGGTAGACGTCGAGGTTCCTGATGAGTACTTGGGCGACGTTATCGGCGGACTCAATGCACGCCGTGGCGCTATCAAGGAGATCGAGCCTATGAACGGTTCACAGCAGGTTCATGCTGAAGTTCCGCTCGCAAACATGTTCGGTTACGCAACAGACCTCCGTTCTTCTACACAGGGACGTGGTACGTTCGTAATGCAGATAAGCCACTTCGCGGAAACGCCGAAGAGCATCATGGAGTCCATCTTAAAGAAATAAGACTCCAAACCGCCTGATATAAAGGGCTGAAACATCAATAAATAATGCTTTTTTACTTGAAATAAAGAGCGAAAGTTTATAAAATGTTGTTTGACGCTCCCGTTAAATCAAGGCGAGTAATAATAAAGTTTAATAATAATTTCTTAGGAGGAAATTACAAATGGCAAGAGAAAAGTTCGTACGTAGCAAGCCGCACGTAAACATCGGTACCATTGGTCACGTTGACCACGGTAAGACAACTCTTACAGCTGCTATCACAAAGGTACTCGCTATGAAGGGTGGCGCTGAGTTCAAGGATTACAGCAACATCGACTCCGCACCTGAGGAGAGAGCTCGTGGTATCACGATCAACACAGCACACGTTGAGTATGAGACAGAGACACGTCACTATGCACACGTTGACTGCCCTGGCCACGCTGACTACATCAAGAACATGATCACTGGTGCAGCTCAGATGGACGGTGCTATCCTCGTAGTTTCCGCTGCAGACGGCCCGATGCCCCAGACACGTGAGCACATCCTTCTCGCTCGTCAGGTAGGCGTTCCTTATATCGTAGTATTCATGAATAAGTGCGATCAGGTTGACGACGAAGAGCTTCTTGAGCTCGTAGACATGGACATCCGTGACCTCCTCAACCAGTATGATTTCCCTGGTGATGACACTCCGATCATCCGTGGTTCTGCTCTTGCAGCACTCGAGTCTACATCTACAGATCCTAACGCTCCTGAGTATGCTCCTATCCTCGAGCTCATGGATGCTGTTGACAACTACATCGCTACACCTGAGCGTCCTGTTGACAAGCCGTTCCTTATGCCTGTTGAGGACGTATTCACAATCTCCGGCCGTGGTACAGTTGCTACAGGCCGTCTTGAGAGAGGTACAGTTAAGGTTGGTGATCCTGCAGAGATCGTTGGTCTCCAGGACGAGCCTAAGTCAACAACTATCACAGGTGTTGAAATGTTCCGTAAGTCAATGGATCAGGCTGAGGCTGGTGACAACATCGGCTGCCTCCTCCGTGGTATCGACCGTAAGGAAGTTGAAAGAGGTCAGGTTATCGCTAAGCCCGGCACAACAACTCCTCACACAAAGTTCACAGGCCAAGTTTACGTTCTTACAAAGGAAGAGGGTGGACGTCATAAGCCTTTCGTAACAGGTTACCGTCCTCAGTTCTACTTCAGAACAACAGACGTTACAGGCGTTATCAAGCTTCCTGAGGGAACAGACATGTGCATGCCTGGTGACCACGTAACAATCGAAGCAGACCTCATCACTCCTATCGCTATGGAGCAGGGTCTTAAGTTCGCTATCCGTGAGGGTGGTCACACAGTAGGCGCTGGTACAGTTTCTACAATCATCGAGTAATTCGATAAGAACTGACTAAACGTTCAATCAAGAGTCCGTACTTTAGAGTGCGGACTCTTTTCTTTTGCCCGGAAATAAGGGCAGATATTTCCTTTTTCCTTCTCGAAAATTAATAAAACCTTAAGGAGTTAGGTCATAACAACTTAATCGGGCTTTCGATACCATTTAGGTACTTTAAAGCATCAAGGGGGATCAGGAATGAAAAATGTAGTGGTTGGGGCAGTATCTGCCGTACTGTTATTTGCCATGGGCATGTCAATTGTAGCTTGCAACGTGAATGGCAAGAATAAAGGCGAGAAGATATCGGCAGATTCAGTCTGGTTCGACACCGACATATATAAGATCAATCTGGGGATAGATACGACCAGGGATGTCGACCAGACTGCTGCCTGGATCGCCGGAACTGATGACGAGAATATGGTGGTCGTAACCAAGGGCAGATATAAGATGCCCGCAAGTGTCAGAACTCTCGAAGAGGCAAGCGCTTATGTGATCGCGAAAGTTTCCGTGATCGACAAGAAGAATAACACGATGGTAAAGACGATCGATCTTAATGATGAGATCACTGCATCAGACGACATCAACAGCGCGGAATTGGAAGACGGAAAGCTTAAGATCAAGATCAGCAGCTATGACATGAAGACCTATTCGGTCAAGACTATCGAAAAAGTGCTTGATATCGGAAGCGGAAAAGTAACTGAAACACACGATTTTTCGACCGAAATGGAGCGTCCGGCCGACAAGACATCTAAGGTTGGAGATTATAATGTTGATACCTTTATCAACTGGTCCGAAAACGGCTCTTCCTGCACTCTGGCCATCTATTCTCCTGATGGAGAAATGAAGAAAGCCGAGCTTAAAGAACAAGGGGCAGATATCTATGAGGTTCCCCTTATCTTGTCATTAGATGAGGAAACAGCCCTTGTTGCGGCTACCACCAACGCAGGCATCAGGTTCTACTCACTTGACCTTAAGGAAGGTAAGATCAAGGACGCGGATCCTTCAGAATATGAATGGATCGATGCAGAATACTTAAGAGAGACAAAGACCATAAACGGCGAGCTATATTATTCGACACCTTTAGGACTTTATAAGATCGACATGGAAAAGAAAGCCACGGAGATGGTCCTTGATTACGGCAGATGTGATTTGAACAGGTCACTTCTGGCATCACTTGAAATAACCGAAAAAACAGATGATACCTATGTGCTCTGCGGACAGAAGGATTACGACATGAGATATGATGCGAACCTTGCTGCCACGGAGTTTTATATCGTTAAGCTCTCAAAGGCTGCGAAGAATCCTCATGCGGGCAAGACCGTTTTGGACCTCTATGCTCCTTACGGACAGGTTGGCGAGACAATAAACGAAGCAATACTGAAGTTCAATAAGACAAACAAAGATTATTTTATTGAGGTCACAAACAAGTACACAACGGTAAATTACGACGATTTTTCCGAAATAGACAGCGAAGACGAATACGAGAACATCACTTTGAATAAGGGTGCCAAGATGAGCAGCAGGCTCGCAATGGACATTATGAACGGCGAGGGTCCTGACATCCTCATGAACACGAGCGATTACGGCCAGCTTAATAACGACAACTATCTTGTTGACCTGTCTCCTTATTTCAACGATCTTGATAAGGACAAGTATTTTACGAATCTTATAGATGCTGCAAAAACAGACGGAAAGCTCTATCAGATGCCTGTCTGCTACACGATCAACGGTATCTTTACGGACAGGAAGAATGCCGGAAGTTCCGGTGTGGGTTTTACGACTGAAGAGTATCAGGAGTTTATTTCAGGAACGCTTAACGGTGAGGATCTTATAACTTCCGGTCAGGCACATTATTTTGCAAAACTTTTCAGCGCCATGAGCGACAAGTTCATTAAAGACGGCAAGGCCGATTTTTCCGGCAGTGATTTTAAGGTCCTTGCAGATTACGTAAAAGACAACATCCCTGAAAAGGCCCCTTCATGGAGCACCTATAAGGGCCCTGAGATCAACAACAAAGCGGCATACATAAGCTGCTACGCCATGAGCGGATATTTCTATGAGTTAGAAGAAATCAATGGCGATATCACTGTACTGGGTATCCCTTCAACTGACGGCAGGGGTCCGATGATCCAGGCATATACATCGTTTGGCGTGTCTTCCCAGGCTTCGAATGTATCTGCATGTATAGAATTTATAAAGACCGTATTATCAGACGAGATCCAGGAAGAGCTCGCAATGGAGGAGAATTATGTCCTTAACCGTGAGGCTTTCCATAAGGGCGGAATGGCTGCAGTAGAGTTTTACAACGGTCCTAAGGGAGATATGATCTTCGGATTTGACCACATGACAGGCGAGCCTTTGAAAAACAGGATCAAGTTCTCGGAAAAGGATATCGATAACTTAGAATCCATTATTTCGAGCTGCTCTGTAATGTATACCGATGACCAGGCGATAAACATCATCCTGATAGAGGAGATGCCGGCATATTTCCTGGGCCAGAAGGATCTGGATTCAGTAATAAAGATCACTCAGGACAGGGTGCAAAAGGTGCTTGATGAAAGGAAATGAGCCGCTGTAAAGCGATTGAAATCTGCTTACCTTGTTTTTGCCACAAATTTGATGCAGATTGTATATCTCGCGGTCTTACAATCCATACTGTAAAACCAGAATTATGGATTAAGGAGATAGTTTATGAAGAAACTTTCACTTAAGGCAGTATCTTGTGCTTTGATCGTTGCAATGGTCTTGCCGCTTGCAGCATGCAACAAGAACAAGAGCAAATCGAGGGAAAAGAGCCGCAGCGGCACTGTAATCGCAGCTGATGCTCCGTGGTTTGAAAGCTCTGTTATTAAATCACAGCCTGAGGTCGATACGAAAAAAGGCCTTGAATATGCTTCACAGGCACTCGCAGGTACCGATGACAAGTATGTCGGAATCTACTCAAACGGCTACTACAAGATGCCTACAAACAACAACATTGACTGGGAGACATTCGATTACAGCAAGTACATGATCGCGTATCTCTCCTTAATGGACAAAAAGACTGCCGAGACGGTCAAGAAGATCGACCTGTCCGAATACCTTCCCAAGAACGGTTATGTTGAACAGGTAAATTATTCTGACGGAAAGTTTAATGTCCGCATCACATCTTTCGACTCCAAGTCCAGCCAGATGACTGTCAACAGTCTGGTTATAGATGCAATGAGCGGAAAGCTCGTTGATAAGAAAGAGATGCCTTACGACGAAGAGAGCGGCCGTTATTTTGACCATACTTTCGAGCTCGGTCTTTACACATTTAAGACTTCGATGAATTGGGACGAGAACGACAGGGCATACTACAGCCTCTATATTTCTAAGGGTGAAGATTCAGATGTCAGGACCATCGAGCTCAAGGACAACGAGAAAAATATCTACGATGTGCCTATTGTCTTAAAACTCAGTGATGACAAGTATCTTGCTGCTGCGAATTCAGATATGGACACGATCTATTATGAGATCGATGTCAATTCTTATACTGCAACGGCTGTAGATTCCAAGAAATATGAATGGCTTGATGCAAGAAACATCGGAAATACATTTGCAGGAAAAGACGGCACACTCTACTGTGTAACAGGCGGCGGCGTTTCAAAGATCGATACCGAGAAAAAGAAACTGGAGGAGATCTTCAATTACAGCTGGTGCTCTGTAAACAGAGGATATATGTCATATATGCAGCTGGTTGAATGCTCTGAAGATTCCATCGTGCTCTGGGGAGAAAAGCCAACAACAATGTATGTGCCCGGCGTTCCTACAGAATACATGCTTATCACATTGAACAGGGCTTCAACAAATCCTCATGCAGGAAAGAAGATCCTGGAACTCTATGCTCCTTACAACAGTGTTGATATTAACATCGGTGAAGCGATCATTAAATTCAATGAGACTAACGGCAGTTACTTCATTGAGGCTTCAGACCGTTACTCAGATTCAATTGACGATGACACAGATTATTCCAAGCTGAACAGTGATGACGACTGGCAGAGCTACAGCCTTAAGTACAACTCAAGCATGAGTAACGAACTCGCCATGGATATCTTAAACGGCGAGGGTCCGGACATCCTGCTCAACACAAGCGAGTACGGCCAGCTCAACAATACAAACTATCTCGTAGACCTTAATACTTACATCGGAAATCTTGATTCAAACAAGTATTTCACAAATATCATCGAAGCATCCGAGACTGACGGAAAACTCTTCCAGCTGCCTCTCTGCTACATGATCAACGGCATCCAGACAGATGCTAAATATGCCGGTAAATCCGGTGTCGGTTTCACTACCGAAGAATATGAGAAGTTCTTAAAGGAAACATTAAACGGACAGGATGTCATCAATCTGGGCCAGGCAACTTATTTCTCAACGCTCTTCGGAACCATGAGCGATAAGTTCATAGTAAACGGCAAGGCTGATTTTACAGGTCCTGAGTTTGCTGCTCTCGCAGAATATGTTAAGTATAATGTTCCTGAAAAGGCTAGGTCCTGGGACGAGATGTATGGAAATGATGAATCTGTAGCTTATGCTGTAGGCGCCATGACCTTCAAGGGCGACCGCGAGACAAACCAGATCGCAACGTATACATTAACTTACGGATATAACGGCTACTTCGCCCAGATCGCCCAGTTAAACGGTGCTACTGCGATCCTCGGACTTCCTTCCGCAGACGGCAGAGGACCGATGCTCCAGCCCTATATCTCTCTTGCTGTTTCCGCACAGTCTAAGAATGCAGATGCCTGCGGTGAATTCGTTAAGATGCTCATGACAGATGACGTTCAGATGGAACTCGGTACAGGCGGCAATTTCGTCCTTCTCAAAGAGGCATTCAGAAAAGGCGCAAAGGAAGCTGTTGAATTCATGAACGGCCCCGGCGGAGAAAGCTATTTGGGTTATGACAAAAACGACCAGCCTTTGAGCAAAAAATTCAAGTTTTCAGACAAGAATATCGACGAACTCGAAAAGATCGTCAGCAGCATTTCACGTATGGATTCTGTAGACGCTGCGATCAGCCTCATCCTTGTTGAAGAGATGCCGGCATACTTCTCAGGCCAGAAAGAGCTCGATCAGGTAGTTAAGATCGCTCAGGACAGAGCACAGAAAGTCCTGGCTGAGAGAGGATAAGATCCTTAATAACAAAGATCAAAAGAGGGTTGTCTCGTGACAGAGATGACCCTCTTTTTTAGTGTTTTCTTCCCTGAAATACAGCTGAAACCTCTTTACCTAAGTTTTGCCTATATATTGATGCTGTTTAGATTTTAGAGGGTCTTACAATTCCTCTTGTTAAAACCATATTCAGGGGAAATGGAGATGATTCAATGAAAAAGATAGCGCTAAAAGTGATGTCAGCAGCATTGGTATTTGCTACTGTTCTATCGGCAGCTGCATGCAACAAGAAAGAGAATCCCGACGACAACGGTTCGGGCATTCCTGAAGTAAGCCATAGAGGCCAGAAGATAGCAGCGGATTCACCGTGGTACGACAGCCAGACGACAACGATCAAGCCAACGGTGGAAACAACAAAGAAGATCCAGAATCTCAGTCACAATTTCGCAGGAGCTGATGACAAGTATATTGTCATTCAGTCTTCCGGCAACTATCAGCTTCCGGATAATTTCGACTGGTCGAAATACAGCAGCAAGGATTGTGAGATTGCGCTTCTTACGGTTGTAGACAGGAGCACAAAGCAGATCGTAAGTTCTATTGACCTTACCAAATACTACACTGATCAGAGCTATGTCGAAGCAATTGAATACACCAACGGACAGATCAAGGCCGCAATCTCAATTTACGATGCAGTTAACAATATTTCCACCAGCACCGAATACTCATTCGATCCTGCTACCGGTAAGGAAACCGGCAAAAATGAACTTTCCGGATTATCTAATAACGGAAGAGTATTTAAGCTCGGTGATTATTCGGTATCACTTTCCATGCAGTGGCAGGAATATGAATACTACACAGTAACGGTCGATTCTTCTGACGGCGGGTCAACTTCAATTGACCTCATGATACCGGGAAAGAACGTTTACGATATCCCTTCTGTTCTTGCTCTTGAAGACAACAAGGCTCTGCTTCCCGTAAGTGTTGAGAACGAGCAGTGCTTCTATGAATTGGATCTTAAGGCAGGCACACTTAAAGAGCTGGATGCCAAGGATTTCGAATGGCTTAATACCAGTTATCTGTATTCTGCTTTTTCCGGCAAAGACGGCGGCATCTATTACACGGCACCTGTCGGTATTGCAAAGATCGACATGAAGAATAAGAAAGTTGACCAGGTCTTCAATTACAGCTGGTGCGGCGAAAACAGAAATCTTTTGAACTACCTTTCCATCGGCGACTGCTCTGAAGATTCATTCCTTCTCTGCGGCGGTTCGAACTATGGCACAGCTTATTCGAATTCCAGCATTTCCGATTTCACCATTGTCGAATTAACAAGGGCAAAGCAGAATCCGAATGCCGGCAAGACGATAATGGAACTCTATGTGCCTTATGGTTATGTAAACGAAAAGATCGCTGACGCGATCATTAAGTTCAATGCTTCAAATCCTGACTATTTCATCGAAGTTTCCGGCCGTTATACGGACGATGAAGCTTACGAGAGCGGCCAGATGAACAATGAAGACGATTATCAGACAGCTACTCTTAACGGCGATGCGAAGATAAGTAACAAGCTTGCAATGGACCTCTTAAACGGCGAAGGTCCTGACATCCTCATGAATGTCGCAAACTTAGGCCAGCTCAACAGTTCAAATTACCTTGTTGATCTCTCCAAATATACAGGCACCCTTGATAACGAAAAGTATTTCGCAAACATAGTAGAAGCTTCAAAGGTAAACGGACAGCTCTATCAGCTTACGCTCTGCTACGGTATCGAAGGCATTCAGACAGACAAGAAGTATGCCGGTGCATCAGGTGTCGGCTTCACGACAGAAGAATATAAGAAGTTCTTAAACGAAGAATTAAACGGAAAAGACGTAATCGCTTCAGGCCAGGCAATTTATTTCACAAAGCTTTTCAATGCAATGAGCGATAAGTTCCTTGCAAATGGTAAGGCTGATTTCTCAGGTCCTGAGTTTGCAGAGCTCGCAGAATATGTTAAGGATAACGTTCAGGCACAGGCAAAATCCTGGAACGATCCCGCTGCAGAAGACGGAGTTGCATATGCAGTCGGCGCAGTCGGAGCGATGGTCTTTAAGGGCGACAGATCCATTTCAAACGGTCAGAAGGGTTTCTATACAACATGCTACGGAATCGGTTCTTATCTCTATGGTATTTCTGATCTGAAGGGCGGTTCTGCTATCCTGGGAATTCCGTCTGCAGACGGCAGAGGACCTATGTTCGTACCTCATGTATCAGTTGCAGTTTCCGCTCAGGCTATCAATGCGGATGCATGCGGTGAGTTTGTAAAGCTCCTTCTGTCAGAGGACATCCAGGAATCACTTGCTCTTAACGATGAGTTCGTATTGAGCCGTACCGCATACCGTAAGATTGCGCAGAAGGCAGTAGAATACTATAACGGTGAGGGCAGCTCCTCCGGCAAGCCGATCAAATTCTCACAGGAGAATATCGATGAGATGGAGAAGATCATTTCCAGCTGCACGAGAAGTAATACATGTGACGCTGCGATCAATCTGATCCTTATTGAAGAGATGCCGGCTTATTTCCTCGGCCAGAAGGATCTCAATTCTGTAGTTGCGATCGCTCAGGACAGAGTCCAGAAGGTATTGAGCGAGCGAGGATAAAAAGTCAAAACCGATTAAAAGATTAAGGGCTGCCCGGTAATGGGCAGCCCTTTTAAGTTGCGATTAGATTGAAAATAAATTAAGCCTTGGCAGCAGGTCTTGTAGGAGTTGAAGATCCGGGTCTGCCTGTAGCGATAGGTGTTACGGGAGCTGCGGGTACTTCTTTCTTTACAGGCGCTTCGCTTGCGGAAGAATCAGCAGATAAAGACTTTGCTCTGAGCTTTGCGATCTCTTCTGCCTTGGCAGCAGCGATCCTTGCTTCTTCCTCAGCCTTAGCGGCAGCGGCCTTAGCCTTCTGCTCTGCGAGGAGAGCTGCCTGTCTTGCTTCTTCAGCCTTCTGAGCGGCGATGCGTGCTTCTTCGATTGCCTTTTCAGCTGCGAGACGTGCTTCCTTCTCAGCCTTTTCAGCCGCAGCACGTGCATCTTCTTCAGCCTTCATCTGGTTAGCTGCGTCGAGGTCGTTCTGAGCCTTCTCGAGTGCGAGCTTAGCTGCTTCATATTCCTTGGAAGCTGCTTCTTCTTCCTGGGTAGCCGTAATTACGGCTGCCTTTGTATCCAGCTCGACCTTCTCGGCTTCGATCCTTGCCTTCTCGTCGGTTTTTCTGCGCTCTGTGAGCTTTGCTTCCTCAGCAGTAAGAGCTGCAGCAGCCTTTTCTTCCTCTTCAGCCTTGGCAATAGCGATCTTTGCGAGTTCTTCTGCCTTGTTTGCAGCTGCACGTGCTTCTTCAGCTCGCTTTACTGCAGCCAAAGTAGCTTCCTTTGCGATGTTCTCGTTGCTGATGGACTTTTCTTCCTGCTTTCTTGCTGCTACGAGAGCTTCCTCAGCTGCCGTAACTGCGCTTCTGGCTTCGACAACCTTAGCTGCGGCTGCTTTTGCCTTTGAGCTTGCTCTGCGCTCTTCATTCTGTGCCCTTAAAGCAACAGACTGTGCGAGTGCCAATGCAGACTGTGCAGGGCTCCTTCCGGGAAGAGGCTGGCGCTCGATGGGCTTGCCCTCTGCGACTGCCTTTTCTTCTTCTTCGAGCTGCTCTGCTACGTACTGAGCATGGTTAACAGATGCGGACTTCGGACGCTTGATCGGCGGTTTCAATCCCACAGGAGTAATTTCCTTCTTATCAGACTCCTGCTCTTCTTTGCGTGCGGCTTCTGCAGCCTTACGCATCTCGATCTGAGCCTTTGCAGCTTCAGCACGCTCTCTTGCGAGCTGTGCAGCTGTGGAATTAGACGTTGACGGACGTGTTGACTGTCCGCCCGGACGTCCGGATGTCTGAAGATTAACGATGCCGGGATTAGCAGGTCTTACATTTTGACCTGAACCCTGACCGGCTCCCTGCGTAGCAAGACTGCCGTTTACACCGTCTTTTCCTTTAAAAACGTTGCCCAAAATGTTTGCCATCCCGTTGCCCCCTGAATGTCAAGCTTTTGTAAAGATTTTGTTAATTCTCATTACTAAATTTATTATACTTTGCATATTTCATTTTTCAAGACACTTTG
This sequence comes from Ruminococcaceae bacterium R-25, assembly GCA_003149065.1. Lineage (NCBI taxonomy): Bacteria > Bacillati > Bacillota > Clostridia > Eubacteriales > Oscillospiraceae > Ruminococcaceae bacterium R-25. Next base: position 96,232 of record QGFZ01000002.1, read on the forward strand.
AATAGCGAAACAATCTTTTTTGAGGACATTTTCGAGCAGTTCGAACAAAAAATTATTTTATTAGGGAAAATATTCCGAAAAGCAGGTCTTTTTGTTTAGAAATACTTTACACGGAGTTTAGCAGGGAGTATAATCGCACACGTTGGAGTTAAGTAGTAGTAAACCCAAAGTTTAGGACAGGCAAGATTATGGAAATCGGATCAAAGATCAAAAACTTAAGACTTCAAAAGGGCCTGACCCAGGAAGAGTTAGGTGACAGATGCGAGCTTTCCAAGGCTTTTATCTCACTTTTGGAGAGCGATAAGACATCCCCTTCGATGGCTACTTTAGAAGATATCCTGAATGTACTGGGCACTGATTTCGCCCATTTCTTCAAGGAGGAATCGAATAAGCGCGTCGTTTACGGCAAGGACGATTATTCCGTAAAGCAGGACCAGGATCTCAAGAACGAGATATGCTGGCTTATTCCCAATGCCCAGAAGAATGAGATGGAGCCGATCCTGGTCACCATTGAACCCGGCGGATCCACATATCCCGATAACCCGCACGAAGGTGAGGAGTTCGGATATGTTATTGAGGGTGCGATCATCATAGTTATCGATAACGAAAGATACCAGGCTAAGAAGGGCGAGAGTTTTTCGATCGCCTGCGACAAGCCTCATTATCTCGAAAACAATTCCGGCCGCCTGGCGAAGGTCATATGGATCTCTTCGCCGCCGAGCTTCTGATATAAGACTTATTACTATTTGAGAGGGGTATTACAAATGGCATATAACCAGATACTTGAAGACAGCACAGGTAGCGAGCACATCATTGAGATCAAGGACCTCTGCAAGAGCTTCGACGGCACAAAGGTATTAAAGAACATTACTTTCTATATAAGGAATAACGAATTCATTACGCTCCTTGGACCTTCAGGATGCGGAAAGTCAACGACTCTTCGTATCATTGCAGGTTTTGAGACCGCTGATTCCGGCATCGTTAATTTCGAAGGTGCGGACTTAAAGAGCGTTCCTGCCAACAAGCGCAACATCAACACGGTCTTCCAGAGATATGCTTTATTTCCCCATTTAAACGTTTTCGACAACGTCGCATTCGGACTTAAGATCAAGAAGGTAAATAAGCAGGAGATCAAGGAAAGAGTCAATAAGGCACTTGCAACTGTCGGTCTTGCTGATTACGGCGAGAGATATATCGATCAGCTCTCAGGCGGCCAGATGCAGAGAGTCGCAATAGCGAGAGCTATCGTTAACCGCCCGAAGATCCTTCTTTTGGACGAGCCTTTGGGAGCTCTGGACCTCAAGATGAGAAAAGAAATGCAGATCGAGCTTAAGGAGATGCAGAGAGAATTAGGCATCACATTCGTCTATGTCACACATGACCAGGAAGAGGCGCTGACGATGTCCGATACGATCATCGTAATGAAGGACGGCATCATCCAGCAGATCGGAACACCTATCGATATCTATAACGAACCTAAGAATGCTTATGTCGCAGACTTCATCGGCGAATCGAATATCGTAGCCGGAACAATGAAGAAGGACAAGGAAGTCACACTCTCGAGCGGCATCACATTTGACTGCGTTGACCCTATGTTTCCTGAGTTTACGGAAGGCATCGCAAACCTTGTAGATGTTGTAATCAGACCTGAGGACTTCTATGTGGATGAAGAAGCTGAAGGCAGGATCAACGGTGAAGTTATATCCCTTATCTTTAAGGGCGTTCACTACGAGATGATCGTAAAGTCAGATGACGGCATCGAGTGGCTCGTACAGAACGTTGACCCTTTCAAGGTCGGAAGCCGTGTAGGTCTTTATGTGGACCCTGACGATATCCAGATCATGAGAAGATCCGAGCTCTCACCTGAGTTCGGCAGTTTCGGCATAAGACATCCTGACCAGGAAGAGAGTGCTGAAGTTAAAGAAGCAAAAGCAAACAGCGTCGGCGAGAATGTAGTCGAAGAAGCTGATGTTAAGCCCACCGAAGAGGAAATGGAAGCGGAGGTTGAGAAAAAGGATTAATGACTGAACTGAGGTCCAAGATCAAACTGATGCCGGTCCATGCTTTTGTCATGATCTTCGCGGCACTCTACTCGTTCATCAGCATCTTTATTCCGATGTTCGAGTTATTCGTACAGTATGTGCCTTTCCGCACATACTCGCTTTTCACGCTCCTTTTGGATCCGAAGGTATCCACCAGGATCAGAAGCGGAGCTGTTAACCTGAATTTCCAGTCGTTCGCTGCATGGACATTCGTAATCACGATCGTTCTCGCAGTCGCAGCACTCACATTATCTTTGTCCTATCCTTTCTACTACAACTCAAGGAGCAAGAGAAAGATAGGCTATATGGCTGTTCTGGTACTCTTCGCAGGCAGAGGCATAGCTCATGTCTATACATTGTCGAAGATGGTATCAGAGCAGATGATCACCGAGAATAACCTGACTCCCCAGAGGCTTTATGTCGCACAGTCTTTTGCCGGCAACCTCATGATGATCGTTCTCGGTATCGGCGTAGGCGCATGCCTTTACGGCGCTTTGAACCTTAAGATGAATTACAAGATCTTCGCTTATCCTTACCTTGTATGGATCGTGATCTTTACGATACTCCCGTTGATCCTTATCCTCTTCAGAGCTTTTTTCAAGAAGGCTGCAGGCGGCGGATATGAGTTCACGACAGCAGGCTTTGCAGTCCTTTTCCAGAACAAGACGGTAACGACCAGATTCTATGGTATGGACGTTACCCTGCAGGAGTATTTTTCGATCTTCTTAAGGAGTTTGGATTATGCTCTCTGGACAACGATCGGATGCCTTGTTTTGGGCTATCCTGCGAGCTATATCCTTGCAAGAAGATCAAAGCTTAAGCGCCAGAGCGGTTCAAGGCTTCTCATGCTCTTCGTTCTTCCCATGTGGATGAACACAATGCTCAGAACTTATGCCTGGAGAGCTTTCTTCAGCGAGACAGGCGTTCTTAACACATTGATGCAGCAGTGGGGCATGATCGACGCTCCTATTATGTTCTTAAAAAACGAAGTGATCGCGGACATCGTAACCAAGCTCGTTATGACAAACGACTTCCTGCCGTTCATGATCCTGCCCTTGTACTCGGTATTGGTCAAGCTCGACGACAGCTTGTCAGAGGCAGCTTACGATCTGGGCGCTACAAAGGTACAGACCTTCCTTAAGGTTATATTCCCTCTGTCTCTGCCGGGCGTTATTTCCGGCATCCAGATGGTATTCATGCCGTCCCTGACGTTCTACATGATCCCTGATATCCTTAATGAGGGCTCGAAAACAACGATCGGCACCACAGTTCAGAACTTCATCCTGAACGAGAGCACCACTTATAACCAGGCAGGCAACGTTCTTTCACTGTTGCTCCTCATTTTCGTACTCATTACAATGGGAATCCTGCGCGGACAGGATAAAGAAGCAGGCGGAGGTATGGCATTATGAGAATCGCAAAAAGACTCGTACCGGATCTTTATCTGGGCCTCCTTCTGATATTTATCTATCTGCCCATCGCAATCCTTATAATCTACTCATTCAATGCACTTCCGAAGTCATTTATCTGGGGCGGATTTACTTTGAACAACTATAAGAGCCTGTTCAAAGGATCTGACGGATCAGGCATTCTCGAGTCTTTGACCGAGACACTCAAGGTAGCATCGATCGCTTCGGTCGCTTCAACGGCATTCGGCGTTCTGAGCTCTCTGGGTCTTGCTTACCTTAACAAGAAACTCCAGAACCTCGCCATGACGATGACATACGTTCCGAATGTAATGCCTGACCTTGTTACAGGTATCTCATTCATGCTCCTGTTCTCATTCTTGGGTGTCCAGAAGAGCGAATTCACGCTCATCATGTCGCACATCGCACTCTGCGTGCCCTTTGCGATCCTTTCTATCAGTCCTAAGATCAAGCAGCTCGACAAGAGTCTTACAGAAGCAGCAATGGATCTCGGCGCAACAAGGTTCCAGACATTAAGACTGGTAATTATCCCTGAGATCATGCCGGGTATCTTATCTTCGGTGCTTCTCACATTTACGCTTTCTATAGACGATTACCTTATCAGTAACTTTAACGTGGACAGTTCCATCCAGACTCTGCCAATGATGATCTACTCAATGGCAAAGCTCGGCGTCAACCCCAAGATGAACGCGCTTACGACCTTGATGTTCGGTGCAGTCCTGATCCTCATGGTCCTGTCCAACCTGTCGTCTTTCAAGAAAGCTAAGAATACAAAGAAATAATTTATTGAGCATAAAAAGGAGAGTAAAGAAATGCACAAGAACGTAAGGAAAGTAATTTCTTCATTGGCAGCTCTGGTAATGGCAGGAACATTGATCCTGCCCTGCGGATGCGCAAAGAAGACACAGCTCATCATCTACAACTGGGGTGAGTACATCGCTGATGAAACGATCGAAAAGTTTAAGACCAAGTATCCCCAGTACGATCTGGTATACAGAACTTTCGAGACAAACGAGACAATGTATCCCAACCTTTCGAACGGTTATGACGTAATCATTCCTTCAGATTACATGGTATGCCGTCTTATCGAGGAAGACTGGGTACAGCCCCTCGACTGGAACAAGCTTCCCAATGTTACAAAGTACATGGATCCCATGTTCCGTAACGTTACTTATACTGACAACAAGGAGATTTCAGACCAGGTATTGGACTATGCAGTTCCTTATATGTACTGCACAGTAGGTCTCGTTTATGACGCAAACAAGATCACGCTTCCTGAGGGAACTACTGATCCTGCAGTTATCTGGGATGTTCTCTTCAACGAGAATGCCAACTACAGCGTAGGCATGCTGGATTCAATGCGTGAGTCAATCGGTACTGCTCTTAACTACAAGGGCTATTCCATCAACTCAATGAGCGACGATGAGCTTAAGGAAGCTCTCGAGATCCTCGTTAAGCAGAAGAGCGCTCTTCACCCCTCATACGGTGTTGATAACCTTAAGGATAAGGTTGCTTCAGGTGAGCTCGCAGCATGCATGTCCTGGTCCGGCGACCACATCATCATGCTCGACAGAATCGAAGAGCTCGGCAACTCCAATAACATCGACCTCAAGTTCGTTCTTCCCCGCGGTTCCAACTGGTCCGTTGACATGATGTGCGTTCCTACAAACTGCAAGAACTACGACGGCGCCATGGACTTCATCAACTTCATGTACGATCCTGAGATCGCGTATGAGAACTGCGAATATGTTGGTTATTCAACACCTAACACTGCAGCAAAAGATATGCTCGATCCTGAAGTATCCGGCAATATCTACTACTATCCTGATGAAGCAGTTTTCTCAACATTGGAGTTCTACTACACCTCCGATAAGCTCGAGGAAAGATACACAGAGCTCTGGAACACGGTAAAGGCCAGCGCTTAAAGGCTTAGCTTGATTTTGAAACAACGGCGGGCTGCACTTCGGTGCGGCCCGCTTTTTATTTGCAGCTTCAGTGCGCCCGCCACGCCTCCTCCGACCCTGGTTGTGCAATTTTTGCCCGAAAATCAGGTAAAAATTGCATAAAATGGCCACTTTTGTGCAATTTTCGGTGAAAAAATAAAGAAAAATTGCACATTTGATATTTGTGAGACTAGTCTCAAATGACCCCAAAAAGTCTCAACCTTTCGAAATCGCAACATTTCCAGCTTTAGAGGTCATATAATCTCACAAAAGGAGGCAATTCTATATGGCAGTAGATATAAGACGAGACTTAGTTGTGCGATATGGATTAGTCTCGAAAAGCATAGATGAGATCGAAAAGAAGATTCGACTTTTACCTAAAGGCCGGATCAATGTCAGGACCAGAAACGGGAAAACATATTACTATCTTGCTGAAACAGGAGCCGGTGAAAGATATTTGGGGACAGAAGACCGGGAATTCATTGAACAATTGATTCAGAAGAAATATCTGAAAGATGTCTTAAGGAAAAACCGGACTGAAGCAACTGCGCTTGAAAAGATGATAAAGATATATCCTGAAACTCTTGCTGAAGATTTATATGATCAGCTGCCTGAGGGCTTTAAAAAGCTCGCAAAGCCGATTATTCCTTTTGATGAATCATATGCGAACAAGTGGATGGAAATGCCATATAAGCATAAGCTGTTCAAAAAAGATGCGCCTGTGTATCTGACAACAAAAGGGGAGAGAGTAAGGTCTAAATCTGAAGTTATTATTGCTGAAAGAATGAGAATAAAAGGCGTTCCGTATAGGTATGAATGTCCGTTGATTATCAATGGAAAGATAATTCACCCTGATTTCACTATTCTGAGAATGAGTGACCGGAAAATTCTATATCTCGAACATTGCGGAAGAATGGATGATCCGAAGTATACGGAAGATATGATAAAAAGAGCAAATGATTATTCTGAGGCCGGAATCATTTTAGGTGACAGACTATTCTATACGTTTGAGTCAGACACAACACCGCTTGATGTAAAAGTGATAGACAGGTTGATCGAGGAAAACTTCATGTAACAAGATATAAAAACGGGATTTAACACTGTTAAATCCCATATTTCATTGACTTTTAAATTATTTTACTGAGCTGCGAAGAAGGTTCCTACGTCGTCCTGGTCGATGATCTTCTCTAATGTCTGTACGGCAGAACCGTCAGCGATGACACCCATGATGCCGTTCTCTGTGACCTTGCTCATGGCGGTGATCTTTGTTGCCATGCCGCCTGTGCCGAGCCAGGAACCCTTGCCTGCCGTGAAGTCGAGCATATCAGGAGTTACCTTGTCTACATAAGAGATACGCTCTGCGTCAGGATTCTCTCTGGGGTTGGAATCGTAAAGACCGTCAACATCGGAGAGGATAACGAGGAGGTCGGCATTTGCGAGGACTGCAACGTCTGCTGAGAGCGTGTCGTTGTCGCCGAAAGTGCCGTTGTGCATGATCTCCGTTGTAGATACGGAGTCGTTCTCGTTGATGACAGGGATTATTCTCATTTCGAGCAGTGTCTCGATAGTGTTTGTAACATTAGCTCTGGTGAGCTTGTCTGTGATGCCGTCCTTTGTAAGGAGGATCTGGCCGCAGCGGTAAGAATACTCGGAAAAGGATCTCGCATATGCGTTCATGAGCTCGCACTGGCCTACGGAAGCAATTGCCTGCTTTTCACGTGTTGTGGTGGGGCGCTGCTTGAGGTCAAGATAGCCGATGCCGACACCGATCGCACCGGAGCTTACGAGAAGGACTTCCTTGCCGCGGTTCATGAGATCTGAAATGGAACGGCAGAGCCTGTCGATGTTGCCGAGGTTCATTTTGCCGTTATCGTATGTGAGTGTCGAAGTGCCGACTTTGACGACTATTCTTTTCGCAAAGTTAACGGGATTTCTTGATCCGGAATATTTGCTCAAAGCAGATCTCCTATCTTTTTATTTATTAAACTAAACAAGAATAAACTCTTGTGCCCTAAATTGCAAGGAATAATAAGCCTTCTTAGGGAAAATTATCCGTTCTGGTCCTGGCCCTGGCCATCATCCTGGCCGCCACCCGGAGGCGGAGGAGGGAGTGTAGGTGTCGGCGTAGCGATATGTACCGGGCACGGGTTGCTTTCCTTAGGACAGAGGAAGCTTCCGGATACGAAGTAATCCGTGTAGATCTTGGCGTTTGCAGCCTTGCAGGCATCGGTAGGATAGTAGCCTGATGAGCAGACCGATAACCTTACGATCGTCTTAGGTTTGCTGAATGTCGCGCCGGGAAGATCTGCATGGATCTTCTTCATTACGTACATCCAGATCCTTATCGCGCCGTGATAGTCGAATGACGGGATCTTTGTCTGCTTCAGTCTGTTATCGTAACCATACCAGGTTGCCGCAGTATAGTACGGCGTGAAGCCGCAGAACCACTTATCGATATCGTCTGATGTCGTACCTGTCTTACCTGCAGTATCGATTGCCTTGCCGTCTTTTCCTTTGAGCTGGCCGCCGTAATTGGAAGGTGAACCTGTTGTAACGATTCCTTTAAGCATATCGGCCATTAAGAAGCATGTTTCAGCAGAATAAACGCGGTAACTGATAGGATCTGATTTGATAATTACGTTACCTTCAGAATCTAAGACCTGGGTATAAGCAAAAGGCTCAACATAAGTTCCGCCGGTTGCAAATGTGTGATAAGCGGCTGCCATCTCGAGCGAAGTCATGCCGTGTGTAAAACCGCCGACAGCCTGTGAAGGATAAGATCCTTCTGAAGTTCTGTCGATTCCGACCTGCTTCAAGTACCAGAGGGCAGTATCTCCTCCGACCTCGGTCCAGACCTCAACAGCGATCGTGTTAAGAGAACTTACGAGAGCTTTTCTTATTGTGGTCTCGCCGGAATAAGAACGTGTATAGTTTACCGGCCAGACAGTCTTAGGACGTGAAGGGTCTAAGTGTTTAGGTTCATCTTTAACTATTGTTGCAGGTGCGATGAGTCCCATTTCCAGAGCCGGACCATAAGCGATAAGAGGCTTTATGGATGAACCCGGGTTACGTCTGGTGGAAGTTGCACGGTTGTGGGAAAGGTTCATGGTCTTTTCTCCATATCCGCCCGCCATTGCGGCGATCGCTCCGGTGCTGTTGTTTATTACTACCATTGAACCGTTAGGCTTTTCAGGATAGTCAGCTATCTTGTCCGGTTTGTTTTGGAAAAGGGACCGGTTGGTGAATGCCTCATCGACTATTGCCTGAGTCTCTGGTTCAAGCGTCGTGTAGATATGGTAGCCTCTGTTATAGACCAGGGAAGAAGCAAATTGCCTCGTGATCTTTCTTGCTGATGCGAGGTCACCGATTACTTCGGAGATTGCATATTCGCAGAAATAGGAATTGATCTTTGTGCCCTGATCGGTATTTCTCTGACGGAAATGAAGCTCTGTATTAAGTGCCTCTTCGTATTCATCCTTGGTGATATAGCCCTGATCGTACATTTTTCCCAGGATGGTTCTCATACGTCTCTGGGCATTTCTTCGGCCTGTTTCTCTCAAAGGATTGTAATAAGAAGGGCTCTTGGGAAGGCCTGCGATAAGTGCGCATTCGGGAAGAGTCAGTTCTGATGCGTTCTTGCCGAAATAGTTCATTGCAGCTGACTGGATGCCTACATAGTTATTGCCCATCGGAGCAAGGTTGATGTAGAGCTCTAAGATCTCATCCTTTGTAAGGTTCTGCTCAAGCTGCATGGCGGAGAACCATTCCTGTACTTTACGGGATGTGGAGTGTTCGTCCTGACCGCTTATGAGCTTAACTGTCTGCTGTGTGATCGTGGAACCGCCGTGTGTAGCCGAACCGCCGTTAGCGAGAGCAGAAATGAGGGCGCTGCCGATACGCTTGATGTCGATACCGTTGTGCTCTCTGAAACGCTCGTCCTCGATTGCGATTATCGCTTCGTCAATATAGGTGTCCTTAACATCGCTGTAGGATACATAGATCCTGTCGACGTTCTCGGAACCTGTGAGCTTCGCGATAACGTTATTCTTGCTGTCATATACGAAAGAAGTCTGGGATGCTTCTGCTGTTGTCGTAAGGTCGCCTATGGAAAGAGGTCTTGTCGTTGATGCGTATCCGAGGAGCATTCCGGCACCGAATCCGCCGAAAGTAAAGCACAGGCAAAGGACGAATATGATGCCGATCTTTATGATGTCACCGACAAAACTACCTGCCTCATGAAGAAGGCTGCGGTTAAAGCCGCATTTTGTAGGCTTGCCCTTAAGCTGGCTTCTAAGCTCGTCTGCAAGAGCGCTGTTTTCGGGCGCTACAGGCTTTGACGATCTTTGTTTTCTGTTTTCACTGCTTTGCGGCAATTTAAACGTCTCCTTAAAACAAAATTCAGCATATTTTACTACGATTTTGCATATAATTATATTACTAATATGAGGCAAAGGCTAAGAGGGGGAGGTCCCATTGGAGCTTATAGAGGTTAAGATCACGGCTTTGGGCAGCGAAGGACAGGGCATAGGAAGCCTTCCTTCGGGCAAGACATGTTTCGTTTCCGGAGTGTTCCCGGGCGAGGTCTGCCTGTGCGAACTCGAAAACGAGACCTCCAAGTACGCAGTCTGCAATGCAGTTGAGGTTATTAAGGAGTCTCCGGACAGGACTGCACCCTTCAGACCAGCTGATGAAGTGAGCGGCGGTCTGCCTTTTGCGTGCCTGTCGTACGAAGCCCAGTTAAAGTTCAAGGAAACCCGCGTAAGGGACTGTCTTACGAGGATCGGAGGCTTTGATGAGGACCTGTTAAAGGCTGTTTTCAGGCCAGTTTTGGGCGCCGAAAAACCTTTAAGATACAGAAACCATATGCAGTATGCGATAAGGGATGGTGAGGTCGGACTTCTCTGCGGAAAGTCTGATACTTTGGGTGACTACGACAGTGAGCTCATTGAATATGAGATCTTTGAAAAGATAAAGGATATGGCCCGCGGCTGTTTTGACCGTGCACCCACGAGGCTCTTTGACGGACTGGTATTAAGGGGATCACTGAGAACGAAGCAGATACTCGTTGAGTTCGTGAGCTCGCAGGACGGTCCTCACGAAGTGATATTAAGAGATGCTGAGAGGTATTTTGAGACGACTCACCTTTTCGACAACATCTGCGACACCTGTGAAGATAACGGATATGTGCTGAACGGATTCCTGTTCAGAATAAGTCCCAGCAAAACTTCCAAACGAACGAGGACAGGCGTCAGGACCATCTATTCAGGCATCGATTACTACGATGAGACCTTCTGCGGCAGGACCTTCAGGATCAAGGCCGGATCGTTCTTCCAGGTTAATACCGAACAGGCTGAAAAGCTCGCGAATAAAGCATCCCAGGCATGCAGCGGATCCAGGGTTATTTATGACTTTTACTGCGGATGCGGAACATTAGGGTTGGCTGTTAAGCAGAAGGGCCAAAAGCTCCTTGGAATCGAAGTCGTTCCTGAAGCTATCCAATCAGCCAAGATAAACAGATCTTTGTCTTTGGACGAGCAGGAAGCTTCTGAATGCGAATTCATCTGCAAAGATGTGCTCAAAGCGGATTTTGCCCAGCTCATTAAGAGCGGAAAGATCCTGCCGCCTGACGTAATAATCGTCGACCCTCCGAGAAAGGGCCTTGATATCGGCGTAGTAAAGAAGGTTATGGAGCTTAATTCTCCGAAAATCTGCTATATATCATGTGATCCGGCAACCCTTGCCAGAGATCTTAAGATGATCACCAGGGAGTATAAGATCGAAGAAGTAACGCCTGTAGACCTTTTCCCTAACAGCAGCCATATAGAGACGGCGGTTATTCTATCAAAAAGCACTCAGGATGGTCAGTAGTCAAGGAAATGGACAGGTGATAACTGCCATTTTTATGGTATAATTTCCGAAGATAAGGGTTTGGATTTACGTGAATATATTTTTTGTGTTATGTCTTTTGCAGTATGCAGAAGGTAATTCTTGGGCAACACGCAGAATTATTTCACCATTCAACAAAAAAATACGATTCAGTCGGGTGTTTTGATGGTTACAGTTATTATTCCTATTTTTAACAGGATCAAGACGTTGAATAAATGTGTTGATTCCGTTCTTTCCCAGACATATTCAGATTTGGATATCATTCTGGTGGATGACGGATCAAATGATTCCTCCGGGAATCTGTGCGATAAGTATATGCAAGCTGATCCAAGGATCCGTGTGATACACGAAGAACATCAGGGAGTTGCACTTGCGAGAAATCAGGGAATCAAGATAGCAAAGGGAGAGTATATAACCTTTATTGATTCGGATGATTATGTTATGCCGGATTATGTAGAGAAACTGGTTGAAGCTATTGAAAAGAACAACAGTGTTCTAGCAATATGCAATTCATATAATTCCAGAGACGGCAAATTGTCAAAACGAAAACTTTACGGAGAACACCAGTGTCTTGCAAACGATTTTATAAAAGACACATTTTATAGCAGGATCGAAGGTGAATCATGCTGGGGTAAATTATATAAAACCTGTGATATTAAACATATTTTCCGTGAGTTCAATTATTGTGAAGACATTTTCTATGTTTTCGAATACCTGGCAGGAAAAGACGAATATGTAACGGTCGTTCCTGAATTTTTGTATTATTACGTAAGGCATGAAGACAGTATCACAGGTTTAAAAAGGGCAGAGGATCTTATGGATGTATTGCGTTTATGTGAAGAAATATCCAATACATGCCATGACAAATATCCGCAGTATGCGGCTTCCTCTGATGCTTTGCTTGTTAATAATGCTTTTTTTGTCTATTTGAATTCGAAAAAACATATTGATTCGAAGGGTAATGAATTAAGAGCAGAGACCAAAAAGATCATTAAGGAATATCGGAAAGATGTTCTGCATGACCGTGAAGCTTCCGCTAAAACAAAGGGAGCCTGCATATTGTCATATATTTCTTTTGGCCTGTTATCGTTTATCTATCGTTTTATATGACCATTATGAATAAAAAGCCCCTTATATCTGTAGTAACCGCATGTTTTAACGCGGAAAAGGATATTGAATATACAATTAAGTCCATTTTGGATCAGGATTATGCTGATTTTGAGTATTTGATCAAGGATGGCGGTTCTGCTGATTCCACTCTGGAGATCGTTCGTAAATATGCAGGTTGTTTTGAAGACAGAAACATATCTTACCGGATAATCTCTGAAAGTGATGATGGAATCTATGATGCAATGAATCAAGCTGCAAAGTATGCAGAAGGTGAATGGATCATATTTATCAACGCAGGAGATGCTCTGTTTGACGGGAAGGTCTTGAGCAGGCTTTCCACAGAGGTATCGGATGAATATGACATATTGTACGGCGATACTGCTTTGCTCGACAATGGCAAGTATAAGCTGTTAATAGGACGCAGTCTTACGAAGTTTAAAAACACCAATCCGATTTGTCATCAGGCTTCTCTTACCAGAACTGATATAGTCAGGCGATATACGTTTAACACTAAATACATAATCGCTGCAGATTTTGATCTGTTCCTGAAATTATATGTATCCGGCGCACAAAGGTTTAAGAAATCGGATATGATTTTCTGTGTTTTCCGGCTCGGCGGGATCAGCGATAAAAGGGCATTGCAAAGAGAAAAGGAATTCAATGAATCAAGAAAGCAGAACGGCATGAAGAGAATTGTTGTTCCGCATCTGCAGATCCTTGCAATTTCCTTGTATTATTTGATAAGAAGGATCGCAATAGCGGTTTTGGGTGAGAAATTTTATTCTCCCCGGCGCGGCTGGTATTCAGACAAGAATGAAATGGTAAAAACACATGTGTGAAATAAGCATCGTCATTCCCGTATACAATAAGCAGAAATATATAGCTAAGACCCTGGATTCCGTTCTTGGTCAGACGTTCCGTGATTTCGAAGTAATATTGATAGATGACGGCTCCACGGATGGTTCGGGAATTATATGCGATAACATGGCAGTGTCTGATGCAAGGATAAGGGTTTTTCATACGCAAAACCGCGGAGTCAGCGCTGCTAGGAATCTGGGGATCCGCGAGGCGGCCGGAAAATATGTAAGCTTTATTGATGCAGACGATCGTATCGATGAATCCTTTCTGGAAAAACTGCGCAATTCGCTCATAGAAAATGATTCCGGGCTTGCCGTTTGCGGCTATGAGGAGATCCGCGACGGCAGAAAATCGCTTCATATCCACAAAGATTTTCTTACCGGCGATATTGTGTACGAAGCTCTCAGACAGGATCTTCTATGCATTTTATGGAACAAGTTGTATGTAAGGGAGAAGATCAGGCACTTTTTTGACGAGAGCATATCCACCTGTGAAGACAGTATTTTCTGTATCCAATATTATCTTGATAACAATCCGAGAATCTCCTTTGTGGATGAACCTCTATACCATTACATAGTACGTGAAGGCGGTCTTACCGGCGGGGTTCAGAAGGGAGCTTTTGACGGAATCAGAAGATTGCTCAGGGTTAACCTGGAATTATCAGGAAAGATAACGGATGAGCAGTTGAGACTTCTGGCCGTTCACCATATTTACAAGGTTTATTTCTACGGGATATATACTTACATTTTTGAGAACCTTGTTGAAGGCCCCATAAGCCGTGAGAATTTATCCTTAGTCTCACAGATAATTCATGACGAAGAATACCGGAAGATCATCAGATTTATCCTGAAATATCCGTTGAAGGACAAAAATGCCGAAAAGAACGGAAAGGGAGAGTTTTTTCTTATCCTTTTCTCTTTGCTTAAATGGAAAAGAGCAGCATTAATGGTCTCCAAGGGAAAGAAACACATCTTGCGGGCCGCAAAGGAACCGTTAGTAAGCATAGTTATTCCCGTATATAACGCGGAGAAACACTTGGAAGAGACACTTCAATCTGTCTTTGGGCAGTCATACGAAAACCTGGAGATCATCTGTGTCGATGACGGCTCTTCGGATAACAGCCTGGAAATTTTGCAGAGTGCGAAAAGCAAAGATCCCAGAGTTATCCTCCTTTCCCAGGAAAACCAGGGTGCCGGAATGGCAAGGAATCTTGGAATGGATACTGCCGCGGGAGAATATATCCTGTTCTTTGATGCAGATGATATTCTCAGGAAAAAGGCCGTGAAGATCCTGGTGAAAACAGCTGTCAAAAAAGATACGGATATTGTATTTTTCGGTTATGAGAAGTTTGCCGGAGAGAAACGCATACATACTGATTTCTCGGCAAAAATTCTTAAGGTGCCGATGAATAAGGTGATCTCTCCTGCTGATATTGCGGACAGACTGTTTCAGGCGGATCACGGAATGCCGTGGAATAAGTTCTATAAGACCGAATTCTTAAGGGGAACAGATGTCAGGTTTCAGGCTCTGAAGAATACTAATGACGAATATTTTTCCAGGCTTACAAGTGTGGAAGCGGGCCGCATCCTGTTCCTGAACAGAATCTTTGTGGATTACAGAGTAGGGAATAAAAGCAGTCTGCAAGGCAATTCCGGGAAGAACATTCTGGACTGCACTTATGCCCTTAGAGCGATTTTGGACGAGCTCAAAAACAGAGGCTTTTATGAGACATATAGCGATACATTCAAGTGGCTGGCAGGGTATGTCATTATGCTTAGACTTATGGCGCTTAAGGGCTCTCCGGAGTTTGATGTTCTTGCACGGGAAGTGTATCATAATCTTTTAGATGTCTTAGAATTGGATGAACGGTATCTTGAAGAACGCTACCATGGTGCATTTAGAGCGCTGCGCTCTGGAAACATCGCGAAGGCTGAATCAGAGTTTATGGCGATTTAACGAAGAGGGTTACAGCTGATCTATGAACTTTGACGATTATCAATGGGATACGGTGATAGAAGCGAAGCAGAGCCCTTTTTCCGTCGGCCTGAAACAGATTGTGGAGTATAGGGATCTGATTCTCCTTTTTGTGAGAAGAGATATTGCCACAACGTATAAACAGACGATCCTTGGCCCTCTGTGGTATCTTTTTCAGCCAATATTTTCGACCATCATGTTTATCATTGTTTTCCGGCACGTGGCAAATATTGGCACGGAAGGCGTTCCGCCGGTCCTTTTTTACTCTGTCGGAATCATACTCTGGTCTTTTTTCACCAGTTTACTTACAAGCCAGGCAAGAGTCTTTTATTCGAACAAGGATATTTTCGGCAAAGTTTATTTCCCGAGACTGACGGTACCTATTGCGCTCATAATCAGTGAACTTATCAAGTTCATGATTCAGTTCGCCGTTTTTGTCATTGTTTATCTTGTATTCTTGTTTAACGGTTATGCCGGATTCGCTTCTCTTAAATTGTTATTGCTTCCTCTGGTTGTTCTCTGGATAGCATTGTTGTCGACCGGGCTCGGACTGATAGTCTCTTCAATTACCACGAGATACAGAGATCTGGCCAAGGCTCTGGAGTATTTTCTGTCGCTGTTCATGTATGCGGCACCGGTTGTGTATCCTCTTTCCGAAGTGTCAGACGGATTCATGCCGTTCTTCGTGTTTAATCCGGTTACGGCAATCTTGGAGTGCTTCAGAAATCTGTGTTTCGGCACATCGGAAGTATCCCTGTTCATGATTCTGTACAGCATCGGATGTACGGTTATTTTCTTTTTGGCGGGAATCCTCTTGTTTAACAAGAATGAGAAAGTATTTGTGGACGTGATATAGCTTATGGATGATGTGGTAATCAAAGCTGAGAATATAGGCAAATATTACAGACTGGGACAGATCAATACCGGTATGTTTTATTCTGATGCCAGATCTTGGATGTCCCGAAAACTCGGAAAAGAAGACAAAACGCTGAAGATCGGCGAGGAACTGAAGGACAAGACCGGCTTCTGGGCTCTGGATGATATCAATTTCGAGATTAAGCAGGGCGACAGAATCGGTATTATCGGCAAGAACGGTGCCGGCAAATCCACGCTATTAAAGATATTAAGCCGGGTTACGGCTCCCACCAAGGGACGTATTGGAATCAGGGGAAATGTTGCAAGCTTACTTGAAGTGGGAACCGGCTTCCATCCTGAGATGACAGGCAGAGAGAATATATATTTAAACGGCGCAATTCTTGGAATGAAGCGTGCAGAGATCAATGACAAACTTGATGAGATCATTGCCTTCAGCGAGATCAATGAACACATAGATACTCCTGTAAAAAGGTATTCGAGCGGCATGTATGTGCGCCTTGCGTTTGCCATAGCGGCAAATCTCGAGAGCGATATCCTGATCGCCGATGAAGTACTTGCCGTAGGTGATGCGGAATTCCAGAAACGGGCTTTGGGCAAGATGAACGATCTGAGCAGCAAGCAGGGAAGGACTGTGCTTTTTGTAAGCCACCGCATGAATGCAGTGAAAGCCTTATGTAAAGATGGAATCTTGTTAGAAAAGGGCAAAATAGTTCACCAGGGTAGAATTGATGAGTGCATCACGAAATATCAGAGCAACCTGCATGACAAAAAGAATATTGAAGATCTGTCTCATTATGATAACGAATTTTTCGAATTGCTGAATTTTCAGCTTGTTGATCAGGATGGGAACGGTCTTGCTCAGCCAATGAGCAATGACGACTCGGCATTCGTTCAGATTGAACTGAACATGAAGAAGATACATCATTCCTTTACGATAGGATATGCAATATGCGATTCGGATGGAGCAGTCGTATATTGGTCCTACTTATCGGACGATTACAATGAGAATTCAAGCCTGAAACCGGGCAGAAATATACTGTCTGGCGAGATTCCAAAACATTTTCTGAATGAGGGCGAATATAATATTTATCTATCGGCAACCTTGCACTATATTCAGTGGATCGTTAATCCGGAAGAAGATTCTCCATGTTTAAAACTATATATCCAAGGTGGTCTCAGCAATTCACCGTTTTGGACTTTGAAGAGGTCAGGAACATGCGCTCCCGTATTAAAATGGACGGTAAAGAATAAATGAAAAGGAACATAAAAAAAAGGATCAGAACCAAGTTACCGGGAGTGTTTTTGTTATTACGCACATTAGATCGTGTAATACACAGAGATACTGTCTACATACAAAGAGTATTGTCGATGTTTGATGATCCTCAGAATGAATATTTGGATATTAAGAAGAATGGCAGCAAGGATTACGGAAAAATAATATATGTGATAAGAGAGAACTCCAATCATGAAGGTTTTTGTGCAACTATCAGATTTGTCATTGGATTTCTGATCTATGCCCAAGAGCATGGTTTTGAACCGGTAATAAAACTAACGGAAAACTATCTATATTATGATGAGCAAAAGAGTAAAGAAATCAGCAATCCCTGGGAATACTATTTTCAGGTTCCGGATAAAAGATATGATGAGAACGCCGCATTACATGTTTGTTATTCCAAGTACTATCATATGATGACTATTAAGGAATACCAGGGCTTGAATGCATATTCAAAAGAAAACTATTTTGATGAAAACCTGTTTCAGGCATGCTCTCCTATCATAAACAAGTACCTGGTCTTAAAGCCTGATATTGTCAGTGAGGCAGCAGGAATCTTAAAAAGAGCCAAAGACAACGGCAAAAGGATACTTGGTGTTCATTTCAGGGGAACAGACTTTAAGCAGGGGTATAATAAACATCCCGTATTTGTTGATACAGAGCAAATGTTAGGGGCTATTAAAAGGGCGACAGACTCAGGCCATTTTGATGCTGTTTTTCTTGCAACAGATGATGCTTCGTTTTGCGACAGGATCAGAGAAAATTTTGAAGACATTGAGTTATTACAGCATACAGATGTTTTTCGCAGTAACGGAGATACTTCTGTTGCCTTCATTGAAAGTGACAGAGAGTGCCATCATTATCTGCTGGGTTATGAAATTGCAAGAGATATGTACACTTTAAGCTTATGCGACGGTTTGGTTGCCGGGAAATCATCTGTAAGCTACATAAGCAATCTTTATAAGCACAGCAGAAATGAAAACTATGAGTATATAGATATTATTGATAACGGGAACAATTTGAACGATAAGAACTCAAAGAGTGAATAAGGAAAGAATAATCCATGGACCTGAAAAATAAGCACATCGGGATAATTGGGATCGGAGACGATTGTCGCAAACTTGTTGAGGATTTTCGTTTTATTTTTTCCGACAAACTTAATATAGACAGCACTGCTGTATATTTCAATGATGACAGCAATTATCGTTTTGATACCAATCACCCAACTGACTATCTTGTTTGTTGCACTTATGATCGGTCTGATGCTGCAAAGATTCTGAAAAGTCTGGACTTGACCTATAAGAAAGATTATTGCTTTGCGGATGATCTGTTTCCGTTACTTGATGATTGGAAGCATAGTAAGATTGCCTTCATAGCTTATCCGGGCAATATGAAGGAATCGCTTAAATCAATAATTTTCGGATATGCTGCAAAGCACGGAAAGATCTTGTATGAAGACAAGCATAAAGACGTTTTGAAGGGGCGTTACGGAACCTTTTTGTCTTCAAGTGATAACGGGATGATACAAAGAATGGTTTATGCCTTATATCTGATTCCCGGCTTGTTTGAAGCACTGCCCCAGATCCGGGCAAGGAAGAATCATTATGAGAAATACAACCATATCTGCTTTTTCAATATTTCTGATGCCATAAGATATAAAAAAGACAATCCCTCTGCCGGCAATAAAGTAATTACCGTGGAAGAATTAAAAGCTCATTCGATGGCATCCCTGTATATGAGGGCAACTTATTTTGACAGAAGGCAGAATGGCTGTGCATGTGAGATTCCGTATAACACGTTATGGGTTGGAAAGTCTGGTACAACAAGGCTTTGTGACTGCCCTGATTATCTGAATATCAGCTGCGGAAATATAGGCGTTACGGACACTTCAAAGATATGGAATTCTCCGCTTGCAAGAATAATCCGATTGTCTGTTGTAAATAACACCTACACGTTCTGTTCCAGAGAAGCGTGCGGAATGCTTGCAGGGAAGAAGGATCAGTCAGCGTTGCTCGAACGCAAGGATCCAAAGATAACGGATCATCCGCTTAAGCTTAATTTTGCCAGTGATTATGCATGCAATCTTCATTGCCCTTCCTGCAGGAAAAATATTTATGCCAAGAATGATGAGAACGCGGCATTGGAGATCAGATCCTGTATAGATGATCTGACCGAAGCAGGCTGGCTTGATAATGCTCACACATTACTCGTAGGCGGCGGCGGAGAGGTTTTTCTCTCGGAGAATTATAAGAGGGTTTTGTATGAAGCCGGAGCTAAGAGGAAAAGTGTTGTCATAATGACAAACGGGACTCTTTTTACGCCTAAAGAGTGGGAGAAACTTGAAGGGAAATATGAAGACATAAGCTTTATGGTTTCCGTAGATGCTGCCACCAAGGAGACGTATGACAAGGTCAGATGCGGCGGAAATTTCGATCAGTTAATGGATAATATGAAATTCCTTTCGACGCTTCGGAAAGACAATAAAGTTCATAATGTTACGGTAATAATGATCGTTCAGAAGGCCAATTACAAGGAAATACCGGATTTTATAAAATGGGCAAAAGACTTGGGATTTGATAAAGCAAATCTGTCTCATATAAGAAACTGGGGCACATTCAAAGACGGGTATTTTTATGAACATGTGTCGATGTTTGATAGGAATGGAAAAATGCAGCCTGAACTCTCAGGTGTTCTGGAGAATCCGGTTTGCAATGATCCAATCGTAAGTATGAGTTGGCAAAAATCTGTTGACGGTCAGGGGAATGGAAATAAATGATCTACGAACTGGAAGATACAATTAAAGCAAAAAGCTTTTCGACGGTTGTATTGATGATATCTGTATGAACGAAGATTACGGTTTTATAGAGGCAATTAAGCAAGGCGATTTGGATCTGATCCGGAGCTTTCCGAAATCAGATCTGCATAACCATTTTGTTTTGGGCGGCTCAAGAGAATATATCTTTTCGAAAACGGGATATGAAATAGAATCCGTCACAGGCCCGCTTAATTCCATGAGTGAAATGGATGCCTGGAGCGCTAAATATATCGGAAACCGTTTTAACACCCCGGAAGGAAGAAAACTCCTGATCGAAGCGACATTTGAACAGGCTAAAAGAGACGGGGTAACCGTACTTGAGATCGGCGAAGATGTTTGGGGGCTTAATGAGTATTTCAATAACGATGTTGAAGAACTGATTGCTGCATTTAAAGAAGCTAACGATAGGGTCGCCCCTGAAATAGAACTGCGCCTGCAGATCGGCCTTTCGCGCCATTGTCCTATCGATTATCTTGAGGAATGTTTAAAGCATTTTTGGGGTCATAAAGAATTCTATTCGATAGATCTTTATGGCGACGAGATGGCGCAGCCCATAGATAACTTCATTCCCATTTACGAAAAGGCCGCAGATAACGGACTTGTTCTTAAGGCGCATGTCGGTGAATGGGGAACTGCCAAGGATATTGTTACTGCCGTTAACGTACTGCACTTACAGGAAGTGCAGCATGGCATTGCTGCAGTCGAGGATGAGAGCGTCATTGATTTTCTTGTTGAGCGTAATATCCGACTGAACATTACACCGACCAGTAATGTCCTTTTGGGACGTATATCCGATATGAAAAACCATCCGATAGGCGAGCTTTACCGCAAAGGCGTCAATGTGACAATCAATTCGGATGATGTTCTGATATTTGATTCTGACGTTTCCAAAGAGTATTTACGCTTGTATCAGTCAGGATGTCTGACCGCTGAGGAATTGAATGACATCCGCAAAAACGGATTGCGTACAGTTAATTTCCATTCCGCGGAAAATTGCCACAATTAGATCTCCGTTATTAGGTTGACGATTGTCCACCATCGGTTTATATTGTGAGTGGACAGCTGTCCACCAAAGGATAATTAGGAGAATTAGTTTATGCGTTTAACAGATTCAGAATGGAAGATTGCAAATTGTCTGTGGAACAAAAATCCCATGACGATTTCAGAGATCACGAAAGAACTAAAAAGCAGCACAGGATGGACCAAATACACTGTCATCACGCTGCTTAAGAGAATGACAGAAAAAGGCGCAGTTACTTATGTTCAGGAAGGCCGGACCAAGATCTTTTCTCCTGCCATAGACAAGTCGGAAGCTGAGAACGAAGAAGTCTCATCGCTTCTGGACAAAGTCTATAACGGAAATGCAGGACTCTTGATCTCAAATCTGGTTACTTCAGAACGACTTTCCGAAGAACAGATCGAAGAATTAAGAAAACTATTCTTGGAGGACTAAACTCATGCTGCGTTATATTATCGGAATATCGCTGATTTCTATCGGCGTAATCATTATCAGAGCCTTAGCAAGCGGAAAGATCCTTAAAAAGTACCAGTATGCGATATGGCTCATCATCCCTATATGCATGATCTTGCTGCCTTTTATCAAGATCAATATTCCGGCAATGTCCGGGAATGCAGACACGAAGATATCTTCTGAAGAAGTGCCTGCTGATGTGACAAGGCGGGATATTCCGGAATACGTCATGGTTGACGGCGAAAAGATGGATCCCCAGAAGATCGGCGACCAGTATATGTATCACGATATGCTGAATGATCTTGA
This sequence comes from Ruminococcaceae bacterium R-25, assembly GCA_003149065.1. Classification (NCBI taxonomy): domain Bacteria; kingdom Bacillati; phylum Bacillota; class Clostridia; order Eubacteriales; family Oscillospiraceae; species Ruminococcaceae bacterium R-25. Next base: position 118,213 of record QGFZ01000002.1, read on the forward strand.
TCTTGTTGCTGACCGTGAACATATGAGAGAGATCAAGGCTTCTGGAACTACTTCTTCTGCAGAAGCCGCAGGTACTGTTGCGCCTGCAGAAGATGACACTCCTTCCGGATTTACATGGCTTAAATATGTTTATATTTCTGTTACTGCTTTGCTCCTGATTGCTTTAGCAGCTTATAACATAGGCTTCATTTCTTACTGCAGGCGCAAGAGAGAATATGTAGGCAGGGATCCTGAGAGCGGTCTTAAGATCTACAGCATAAGGCACAAGGGTGCACCTTTCCTTTTATTCAACAGCATCTATGTTGATAAGTCTTCAGAAAAGATAAGCAAATTCACCATTTGCCATGAAGCCTGCCACCATAAGCACGGAGACCATATCTGGGTATCTGTCAGATATCTTGTACTGATCCTTAACTGGTATAACCCGGTCATCTGGGCAGCATTCCTTTTGTCAGGACGTGACTGTGAACTGGCCTGTGATGAAGAGGTATTAAAAGTCTGCGGAAGGCATGCTTCAGCAGGATATGTGGAGACATTATTAGGTCTTTTGAAAAAGAGTTCCAAAGCCGGTTACGGATTTACTGTTTCAACGGGCATGAGCGGCGGATATAAGATGATGAAAAAGAGGATCTTAAACATTAAAAAGCCTGCCAAAAACAGCCGTAAAGCACTCGCATTAAGCATGGCAGCAGTCCTGATGATCTCCGGCTGTTCCATGATCGATCCTGCTATTACGGAAATCGGTATTGCGAGTTTAACAACCGCCAAAGAATCAGAGCCCATCGTTTCAGAGACTGAAGAAACTCCTGTTACAACTTCAAATACGGTTTCAGATATAACCTCAGAAGCAACCTCAGAAGCAACGGAAAATACTACGCCTACAACTGAGGAAGAAGACGTGGAAGAGATCGTCAATACTTTCCCTCAGTCTTACAAGAAAAAGATCGGTAACTGCACCTTTGATATAAGCAAACTGGACTGTCCTGAGGAGGTTGTTTTCCATAAGACGCAGGCAAAGAAGCTTGATGCCAAATACAGACAGTTTGTTATGGACACATTGAACGGCCGTCCTTATAAAGAGAACAAAGAAACAGAAGAGATATACTGCTTCGATGAAAACGATAAGTGGCTGTACTGTTTCAGTTCGGTAGACAGCAGCATCAGTTTTATCAAATACACAGTACCGTATTTAGATTCGGTAACCCTTGATTTCGAGAGCGATAATTACAATCTTGATCTTTATACAAAACCTAAGACATTTGCATTTGGAACCGCGGAAGAGAGTTTTAATAAGGCCGCAGATATTTTCGGGAAATATGGAATAGACTTAAAAACGGGAACAACAGTGGATACGTACTATCTGGATCATGAGACTCTGTTAAAAGGAACAGACATGTCAGATTCGTGGTGCAAAGAGGTTAAGGTCAGGAACTGGACTGCTGATGACGATGCTTATATGTTTGTCGTAAAGCAGAGTGTACAGGGAATAACCGTATCGCCAATGGGCTGTTTCCTGTGGCCCGGATCCTTCCATGCGTTAAGTGATGTCTATACAGTAATCATCTATAACAAAGACGGTATTAATGTTGTCGAGGCATGGCAGGAATATTGCACCTATGAACAGTCTAAAGCCACAGAAAAACTGTTGTCATTTGACGAGATTGCCCAGAACGTATCCGATTATCTGGATTACAAATCAGGAAGCTCCAAATGCACTGTTACAAAGGCTAAGCTATTTGCAACGCATGGTTATTCCAAAGATAAGAATGACGGCAAACCGGTTGAGCTTTACTGGGCAGTCTGGGTAAAAGAAAACAACAAACAATACGAGCTCAGGTTTAATGCGATAACCGGAGAAATAGCTCCCAGATTCATAGACTAAAAGGGGAGACAACAGGTTCAAAGCCATATATCTTCAGGATAACGGCAGATCCCTCAATCACGCCCGAACGGGGATTATGCTAATATGGATATAAAGGAGTATCTGGAGCCGGCATTCGGGAGAACAGCGAGGCAGGAAAAGATCCTCCTTTGACGGGAGGATAATATGGTATTTGAACTCGAAGACACATCCAAAGCTCAAAAGATCTTCGACGGCTGGGAAGAGACGCTCATCTATTCCGCGCTCCAGAAAGTCATGGGCAAAATCTATGTAACCGATCTCGAAAACCCGGTATCAGCATTTGCTTTTACCGGTGTTTTCGGTTTTTACGCAGGCGAGCCTGATGAGGAACTGGTAAGGAATAAGCCTGACGGATTTGTAATAATGGTGCCTCAGAATAAAGCCTGGGCCGAACTGATCGAAAAGGTTTACCCGGGCGCCAATAAAGTCACCAGATATGCAATAAAGAAAGACACCAGTTTTGATGTCGAAGCGCTGAAGAAAAATCTGGAGCTTTTGCCTGAAGGATACAAACTCAAAAACATCGATGACAAGCTCTATGATCTGTGCTGGGAAAACCCTGTAACGGCTGATTTTGTTGCTGTTTTCGGGAGCAAGGAAAGATATCTTGAATTAGGAAGAGGCGTCATGATCTTAAAGGACGGAAAGTTCGTCTCAGGAGCATCTTCCTATACCCGCTATAACGAAGGCATTGAGATCGAAGTCGACACGATAGAGTCCGAAAGAAGAAAGCATCTTGCGCTTGTCTCCTGCTCTGCCTTGATCTTAAGGTGTCTTGAAGAGGGCTTATACCCCAGTTGGGATGCGCACAACATGATGTCCGTACGACTGGCAGAGAAGCTCGGCTATGAATTTGACCACGAATATTTCGCGTATGAAGTTGCCAACAGTGAGAGAACACACTGAGAAGATCCCATGAAAGAGCACATCATACATCCTATTCCGCCATTTTATGACAAGGATTCGAATATCCTTATCCTGGGCAGCTTTCCTTCGGTCAAATCCAGGGAGCAGATGTTCTTTTACGGCCATCCGCAGAACCGTTATTGGAAGGTGATAGCAGCTGTTTTCGAAGACAAAGTACCGTTAACCATCCCGGAGAAAAAAGCATTTTTGAAGAAGCATCATATCGCCATGTGGGATGTTATAGGATCCTGCGACATTACAGGATCTTCTGATTCGAGCATCGAAAACGTGACAGCAAACGACATTTCGGTTATACTTAGCAGCTCTAAGGTGACGAGGATCTTCGTAAACGGTAAAACGGCTGAGAAGTTTTATAAGAAATATACCGAGCAAAAAACCGGTATTAAGGCCGTCTGCCTGCCGTCAACGAGTCCGGCAAATGCCGCATGGAATATTGAAAGACTTACAGGATATTGGAGCACAGCAATATTGCAGGAGAAATGATCATGAGAAAAATAATACCGGTTCTACTTTGTCTTTTTACGCTTATGGTTTTTTGCAGCTGCAATACTACAAAGGAGTCTGAGACTACTGCAACTACAGCTTGCGACAGAACGGTCACCATAATCAACCGCGTAAATGAAGCGAGCATCTGGGTATTGTCTGATACGGAAGCAAACCGCAAAACGACCGTCTGGGGAACTCCGACCATCAAGACCGCAGTTGATGAGAGCTGCCAGGCGGGGATCGATAAGCCGGGCGACAACGGACTTTATATCTTCAGGATGATCGACACCGAAAAGATGTATTATTCATCGGATAATATCGCTCTTGAAGACGGCTGGACACTCGAGATAAAGCAGGAATCAACGCAAGTTTACGTTATAGAAGTAACTGATAAAGACGGCAATTTGAATGCAACATATGAAGTGTTTGCCGCCAGTCTCTAAAGGGATATGGAAGACATGAAAAAGATCTTGGAAACAGAGCGATTATTTTTACGCGAGATGAGCATGGACGATTTCGATGCTCTCTATAAGGTTCTGGCAGACAGGGAGATCATGCAGCACTATCCCTATACCTTTGATGAGGAGAGGGTAAGATCCTGGATCGAGCGCAACATGAACCGTTATACAAATGACGGTTTCGGTCTGTGGGCTGTATGCCTCAAAGAGACCGGTGAGATGATCGGCGACTGCGGTCTTACTCTCCAGAATATCGAAGGCGAGATGCTGCCTGAGATCGGCTATCACATAAGACGCGATCAGCAGCGCAAAGGCTATGCAAAGGAAGCTGCTGCCGCAGTGCGTGACTGGGCTTTCGCGAACACGGAATATCCTGCGATCTATTCATACTGCAAGTACACTAACGAAGGATCTTTCAAGACTGCCGAATCCATCGGCATGCACTTCTGCAAAGAGTATCCCGATGAGGCAAACGGCATCACGCACGTATCCGTCATCAGAAGGGAAGACTTATGAACAATCCCTGGGAAGAGATATCTTTAAGCGATTACGAGAATCACATGAGTCTGGAGTCTGTAAACCAGCTCCAGACCATGAATTCTCTTATGAAGAAACAGTTTTCCGATTATCCGGTCAAGACTGCTATGGTATTGGGCATTGCAGGCGGCAACGGCCTTGAGCATGTCAGATCCGGCAAGCTCGAAAAAGTCTACGGCATCGATATCAACGAAGGATATTTAAAGACCGTCGAAGAGCGTTATAAGGATCTTGCAGGCATACTGGAGTGCCTTTGCATCGACCTTATCACAGAGCCTGAAAAGCTCCCTTCTTCAGAACTTGTTATCGCAAATCTCCTGATCGAATACATCGGTTATGAGGCTTTTCAAAAGGCAATAAAGAAGATAGATCCTGAATATGTTTCCTGCGTTATACAGATCAATACCGACGAAGCGCAGTGGGTGTCGGATTCGCCGTATCTGCACGCATTTGACAGGCTCGATGAAGTGCACTGCCAGATGGAGGAAAATGCACTCATCACTTCAATGAAAGAGATCGGATATTGTAAAATACTTAACGAATTGGATCCGCTCCCGAACGGCAAAGCCCTTCAGAGGATCGATTTCAGAAAACAGTAAACGGGGAAATTAAATTGGGTAACAGGACAGGACTGGTTTTGGAAGGCGGCGCAATGCGCGGGATGTTCACCTGCGGCGTAATAGACGTCCTCATGGAAAATGATATTTGGTTCGAAGGTGCATGCGGTATCTCGGCAGGCGCTGTTTTCGGGTGCAATTACAAATCAAGACAGATCGGAAGACCGATCAGATATAACAAGAGATTCTGCAAAGATCCCAGATACTGCAGCTACAGGTCGCTCATTAAGACAGGTGACCTTTACGGCGCGGATTTCTGCTACCGTGAACTGCCTGATGAGCTTGATATTTTCGACCGCGAGACATTCAAGAACGATCCGATGGAGTTTTATATCGGCGCGACAGATGTTAAGACCGGCAGGTGTGTTTACCATAAATGCACGGACGGCGGCGAACCGGATCTTAAATGGATGAGGGCTTCGGCATCGATGCCCATCGTGTCCACTCCCGTTGAGATCGAAGGCAGTTATTATCTGGACGGCGGGATCGCCGATTCCATCCCCTATAAGTTCATGGAGAGCATCGGATATGACCGCAATGTCATCGTGCTCACACAGCCTAAAGGATACGTAAAGAAAAAGGCTTCATCCCTTATGAAGCTTGCACTCAGAGAATATCCTGCGATCGCGGAAGGCATGATGAAGCGCCACGAAGTCTATAACAGGCAGGTTGAAGAGATCGAAGAACGTGAGATCAAAGGTACTGCGTTTGTTATCAGGCCGCCGGAGCCCATCGGCATCGGCAGGACGGAAAGAGATCCTGAAGAACTTGAAAGAGCATATCAGATGGGAAGGAAAGAAGCAGAGCAGGTGCTGCCTCATCTTATAGCATTTCTTGAGCGATAATTATGTTATAGTTCAATTAAAGTATTGAAAGGATATGCTGTCATGGTTCGCGAAGCACGTAAAGACGAATTGGATGCATTATTGGAACTCTATCTGAACCTTCATGAAGAGGGCATTCCCGAGCATGACGATCACCTTGCCAAAACCTGGGAACAGATAATGAACGATCCCAATCACCACATCATTGTTAAAGAGATCGACGGCAAGCTCGTATCCTCTTGCGTGTGCGTGATAATCCCAAATCTTACAAGAGGCATAAGGCCTTATGCTTTTGTCGAGAATGTCGTGACTCATGCTGATTACCGCAAGAAGGGTTACGCTACCGAGTGTCTGGATTATGCGAAAAAGATCGCTTCTGACAATAACTGCTATAAGATGATGCTTCTGACAGGATCCAAGAGGGAATCAACACTCCGTTTCTATCAGAATGCAGGATATAACTCTAACGACAAGACAGCATTCATTCAGTGGCTCGGGGAGAAATGACATGAACAAGACAGGCACAAGAGTTTTGGAGACCGAGAGGCTCGTATTAAGACGATTCGTAATAGAAGATGCTGATGCCATGTTTAACGGCTGGTGCAACGATCCTGAAGTCTGCAGGTTCCTGACCTGGCCCCCGCACGAGAGCGTTGAAGTTACGAGATATGTTCTCAACGAATGGATCCCCCAGTATGAGAACGGAGACTATTTCAACTGGGCCATGATCTTAAAAGAGAGCGGAAAACTCATAGGAAACATCTCCGTTGTAAGTCTCCGTGAGATAACAGATGAAGCCCTCATCGGCTACTGCATGTCCAGAGAATACTGGGGAAACGGTTACATGCCTGAAGCTTTGAAGGCAGTCGCAGATTATCTTTTCGATGTTGTCGGAATAAACCGTCTCATGGCAACTCATGACGTCAATAATCCAAAGTCAGGCCGCGTTATGCAGAAGGCCGGAATGAAGTACGAAGGCACGCTCCGCCAGGCAGGCCACAACATGCAGGGCATCTGCGATGCTTCGGTCTATTCGATAATCAGAAGCGACAGGGAACATAATGAAGAACAAGTCTCTGAAGAATAAGGTTTTCGCCTACATCAAAGAGAAATATCTTGTCTCTCCCGAGTATCCCTGGGAGGACAATACTTCTGCGGTATTCAGGCACAAGGAAAACCGCAAGTGGTTCGCGCTCGTAATGGACATCGGAGGAGATAAAGTCGGCCTTGATTCTTCTGAAGTTATTCCATGCGTGAACCTTAAGATCGACGATGAGATATTCCACGACATTCTTACCAAGCAGAAAGGCATAGTTCCCGCCTATCACATGAACAAGAAGAACTGGATCTCCGTGCGCCTCAATGGCGACGTTCCGGAGAAAAACGTCTTTGATCTCATCGACGCGAGCTTCGAAGCGACGGCCCCGAAAAGGCGCAAAGCCAAGGTTGTCATGCGCGAACCCAAAGAGTGGCTAATTCCTTCAAACCCCAAGTACTACGACGTTATCGCAGCATTTAAAGCATCTGATACCATCGACTGGAAGCAGGGGCGCGGCATCCTGCGCGGCGACACGGTATTCCTCTATGTCGGCTCTCCCGTGTCTGCGATCCTTTATAAATGCAGGGTCCTTGAGACCGACATCCCCTACGAATATTCGGATAAGAATCTCACGATAACGGCGCTCATGAAGATCAAGCTCTTAAAGCAGTATGAGCCGGATGAGTTTACTTTTGAAAGACTTAATGACGAGTTTAAGATCTTTGCGATAAGGGGTCCCAGAGGCACGACTCCGAGCCTTTCAGCAGCGCTGAACGATTAAGCTTTTTCTTTGCGCAGGCTCAATACTGCGATCGCAGCGAAAACCAGGATGATTCCGACTATCGCAACGAGTCCGACTGTTTCACCCATTACGAAGAACCCGAAAAGCGTTGCCGCCGCAGGCTCTACGGTCGCAAGAACCGCTGCTCTTCCGGCGGTAGTCTTGTTAAGGCCAAGCGTGTAGAGAAGGAACGGGATGACTGCGGTTACGACAGCTGTAAGAAGCACAAATCCGAACAAAGAGAGTTTGTTGTCGACGGCGGATATTTTCGCGATCAGATCGGGCGGATTTGCAACGAATATCGATCCAAAACCTGCGATCAGGAATGTATAGCAGGTGACTGTATAAGGCGAATATTTCTTCAGTGCGAATGTTCCGAAAATGCTGTAAAGACCGTAGCCCAGACCTGAACCCAAACCCACGAGAACGCCGACTACAGTTACTTTTCCGCCGAAGCCCGATACGAGGACGCAGCCTGCAAATGCGAGGACCAGAGCGATGATCTTCTGCAGCGTGATCTTTTCCTTAAGAAAGATTATCGCGAGGACCATTACCCAAATGGGCGAAGTATAAAGAAGGATTGCCGCGGTGGACATTGTCATCAAGCGGATCGCGGTGAAGTAACAGCATGTGAAGAACAGGATGCTCACAAGGCCGAGCGCTAAGAATAACGGGATATCTTTAGGATTAATCTTAAAGCCTTTGCGGTCTTTTATGAGCAGTATGAGCGCGAAAAGGATTCCTGCCGTGACAAGTCTTAAGCATGCTACCTGAATGGACGTAAATCCGAGGTCGTTTAAGTGGCGCACGAAGATTCCCATGCTGCCCCAGAAAAGTCCTGCGATTATTATGAGGATGTCACCTAAGTAGTTTTTTGTCTTGCCCATAGTTACGCATTATAGCACCAAAAGACTCCACGGAACGTGGGTACTTTTACAAATCATGCTGTGTTATTTTGATAGCGGAAAGGAGGCGCAAATGCCATGGATAAATATGTAACCGGAGCAGTGATAAGAAAGCTCCGCGAGAATAAGAAAATGACGCAGGAAGAGCTTGCTGAGAAATTGTTTGTCAGCAGCAAGGCTGTGAGCAAATGGGAGACCGGTCAGGGCTTTCCCGATGTAAGTCTTATAGAGCCTTTGGCAAAGGCGCTGGGAATCTCTGTGATCGAGCTTTTATCGGGCGAAGACATTAAGAATATTAACCGCGCATCGAACATGAACAGATGCAAGTTTTATGTATGCCCTGTGTGTGGAAATGTGATAGAGGCAACAGGCGAAGCGGTAGTCAGCTGCTGCGGGATCACCCTGCCGCCCCTCGAAGCGGAAGCATGTGACGCGGAGCATCAGATTAAGAAAGAAACAGTTGAAGACGAGTACTATGTGACGCTGGACCACCCAATGACAAAGGAACATTACATATCATTTATCGCAGCAGTCTCAGACGACGGTATCCAGCTTAAAAAGCTCTATCCTGAAGGTCCCTGTGAAGCGAGATTCAGGATCAGGGCGGTAAGGAAGATATATGCTTTCTGCAACCGCCACGGGCTGTTTTTGCTTAAGATGTAAGGAATCAATATTGTCCTAAAAACAAAATTGACGACAGTATAAGCAGAAGCTATAATGACCTTAGGAATGAGGCATTACCGTATAGACGGTTATCCTCGAAGTGTTAGTTTATAAGCCGCGACTTCTTGGACGAGGGGCGGCTGTTTTATTGAAAACTTAAGAAAAACTTAAGGGGATTACCCTATTTCTGCACGAGTTTTTTAATTCTCCGGTAGTTATAATATTAGTGAGCTGACTTATGGGGATAGGTCAGCCTCACAATATAGTTTTGGGAGATGATAGGAATGAGAGTTATACCGTATGTTTACATAGCAGCGGTCTATACAGCTATATATCTGCTGGTCCGTGCCGCTGTCAGTATCCGCAATAAGAGGATCGACTGGAAGCGTGAGAGACTTCATATTCTGATGTACATAAATCTTCTTGTCATCATATATTTCACGTTCTCACCGCTGCTCCTTGATCCAGATGCGGTCTTCAACTGCAGGATCAATCTGATCCCGTTTGTGTATCTTTTGGATTACGAGAATGAGGCGCACATGATCTTTAATGTGTTCGGCAATATCCTGATGTTCGTTCCGACGGGAATCATACTGCCTGTGCTTTATAAGCGTCTGGATAATTGCTTCAAGGTTGTGGGAACAGGATTCCTTATGTCCTTGGCCATTGAGATACTTCAGCTGCCGTTTGCAGACAGGACATCTGATGTTGACGACCTCATCATGAACACATTAGGCGTAGCCATAGGTTATGTTCTTTACATGATCGTGCATTATGCAAGGAACCTGGGAAAACAGAAAGCAAGCCTTTCCGGGGGTTCCCGGGCCTGACGGGTGCATAACAGAACACAAATGAGAAAGAGCCATTTCCGACAAGGAAGCGGCTCTTTATATTGTTACGCGTGTGTGTTTTTTATATAATTTTTCACGAACGAAAAGTTTTAAACCGGGAGAGGGATATGAAGAGAAAAGAGAACACAGAACGCCGCAATGAAGTGGAGAAGACACTTCTTGAATTAAGCGCATTGGATCAGAAGGACCTTTTCGCGAAGTATGAGACTGACGAATACGGTCTTGATCCTGTGCAGGCGGCAGACAGACTTGAAGAGTATGGCAGGAACATTATTGATTTCGGTAAGGAAAAGAACCTTGCCGTACGTATTAAGGACGCGATAATTAACCCTTTCAACATCGTGCTCCTCGTAGTTGCGATGATCACATTCGCGACAGATGTTGTGCTCGCGGATGAGCCTTCATTTGCGACATTCATAATGCTCGTAGCGGTAATCATTATCTCCGCGACGATCTCTTTTATTCAGGAAGAGAAATCCAACAACGCAGCCAAGAAACTGCAGGGCATGATCACCACCAAGCTCGATGTTATCCGTAACGATGTCGAGATCGAAGTCGATATCGAAGAGCTCGTTCCGGGCGATATCGTTAAGCTCGCATCAGGCGACATGATCCCCGGTGACGTAAGATTCATCGAGACAAAGGACCTCTTCATCGACCAGTCTCAGCTCACGGGTGAGAGCAACCCCGTAGAGAAGTTTACGACAAGCGATAAGAACGTCGGCGTCACAGACCTTGCAAATATCGGATTCATGGGATCCAACATCGTATCGGGAAGCGCCAAGGCAATTATCCTTTTGACAGGCGGAGATACATATTTCGGAAGCATGGCAAAGAGCCTCAACTCCTATGAGGAGAAGAGCGCATTCGAGCGAAACCTCGATTCCGTAAGCAAGCTCCTTATCCGCTTCATGCTTATAACAGTTCCGGTAATTTTCATTGCCAACTTTATCACCAAGGGCAGGGGAGGCTGGCTCGAATCCCTCATGTTCGGCATCACGATCGCTGTCGGAATCATGCCGGAGATGCTGCCTGTTATCATGAACTCCTCACTTGCAAGGGGCGCTATCAACATGTCCCGCAAGAAGACCATCGTTAAGCGCTTGGGCGCAATCCAGACCTTCGGTGAGATGGACGTCTTCTGTACCGATAAGACCGGTACGCTCACGCAGGACGAGATCATCCTCGAGAAATACATGGACGTTCTTGGCCGTGAGGACAAGCGTATCTTAAGACACGCATTCCTTAACAGCTATTTCCAGACCGGCCTTAAGAACCTCATGGATGTTGCCATCATCAACCGCGCAGACAAGGAAGACCTTGGCTACCTTAAGGAAGCTTATGTAAGAGAAGACGAGATCCCGTTCGACTTTACGCGCCGCAGAATGAGCGTTGTATTAAAGGACAAGAACGGCAAGCGTCAGCTCATCACAAAGGGTGCCGTTGAAGAGATCTTATCGATCTGCTCCTTCATCGAGATCGACGGTGAAGTTAAGGACATTACTGACGAGCTTAAGGCGAATGCGAAAAAGATCGCCGAAGAGAATAACCTTGAAGGCATCCGTGTTATCGCCGTAGCACAGAAGAATAACGTTCACGGCGTTGATGTTTTCGGTGTTCAGGACGAGAGCGAGATGGTACTCATCGGATTCGTAGGATTCCTGGATCCTCCGAAGGAATCTGCAGGCGAAGCCATCAACGCGTTAAGAAAGAACGGCGTTCGTACGATAGTACTTACAGGCGACTCCGAAGGCGTTGCCATCAACATCTGCGGCAGACTCGGCTTCTCAACTGAGATGTCTCTTACGGGTGCCAAGATCGAAGCAATGACTGACGACGAGCTCAAGGAAGCATGCGAAAAGTGCGACATCTTCTCCAAGCTCTCACCTTACCAGAAGCAGCGTGTAGTTAAGATGTTCCAGGTTAACGGACACACCGTAGGCTACATGGGTGACGGCATCAACGACAGCTTGCCCTTAAAGCAGGCAGATATTGGTATCTCCGTTGATAACGCTGTTGATATCGCGAAAGAGGTCGCTGACATTATCCTCCTCGAAAAGGATCTCATGGTATTGGACGAGGGCGTTGTCGAAGGCCGTTCCACTTTTGCGAACATGTCCAAGTACCTCAAGATGTCCGTTTCAGGCAACTTCGGAAACATGTTCTCGGTACTTATCGCGAGCATCTTCTTACCGTTCCTGCCGATGCTTCCTGTACATATCCTCGTGCAGAACCTCTTAAACGACTTCGCTCAGCTCGGTATGCCTTTCGACCACGTCGAATCCAAGTACATCGAGAAGCCAAAGAAATGGGACCTCGGCGGCATCAAGGGCTTCATGGTATCATTTGGCTTGTTGAGTACTGTCCTGGACGTTTTGTGCTTCCTCGTACTGTGGTTCATCTTCGGATACAACAACCCTGAGATGGCAGGCTATTTCCAGTGCGGCTGGTTCATGTTCGGCGTTATCTCACAGACGATGGTAATTCACACGATCAGAACACCGAAGCTCCCGTTCATCGGCGACAGGGCATCGATCCAGCTTACACTCTCGACACTTGCAGTCATTGCAGTTACGCTCGTCATCGGATTTACCGGTGTATCAACGCTTTTCGACCTTCCTACGATGCCTTTAAGCTACGTGCTCTGGCTCGTTATCCTCATGGTCGTTTACATGGTTTTCGCGCAGATCATGAAGGTCATCTACATCAATAGACACAAGGATTGGTATTGATCTATGGGTAAAAAGACAGGTTCCAAATTTAAGAAAGTCATTATCACCATTCTGGTGGTTTTAGTTGCCCTCGTAGCAGTCGTTCTGACCGGAGCGAGGATCTACTTCAGGGCGCCTGTCAGCAGTTACTACAAGGCTTCGGAGAAGGCTTTTGTCATACCGGGGCTTATGGATAACATGACGCCGCAGGGTCTGGATTATGTATCTTCCGCTGACACATATCTTATCTGCGGATATCAGAAGGACGGCTCTCCGTCGCGCATTTACAGGGTTGACGGCACGAGCGGAAAAGACGGCGGTTACGTTATCATGGGCGACGAGAACGGCAATGCAATTAAGCCCCATGCAGGCGGCCTTGCTTCGCACGGTGAATATCTATTCGTAGCAGGCGACGAGGATGCGTGCATTAATGTTTACAACTTGAATGACGTTCTTTCCGCAAAGAGCGGAGATACAGTAAAGAAGCTCGGAAGTTTTTCCACCAAGTTTTTTGGTGACAAGATCAATGTGGCCTGGATCTGTTTTGCCGATGACCGCATGATCGTAGGCGAGTTCTACAGGGATCCGAATTACATGACCGACAAATCCCACTGGATCACGACAAAGACAGGCGAGGAGAACCGTGCAATTGCTTGGGCTTATAAGTTCAGTAATGATGAGGATTCGGTTTTCGGCATCGCTAATAAGCCTTTTGAGATGTATTCGATGCCTGGCCTGGTTCAGGGCATGACGGTCAGGGACGGAAAGATCTGGATCTCCCAGTCTTACGGAACTGCAAAATCCACGATCAGATGCTACGACATTTCCGGCAGTGAACCTGTGTCTTTTATGGCGAAGATATATTCCGGCATAGCCGAAAAGGATATTCTCGTACCCATCTATGCATTTGACAGCTCGACTCAGGTATCTGCATTTGATGCTCCGCCGATGGCAGAAGAGATCATTTTCAAGGACGGCAAGCTTCTCATAATGAGCGAGTCCGCTTCAATGAAATACATCTTCGGCAACTTTACCGGCGGAAGATGGTGCTATGCGACGGACATAGACAAGCTCGTTTAACAGTTTGCTTTAATGAAGTGCATCTTTGAAAACCGCACAGGCGGCAAATTGTGCTATATGACAGAGAAAACGCGTCTGATATAAGAAAAACTTATTCCTGCTGCATTTTACAAAAGTGATATAATTCCACCCTGAAAGCGTTAAAAAGGGAGCTTAAGTTGTGCGCAGTAAAGCGTTTAAGAACATAACGTTATATCTGTTTTGCCTGTTTGCAGCGACATTGTTTACAGCCGTTTTTTCCCAATCAACAACACCGCTCGCAAAGAACAGCTGGGGATTTGATTCGGCATTCTTTATCCTGGTCGGACAGGGAATGACAAAGGGTCTTTTGCCTTACAGGGATTTCTTTGATATGAAGGGACCATATCTTTTTCTTATCGAATATATCGGACAGAAGATCTGTTATGGAAGGACAGGTGCTTTCATAATCCAGTGTTTTAATATTTCTTTTTGCCTTTACATCATAGGCAAAATGTCTGATCTTTTTGCCGCAAAACTTATATGGCTTAGTAGGATCATTGCATTTCTGCCTGCACTGGCAGTGGCAGCCATTAACTATGAGAAAGGCAATCTTACTGAGGAGTACTGCCTCCCTGCGGTGCTTCTGAGCCTCTATTTTTGTCTTAAGTATTTCAAGGATGCCGAAGCCGGAAAAGGTTTTAAGCACCCGCTTTTGTACTCGCTCTTTTACGGCTCTGCCGTCGGGTTTATCTGCTTTATCAGGATAACGAATGCAGCGACTGTAGGAGCTATACTCGTTGTTATATTTCTCTTTCTCCTCCATAAAAGGGAGATTAAGAATGCCGTTTTGAACTTGTTGATGGTATTCACAGGTTTTGCGGCAGCATGCGCCGGTCCGTGTATCTTCTTTTACTCGAAAAACCTGCTCCCGGAAATGCTCAACCAGGTATTTGTTTTCGGTGCCACATATTCATCCGAGTTTACATTTGCGGAAAAGCTCCAGCGTTCCTTCTCTCATTATGGTTTCTACTTTTTGATCCTTTTGTTGCCTGTGGTTATATGTATCATTTACCGTGAGAAGTGGTATATGATGCTGTTAAGCCTTTTATCAGCGCTGTTACTTCTTTTTGCCGTAATCCTGGGCAATGCTTACGCGCACTATCTGATGCTCTTTATTCCGCATGTGGTGCTTGCCGTGGTTATTGCCATTAAGAACGGAAGCGGGGCATTTAAGACCAGGAAGAACATCATATGTGTGATCTGTTTTGCCCTTTTCTTTTCCATACATGTTGTAAGATTCACCAGGAAAGCCGCTTCTTTACAGAATTCTAATTCCGGTTCCGGCGGGGGTTCTTATGCACAAGATATCGTCTCGCACATTCCTGAGAATGAGCATGGCAGTGTCTATTGTTTCGGTAATGAATACTGGTCCAAATGGTATACATCAACTGGCACAATGCCTGCCAACAAATATATGGACTGGCAGTTGCATTATATTAAACTGATGCCTGAGATCGAGGATGAGATCGCGTCACAGATCGAAAATGACGGCTGTTTGTGGATAGTTGTTCCGGCAGAAGGCGAGTCAATATCTGACAAGGTCGATGCTGTCATTACCTCTAACTACGATATTGAATACTCGAACGAGAAATACATTCTCTATCACAGAGTGTGATGACCGTACTCTCTTAAGAATCGATATTTACGGCTTCAAGGTCACCAAGGCCTCTTTCGTCATGGCTCGTGACGATGAGAAGGCGGCCGTTTAAGCGCTCCTTTATGAAGTTGATGGTTTTTTCTCTGGCTTCGTCATCCAAGCCTGTCAGAGGCTCATCAAGTATTACGCATTCTGATTCGTGAAGCATCGCTCTTATAACGGCGAGGCGCCTCTTCATGCCGCCGGATAATTCACCGGCCTTCTTGTTCGGTGAGTCGGCAGGGAGGAGCTCTAATATCGCGGATGTCGCATCAGTTACCGATACGCCATCATTTACAGCTAAGATGTTCGTTAATACTGTCTCCTTCTCGAAAAGCCTGTTCTCCTGGAAACACACTGAAAAGCGCATATTATCAGGCTTTTTGATCTCGCCTTCATCAGGCTCAAGGAGTCCTAAGATCAGGCGGATGCAGGTCGTTTTGCCGATGCCTGAAGGGCCCTTTAAAAGATACATTCCGTCTTCGAAAACGGCGCTGAATGAATCCAGCACCTTCTTGTCATCAAATGATTTACTGACGTTCTTAAGTTCGATCATTTGAGCACCTTCTTTACTATGAACGAGATGAGCTTTTCGATGATGAATGCGCTTAATACGGCAACTAAGGTCCACGCGAGCATGTCGGATGTCGCGAGGTTGATCTTCGACCTGTAAAGGCCGTTGCCGATGGATCTTAAGGGCTGTCCGACTACCTCTGCGGTGATGCCTCCGCGAAAAGCCATTCCGATAGCAAGTGAAATGGCGCTCTTAACGTGGGAACTTACCGAAGGCAGATAGATATACTGGAACCTTTTCGATGCCTTCATCTGGAAAACATCTGCAAGTTCGAGCATCTTTTGGTCAGTTACCAGGAGGCCTTCAAGAATGTTTTTGTAGAAGATAGGAAAAGATATTATCGCCGATACGATTATCGTTACGAAGCTGCTTCCGGCCCAGATAAGGGCAATGATTATGAAGCTTACGATAGGGATCGATTTTACGACCGAAACGAAGGGCGAAAAGAATTCTCTTACGATGCCGATCTTATATGACAGGATCGCGAGTATTACGCCTGAGAACATACCGATGATGAAACCCAGTAAGATCTTGGCGACCGTCATGCCGACGGAAAGATAGAAAGATGAAGTGGAACCGAGAGTAATCAGGGCTTTGAACGTTTCGACCGGCCCTGACAGGAGGATGTTGTTATTTACAACAACAGACGCTGCCTGCCAAATGACAAGCCAGATCAAAACGATCAAAGTTGTCCTGATGTACTTCTTGTTCTTCATTAAGTCGCTTTTGTAGTGATCTCAGTGTCCGAATTATCGGGCTTGTAGAAATAGAATTCCTTCGGAGGGAGTTTGCCGCCGATTGATTTCGGATCAGCCTTATAGAGGACTTCGAGATAAGCGGAGAGTGTGGTCTTCATTGACTGGCCTGTGATGCAGGTAACACCGCACTCGGGGATAGCCTTCTTTGCGAGATCCTCATCAGCGATGATCTCTTTTGCAACGACAAGCTTTGCAGTCTTCTTGAGGTCAGTATCAACAGCATATGTGCTGAATTCGTGTTCCATGATGAACTGGACTACAGCGTCTCTGTGAGCTTCAAGGAACTCGTTTCTTACGATGGTAACGCCTGTAACCATGGAGCCGCCGTCAGATACTGCTGCCCACTCGTCATCGAGGGAGAAAGCAACGTTAAGATTCTTGTTTTTCGCGCAAGCAACTGTTACGAAAGGCTGGGGAAGTACTGCAATCTGGTTGGGATCTTCAGCGAGAACTGCTGCGACCTCAGTAGATTCAGACTTGAACTCGATCTCGATATCCTCATCTGTGATTCCGTTCTTGGAGAGGAGATATCTCAATGAGTATTCAGGTGTAGCGCCCTGGCCTGTTGTAATGACTTTCTGACCCTTAAGATCCTTTACGCATGTGATTCCCTTATTGCCTGTTACGCAGTAAAGAACGCCTGCTGTGTTGATGTCGATAACGCTTATTCCGCCGTTCGTCTTGTTGTAGAGAACGGATGCGAGGTTAGCAGGGATAAGAGCAATGTCGAGGTCTCCTGATACGACCTTGGCAGCGATCTCATCAGGTGCTGCTGACATCGTGAATTCATACTTTCCTTCAGACTTGCCCTGGGCTGCTTCGTCCATGAGGTTTACAAGACCTATAGTTGTAGGTCCTTTAAGAGAGCCTACTCTGATGACTGTATCATCTTTTGTTTTATTCTGTGCGCATCCTGCGAGCATTCCCAAAGAGAGAACTGCAGTAAGAATTGATGCGATAATCTTATTTTTCATAAGATTTCCTTCTTTCTAATATAAAATCGCTCTGATTATACACTCTTATTCGACAATTGGCATTTCTGTTGTATTATTAACGCAATGAAGCAAAAAAGAGGGTCAAATTATGTTTGGAAACGTATTTGATAATTTCGATATAAAATCACTTTTCGATACCACCACTACGCTCGGCCAGATCGTTGAGCTCGTCATATATGCCGTAATCGCTGCAGTGGCTACCACGGTGATCCTTCTTATCTACGGCAAGTTCGTAAAGAACAGGCTCAAGGCCAAGAACAATCTTACGATCCGATTCACACAGAACATCATCAGGGTTGCTATAATCCTCATCGCCGTTATCTGGGTCCTCGTAAGCTCGACAGCAACTACCGATATCGGTAAAGTCCTCTTCCAGGGAACTGCAATACTCGGTGCTGTTTTCGGTCTCGCTGCCCAGCCTGTATTGGGCGACTTCTTCAGCGGCATCGCCATCACTTTGAACAGACCTTTTGAGATCGGCGACTGGATCGAACTCGAAAACGGCACGGCAGGCGTAGTTGCTGATATTACACCCAGACATGTAGTCTTAAGAAGCCTTGGCACAGTTGAGATCATTGTCCCCAACAGCAAGATCAATGCGCTCATGATCAAGGACACGAGCTTCAAGAAATTAAGATCAACAAAGATGGAATTCAACGTTGCTTACGGCACCGATGTCGATAAAGCATCCGAGATCATCAAGAATGCGGTCACTGCTTCCGAACTTACTGTTCCTGCAAAAGATGAAGATTACGGTCCTGTATTCTTTGAAGCTTTTGCTGACAGCAGCCTCGTTCTCACAATGGTCGTTTACTACAAGCAGAGTACGTCAGGCCTTGAAGTTAAGACCGACGTCAACAAGCGCGTCAACGACGCATTCAATGAAGCCGGCATCGAGATTCCGTTCAACTACGTCAATGTTGTTATGCAGGGTAAGGATTAAAGGCAGGTGTTTTTTCACATAAGTTAAGGGGGTTCCGATGGCTGAATTAAAGGGTTATTCGTGTCCGAAGTGTGGAAGTTATCTTGATGTTGACAGAGACCGGGATGTGTTTGAATGCCCTTTCTGCGGAAACCGTTTTAATGCTCTTGTTTTCCACCGGGATGAACTGTTAGCGGAGGCCAGAAGGTTGGCACGAAGCGGAGATATAGGTCAGGCGATGGAAAAATACGAATACCTGCTAAATCTCCTGCCTGATGATTTTGACATTAAGAATGAATATGCATGTGCCGTAGACGGCATTAAGTCTTCCAAAGCCTTATCGATCGATCTTCCTAAGGAACCCGATCTTGTGGTTGCACACGAAAGACTGCGTGCACTTCTAATTAATGATAAGAGGTTCAGTTTAGGTCCGGGAGCAGATTACTTTGCAAAGCTCTGTGAGGTTCTTTCCCTTGAGGTTAAATACAAAGAGCTTTACGGAAAATACGAGAAGAAACTTAAAGAGGCTGAAGAAGCGAAAGGCGGCAAAGATAAACCGCTCAAATATATAGTTGCTATATACGCTGTCGCGGGCGGAATTCTTGCGTTTGGCTATTATGCTGAACTGAGAAAATACTACATAGCTTCTGACATACGTGCCACCTGGCCGCTCTGGACATACTTCTCGATACTGGCGGTCCTGATCATTGCATGTGTTGCCATATACTTTATTTCAGCCTGGAAAAATAAGGATCAGACCGCGCGGTACAACAAGTATAAAAAGAGCGCTGAAGACTTTTACAATAACGAAATAGTGCCTCTTCTGGAGTTATACAGACAAGGTGTTGATGAGCTCGAAAAGCTTAAGCCCGTTACAAATAAGAATGCAGAAGTTAATGGTGAAGATAAGACAGTTACTTCGCAAGCGTCAAAAAGCACTTCTGATCTGCAAGAGCATATTACCTGTTCCAAGTGCGGCGGTGAGCTTATCCTTGATAACAAAAACAAGGTTTATATCTGCAGTCACTGCGGTGTCTCTTTTGATTATTCGATGTTTATCGGAACGCCAGTTTCAAAGGCTTTCAAGGAATTGGCAGATGGTGAATTCGACCTCGCAGATAAGAGGTTTTTAAAGATCCTTGAAGAGAATCCGGGTGACTTTGATGCTAACTTCGGCCGTGTTCTCTGTGCCGGAAAATGGAAAAATCTGCGTGAGATAGAGCTTAACGATCAAGCGAAAGATATCGACTGGGATGAAATGAAAAAACGTGTGGATCAGGCGATCGAAAACAGTTTTGGCAGCGGCAGACGGTATTTTAAGGCTTTTGAGGTGCTTTTAAATCCCATAAGAACGTATTCCCGATTATCTGATAAGACTGATGAGGAGAGTAAGACAGCAGTTAAAGAGGCTGAAAATGATTTCAAAAACGAGTATCCCCGTTTCCTTTTGATGGATAAGCAATTCAGAAGAACATAAGGTGTAAAGCATCGGAGATAATTCTATGTCACGAAAGAAGATAATAACAAAACCAGTTGTACTGATAATAGTGACCGTTTTAATAGCCGTGTTGATCATCCCGTTTTTCAAATTGAGTTTTAAAGACGGCGGGAGTGATGCTTATCATCCTCTTATTCCGTGGTACATATATATCAACTATCACCAGCTTCCTGATAAATATCCGCCGCATAGTATGGGAGATGAAAATGAGGAACCGGACTTTTCAAGTTATCCGCTCTATGTCGGAGGACACGGATTGATCCTTTTTGGTGTTGTCACGATAGTTTTCGATAAGTATGAAGTTTATCCTGACGGACATAAAGAAAATATCAGCGGATTCAATATCGGGGTTGTATGATCAGCAGCAATTGCTGATCGTGCCGAAAAGTCCTCAGTCTGTTGTAACAACCTCTCCGTCAGCACCCGGAATATCCCTGATAATGTCTCCTACATCAGGAACTGTAATACGCCCTGACAGAGGGTTCTTGATGCTGATAACTGGTGTTGTGATCTCAGCCTCGACTTCAGATCTCTCAAATGCCAGATCGCAGTCTATCATCTCGCAGTTTATGAGCTTTAAGCCCTTGCAGTAACAGAGGGGCTGCGTGCCCTTTATCGTGCAGTTTATGAGGGTCAGGTTTTCCGAATACCAGGCTAAGTATTCACCGTTGATGACAGAGTCTCTTACGGTCACGTTTTTCGCGTGCCAGAAAGCGTCCTTGGTATTGAGGACGGAATTGGTGATCTCAACATTTTCGACATACTGGAAAGAATACTTTCCGTTCAGCCTGAAATTGTCCATGACGATGTCAGAAGATCTCATGAGAAAGTACTCTGATTCGGCGGTCGTGTCAGTCACCTTAAGGCCGTGAACAGACCATCCGAATTCGGGCGAGATTATGCCTGAAGAACTGATAGTAACCTTTGAGCATTCGCGGAGAGCCTTGATGCCGTGGAGCTTTGAGCCGGCGATGTCGATGTGGTCCGAATACCACATGGCAGCTCTGCATTTATCGGTCAGTTCGGAATTCTTTATTGTAAGTCCGTGGTCGTGCCAGAAGGGGTATCTCAAGTTGAAAAAGGAGTCTTCAACGATAACGTCGGTGCTCTCTTTTAATGCGCTCTCACCGTCGGCGGGACCGTCAAATCTGCAGTTTCTGACCATGATGCCGCAGCTCCCGTAAAGGGCGCGTTCCTGGTCCATCGTCTGGTTTTCGATTACCTGCATAAGCACCTCGAAGAACTTGATAAGAATACGATACCAAATCCCGGAAAAAATTTGTGTTACCGGGATAACATTTATATCAAATACTTTTTAGCCGTGTGCGCGAAAATGTAGTAAAATAACATAAGTTTCGTAGAATTAACAAAAGTTAGTTTGTCGGGCAAGTGCATCTGATCTTGAGGTATTAATATGAAAAACGATATCGCAATCGGCAAGTCGGCAGAGGACTATCTTGAGTCCATGATCATTCTTAAGGAGAAGAACGGATATATCCGCTCAGTAGACATCGCAGGTTTCCTTGGCGTTACCAAGCCCAGTGTAAGTAATGCAATGAAGCGCCTCCGCGAGGAAGGCTATATCGAGATGAACCGTTCGGGCTTTATCACGGTTACCGAGAAGGGCATGGAGATCGCTGACAAGATCTACACACGTCATAAGAAGCTCACTGATTTCTTCGTAGCACTCGGTGTAAACGAAGAGGTTGCTGAAGATGATGCATGCAAGATCGAGCATGACTTAAGCGATGAGACTTTCGAAGCCATCTGCAATCACATCGAGAAATTCGGCAAGGCCAATAAGTCAAAAAAGAAGTAATTATTTACGCTTAACTGATATATGCCTATTTATTTAGTTTGATAAAATCTAAATACACTATTTATCGGAGGAGAGTTATTTATGGCATGTTTTTTGGTACCTACAACTGAAGCAATCGTAACAACAGTAATCAAGAAAGTCGCAGACAAGAAAGGTTCTGACAATATCTTCATCAAGAAGATGGGATGGCTCAATAACATGCTTTGGGGTGGTTCCGCTCTCTTAGCTTTCGAGCACGTTTGGCACGGTGAAGTTACACCCTGGTTCCCTTTCCTCACTGCAGCTTCAAATGCTGAGGACGCAGCTGAGATGCTCCACGAGATGAGTACGAGCGGCGTTGCTATGGCAATACTTGTCACGTTAGCGTGGGTGGTCATGGTGCTTGTGGCACAGGCCGTTTCCAAGAAGAAAGCTCCGGCACAAGCTAAGGCAAAGGCATAAGGGGGGCTCTTCACATGACATTACTTATCACAGTTTTCGCAGCAGTTATCACATCCATTCTCTGGTACAACTCAAAGGTTGACAGAAAGCTCGGCACACTTGCCCTTATGTACTGGGGCGCAAGCCTTATGTGGCTCGTTGACGCAGTTGTTGAGTACATCGAATTGGGCGCAGAGTTCTTTGAACAGGCTCCCAAGGACATGATCAACGATGCATATCTCGGATTATCAGTAGTAGCTTTAGGCCTCGTTATCTGGTTCGTGATCCTCCTCGTTAAGGATCCTGAGGGCAAGGTCAAGGCAATGCTCGCATCCAAGTAATGGATACCGCGCAGGACATCAGAAATAAAGTTATTACGCTCGAAGAGCGAATTAAGGCCGCCGGGAAACTGGCGGTCGCTTTTTCAGGTGGCGTGGATTCCACTTATCTTCTCTACAAGGCGCACGAGGTTTTGGGCGACGACTGCATCGCGGTTACAGTAAAGTCATTGGTCCTTACTTTCGAAGAGTTCGAGAGAACAACTGAATTCTGTAATAAGATCGGCGTGAAGCAGATAGTAATAGACTTCGATGTTTTCTCTGTTCCCGAGTTCGAAAACAACCCGCCCGACAGATGCTATTACTGCAAGAAAAAGATCTTCAGCAGCATCAAGGAAGCGGCACCCGGATATGTTGTTGCTGACGGCAGCAATGTCGACGACCAGGGCGATTACAGACCGGGAATGCGCGCGATAAAAGAGCTTGAGATCACGAGTCCTCTTAAGGATTCAGGCCTTACCAAGAGCGATATCAGAGAGCTCTCGAAAGAAGCAGGAATTCCCACATGGGATATGCCTTCTGCGGCCTGCCTCGCATCAAGGATCGCATATGGCGAGAAGATCACGGCTGAGAGCCTGATGCGCGTCGCATATGCAGAGAAGATCATTAAGGATATGGGGTTTGAAGGCATCCGCGTAAGAGTCCACGGAGACCTCGCAAGGATCGAAGCGATGCCTGAAGACATCCCGCTCCTTTCTTATGTTCACACCAGGGAAGAAATATCCTCAGAATTAAAGCGCCTGGGCTTCAAATATGTAACAATTGATATAGACGGATACAGGACCGGCAGCATGAACGAGGTTCTAAAATGATCAGCGCAAAAGATATCTTGGAAAAAGTCGCCAGTGGTGAGATGACTCCCGAAGAAGCAGAGCTTCAGCTTAAGATGAAGCCCTTTGTTGACTTGGGCTTTGCAAAGCCTGACCTCCACAGAGGCTTAAGACAGGGCGTTCCGGAAGTTATCTACGGTGAAGGAAAGACTCCTGAGCAGATCGATAAGATCACGGCAAGTCTTCTTGAAGGCGGCCAGGAGACAGTTCTCATCACGAGGGTTTCCGCTGAAAAAGCTGCCGCTCTTACAACTCCCGTCAAATACTATGATGTCGCACGCATAGGCGTTGCAGGAAAGATCCCTGAGCCTTCCGCCAAGGGCACGATAGTTGTCGCAACAGGCGGCACATCAGATCTTCCTGTTGCTGAGGAAGCAGCTGTCACTGCAGAGCTTCTGGGCAATAAAGTCGAGCGTGTTTACGACGTCGGCGTATCAGGACTTCATCGCCTTCTCGCGCAGAAGGATAAGCTCATGAGCGCGAGTGTAATTATCGCAGTCGCAGGCATGGAAGGAGCCCTTGCAAGCGTTATCGGAGGGCTTGTAGACTGCCCTGTCATCGCTGTTCCGACGAGCGTCGGATATGGCGCATCTTTTGAAGGACTTACGGCGCTTCTTGCCATGATGAACTCATGCGCGAGCGGTGTCACGGTCGTTAATATCGACAACGGATTCGGTGCGGGCTACTCTGCCAGCATGATCAACCACATCGGAGGTTAACCCATGAAGACTCTTTATATCGAATGCAATATGGGCGCAGCAGGGGACATGCTCCTGGCATCTCTTGCAGAGCTTACGGGTGACGTTAAAGCATGTGAGGGAAAACTCAATTCACTTGGCATTCCCGATGTCACATATGAGTTCGAAAAGAGCGTCAAATGCGGTATCGAAGGCACCCACGCACATGTAGCAGTTCATGGTGTTGAAGAAGATGAGCACATGCATGAGCATGCTCACGAACATGAGGTTCACGAGCACCACCACGATTACGAGCATGATCACGGGCACGACCATCACCATGAAGAACACGACCACGCTCACGAACATGAGCATGACCATGATCACCATCACGATCATGAGCACGAAGAACATTCTCACGAACACCACCATCACCACACTCATATGAGTGATATCGAGAACATTATTAACGGACTTAATGTATCTGATAAGGTTAAGGCAGATGCTCTCGCGGTTTACGGTCTCATCGCTGAGGCTGAGAGCAAGGCTCACGGAAAGCCCGTTACTGATATTCATTTTCACGAAGTGGGCACGATGGATGCGGTCGCAGATATAGTCGGCGTATGCGTACTTTTGGAGCAGACCGGCGCAGATAAGATCGTCGTATCACCTCTCGCAACAGGCTTCGGTCAGGTAAGATGCGCGCACGGAATACTTCCTGTTCCCGCACCCGCTACTGCAAGCATAATCGAAGGCATTCCGACATACAGCGGCGATGTCGAAGGCGAACTCCTTACACCTACAGGCGCAGCTCTCTTAAAGCACTTTGCTGACAGCTTCGGAACAAGACCTGTCATGGCAATTGAGAAGACCGGCTACGGCATGGGCAAAAAGGATTTTGCAAAGGCAAACATGCTCCGCACATTCATCGGTGAAGCAGACAACGAGAGCGATAAAGTCGTTGAGATGAAGTTCAACGTCGATGACATGACCGGTGAAGAGATCGGTTATGCGACAGGCGTTCTGATGGACAACGGCGCTTTGGATGTTTTCACGACATCCGTATACATGAAGAAGAACCGCCCGGGCATCCTTTTCACGGTGCTCGTAAAGCTTGAAGATAAAGAGAAGTTCGCGAAGCTTATTTTCGAGAACACCACGACGATCGGAATCAGATATAACGAGATGGAGAGATTCAAACTCGCAAGGCGCGAAGAGAAGGTCATGACCAGATTCGGCGAAGTCTCATTCAAGGTATCTGAGGGCTTCGGCGTTACAAAGACCAAGCCTGAGTACGACGACGTCAAAGGTATCGCGGAAAAGGAATGACTATTTGGGGAAATAGGAAATGAAGAGTTCAACTATCAGGAAGATAGCCTGTGTTCTGGCGCTGGCAAATATGGTCTCAGCGCTGGCTGTAACGGGCTGCAATAGCAAAGATGCAATAGATCCTTCAGGCACGCCTGAAGTCACTGAAGAGCCCGCAAAGAGCGTGAACGGGATCTTTGCCACGATCGGCAAGGATTATTATGTTCCTTTCCAGAATCCCGAGCACAGCTATTGCACGATAAATGAAGGATACGGAGCCCCGTTAAGGGAGCAGGGAATGGGTGGATGCTACAGCTATGCCGCTGTTACTTCGATGCAGTCTAATTACCTTCAGAAGAACGGGGAGCTGATCGATATCAATCCCATTGACATCATCTACCGCATCTATGAAACTCCCGAAAAGGATAAGAACGGACAGCCGCAGTACCCTAAAGAGAAGTTCTACCTCGACACAGTCTCGCCGTTAGATCTCGGAGGCGATGCTATGCGTGTCACAGGTGCTCTCTGCGCAGATCCCTTGAACGGTTACCTTATATCGGAAACAGCTGTTCTTGGCGCTTATAATGCAACTGTTAAGGGCACTCCCACGATAACGGAAGACGATGTCAAAGCAGCTATCAGAGAACACGGCGCGATCTGTCTCGGCATCAACTACAAAAAAGACTGCAAGATCGTAAACGGTTTTTATACGCAGAATCACCCGACCAATGTGGAAGACATTGATCATGTTGCAACGATAGTCGGGTGGGATGACGATTTCCCGGCTGAGTGCTTTACGATCCCTGCATCAAGAAACGGCGCCTGGCTCGTCCAGAACTCCTTCGGACCTTTCTGGGGCAACGCCGGATACTACTGGGTCTCCTACGACACACCGCTCCCTGATCTTGTAAAATACAGCGTTACCAAAGAATATTCCTCCGCCATTTCATACGGCAGATTCGCTGCGGGAGCGATCATATCAACAGATGTCGTAGCTATGATAGAAGGCGGGAAGGATCCTGAGACTATCACGCTTGAAGACATATCAAACAGTAACGATGTAACGGTTGCTATCGTTTTCGAAAAGAAGGGAAATGTCGCAGCAATCGGCATCTGGACCACAGTTCCGGACCAGCCCTATACCATTGAGATCTTAGACGGCGAATTCGGCAAAGTGCTCGCGAGCACAAGCGGATCTTTCAAAACCTGGGGTTATCACACCGTAAAGCTTGATACACCTGTATCAGTAAAGAAATTCACTGTTGTCTTAAAGATCGCAGGCGAGTATTTCTTCGAAGGCGGCCCGTCAGATACGATCAGGGTATCAACCGCTATCCGTAAGACTGAAGCTCATTATGAAGCGAAAACCAAGCCCGGCAGATCCTTCGTTAAGGTCGGCGAAGAGTGGGTCGACGTAACCGATCCCACACTCATTTCGCGCCTTGGAAAAGACAACATGGGCGACAAATTCAAAGAAGCTGGAACGATCGGCGACCCGTGCATAACGGTGCTGTTTAAGTAAGCGGAGCATTCTATGAGATGTCTGTTTGAAATCGATCTTAAAGACTACGAAGGCTGCACAAAGGTGTTCAGAAGGCCTTCCGCCAGAGCTGTGATCCTTAAGGGCGACAAAATCGCGCTCGTGTACGCCACGGAAGAAAAATACTATAAGTTCCCCGGCGGCGGCATTCACGAAGATGAGGATAAGAAAGAAGCGCTCATCAGAGAGGTCAGGGAAGAGACAGGCCTTAATGTTATTCCGGAAAGCATCAGGGAATATGGCAGCGTTTTAAGAAAGCAAAAGAGCGAGAAGGCTGACGATACGGTTTTCGAACAGGAGAACTACTACTATCTTTGTGAGACTGAAGACACCTGCGGCGCCCAGGATCTTGATGAATACGAGAAGGATGCCGGCTTCATGCTCGTATATGCCGATATCGATGAGGCGATAAAGACAAACGGTTTATTCACGAGCGACAGCAAAGTAGACGAGATCATGATCGACCGCGAGAGAAGAGTCCTGGAGATGATCAAAGAGGAATTCTTCGGCTGATCCGGCCGCATGGTTTTCGAGCTTGTTTGATGCCTGGAAAAACAGGCAGTGCCATTGATCTTGGTCTCCTTGTCTATTCCTATGGAAGGCCGCCCATCAGCTTTATTTTGGGACCCCATGTCCGGCCTTCTACCCTATATAACAATTCGAAAACCGGATCTGTGACAAAATGCGGTAAAAAAGTTTTCGAGTTGTTTATAAAGTATTTTGTCTTTTTATATTAGGCATAGATGCAAGAAATTCAGCATTTTCGAGCAATTGAAAAAAAAATTTTAAATAAACCCATTGACATAGTAGGTAAAAGCATTTATCATAAGCGAAAATTCCAAAGAGAGAGGAGGACGGAAGTTATGTACGACCATAAGTTCTATTTTCAATCACTTGTCCGCGCTAACTTCCGTTGTGGACGAATGTGTTGTTCTTGTTCAAACAGCCGCTGTTCCGACAGCACAACTATAACTATTTGAATTAAGAAAGGAATAACACAATTATGTCTAACTATAAATTTGAAACTCTCCAGCTCCACGTAGGCCAGGAACAACCCGATCCCGCATCCGATGCACGTGCAGTGCCGATCTACGCAACAACTTCTTACGTTTTCCATAACTCAGCTCACGCAGAAGCACGTTTCGGACTTGCAGACGCAGGCAACATCTACGGCAGACTTACAAACTCCACACAGGGCGTTTTCGAAGACAGAATCGCAGCTCTTGAAGGCGGCGTTGCAGGTCTCGCAGTTGCATCCGGCGCGGCAGCTATCACATATGTAATCGAAGCTCTCGCAGTTAAGGGTGAGCACATCGTAGCTCAGAAGACGATCTACGGCGGTTCCGAGAACCTTCTCGCACACACACTTCCCCTTTATGGTATCGAGACAACATTCGTCAACATCCATGATCTGGACGAAGTAAAGGCTGCAATCAGACCTAATACAAAGGCTCTCTACATTGAGACACTCGGCAACCCTTCATCTGACATCCCGGATATCGAAGCACTTGCTAAGATCGCTCACGAGGCAGGCATCCCGCTCGTTATCGACAACACATTCGGTACACCTTACCTCATCAGACCTATCGAGTACGGTGCAGACATCGTAGTTCACTCTGCTACAAAGTTCATCGGCGGCCACGGCACAACATTGGGCGGCGTTATCGTTGATTCCGGCAACTTCGACTGGGCAGCTTCCGGCAAGTATCCATGGATCTCTGAACCCAACCCCAGCTATCACGGCGTTAAGTTCACAGATGCAGCAGGCAAGGCAGCATTCGCAGTTTATATCAGAGCTATCCTCTTAAGAGATACAGGTTCTTCCATCTCACCTTTCGCAGCATTCCTGCTCCTCCAGGGCACAGAGACTCTGTCCTTGAGACTTGAGCGTCACATCGAGAATACAAAGAAGGTATTGGACTTCCTCACAAATCATCCGAAGGTAGAGAAGGTCTTCCATCCTTCACTTGCAGATCATCCGGATCACGAAGTATATCAGAAGTACTTCCCTAACGGCGGCGGCTCCATCTTCACATTCAACGTAAAGGGCGGCAAGAAGGAGGCATTCGATTTCATCGACCACCTCGAACTGTTCTCACTCCTTGCTAACGTTGCTGACGTTAAGAGCCTTGTTATCCACCCGGCAAGCACAACACACTCACAGCTTTCCGAGGAAGAGCTCAACGACGTAGGCATCTATCAGAACACGATCCGTCTCTCTATCGGTACAGAACACATCGATGACATCATCGCAGACCTCGAAAAGGGCTTCGCTGCCATCTGAACACCACACAATTAAATTGATATAATCTAATTTAGCATCCGCTACAGGAGGAGAATCACCATGACTAAAATCTATACATCCGCAGATCAACTTATCGGCAAGACACCTTTGCTCGAACTCACACATCTTGAGAAAGCTTTAGGCCTTGAAGCAAAAGTCGTTGCAAAACTTGAATATTTCAATCCTGCAGGAAGCGTTAAGGACCGTATCGCAAAGGCGATCATTGAGGACGCAGAAGCTACAGGCAGACTTAAGGAAGGCAGCGTAATCATCGAGCCGACAAGCGGTAATACAGGAATCGGACTCGCTTCCGTAGCGGCAGCTAAGGGCTACAGACTTATCATCACAATGCCTGAGACGATGAGCGTTGAGAGAAGACAGCTCATCAAGGCTTACGGTGCAGAGCTTGTTCTCACCGAAGGCTCAAAGGGCATGAAGGGTGCAATCGCAAAGGCTGAGGAACTCCAGAAAGAGATCCCTAACAGCATCATCGCAGGCCAGTTCGTTAACCCCGCAAATCCGAAGGCTCACAAAGAGACTACAGGTCCTGAAATCTGGGAAGACACAGACGGCGAAGTTGATATCTTCGTTGCAGGCGTAGGCACAGGCGGAACAGTAACAGGTGTAGGTGAATTCTTAAAGTCACAGAAGGCATCTGTAAAGGTCGTAGCAGTCGAACCTGCTGATTCTCCCGTTCTGAGTAAGGGCACTGCCGGTGCGCACAAGATCCAGGGTATCGGCGCAGGCTTCGTACCTGACGTTCTCAACACAGCTGTATATGATGAAGTTATCCCTGTTACTAACGATGATGCATTTGCCACAGGCAAGCTCTTAGGCAAGAGCGAAGGCGTACTCGTAGGCATCTCATCCGGTGCAGCCCTCTGGGCAGCTATCGAGCTCGCTAAGCGTCCCGAGAACAAGGGCAAGACGATCGTAGCATTGCTCCCTGACACAGGTGACAGATATCTCTCTACACCGTTATTCCAGGATTGATTTAAATAGAACATATGCCATAAAACCCGAAGCGTCCGTTCTCTGCAGAAGAGGGCGGACGCTTTATTATTTTGCATCAAATTACATACCCCTATGGGGTATAAACGCCTTTTTTGAGAGAGACCGACATATAAAAATAGCAAAAAGGCGATTTTCGTATGCAGGTTTTAATCAAGGATGCTCTTTTCACAGCTCGAAAACAGTACGGAAGGAGCTTTTCGAGCATTAAACAACGCTTGAATCATGAAATGCAGGTGGTAAAACACGTTAATACACAGGATACCCGGTCAATATACCCCCACACCTACATACGAAAATCGGGAAAACCGCTTTTTTATATGTCGGTCTGTTGCTCTACGCCAAGAACCCCGCAAGAAACATTACATTTTTAAACCGAATCAGACAATACTCCCAAAACCGTTCGTTTATAATGCAAGCATAATCACAAATTTATTAGTCAGGAGGTGCTGCTATGAGCATTGATGTAAGCAAGATGCCGAAGATCGGTTTTGGTCTTATGAGACTTCCGGAAACAGACGGAGTCATTGATCTCGACAAAGCCTGCAAAATGGTAGACGCGTATCTCGATGCCGGATTCACTTATTTCGATACCGCATATGTTTATCACGGCGGCAACTCCGAAAAGACAGTAAAGGAAGCTATCGTAAAGCGCCATCCGAGAGATTCTTTCACACTCGCAACAAAGCTTCCGGCGTGGAGCATACATTCTCTTGAAGACAGGGATAAGATCTTCGAAGAACAGCTCGACAGATGCGGTGTGGACTATTTCGATTTTTACCTTCTCCACAGCATTGAAGACGGCAACAACTACAATACATACGAGAAGTACGATTGTTTCAATTGGGGTATTCAGAAGAGGGAAGAAGGCAAGATCAAGCACTTCGGATTTTCTTACCACGGCACACCCGGACTGCTCGAAAAGATCCTCGACAAGCACCCTGAGATCGAGTTCGTCCAGATCCAGCTGAACTATGCTGACTGGGACAATCCGCTCGTACAATCAGGCGAGCTTTATAAGATCCTGTCAGAGAGAAATATTCCGATCATTGTAATGGAACCCTGCAAAGGCGGCAGGCTCGCAAACCACGATGATGAGTGCACTGAGATCTTAAAGAGCGTTCGCCCTGACAAGTCCATCGCTTCATGGGCATTCCGTTTTGTAGGAAGTCTTCCCGGTGTTACCACGATCTTAAGCGGCATGACCACGCAGGATCAGATGGAAGACAACATGAATACTTTTAAGGATTTCGAGCCGCTCACAGATGAGGAGCGCGCTGCGATCGACAAGGTTATTGAAGTAATGTTCCGTGTTGAGCAGATCGGCTGTACTGCATGCAGATACTGTGTTGACGGATGCCCGATGAGCATCAGCATTCCTGATGTTATCAGCGCTATCAACACCAAGCGCAAGTTCCCGGGCGATATGAGACCGCAGTTCTTCTATAACGGACTTATCGCAAGAGACGGCAACGGCAAGGCTTCAGACTGTATTGAATGCGGCCAGTGTGAAGGCGTTTGCCCGCAGCACCTGCCGATCATTACGATCCTTAAGGAAGGTGTCGAAAAGTTCGAAGTCCGGGGCTGATCGGAGCCATCTTCCCCATGGTGCTCATAATATCCGTTGCGGGGATCATGATAAAAACTCGAAAAGAGCGTGAAAATAAGGGTTAACAAATGCTTTTTACCGTGCTAAAATTTCGAACGGGGAGAAAACCCCAATCCCATTGACAAAAGTGAGGTGAATACGGTGGACGCTGGTGACAGTTGCGACAAACGAGGGAAACGTGGCCGAAATATCCTTTGTTCCTTAAAGCGCCAGGCGATGACCGTATCGGACCTTAAGGACTAAATGATATATCGTCTCCTCTGTTTGCCGAAGCAAAGCAGAGGTTTTTTGTTCCCGTCGTTTGTTTACTTTTCAGGAGGAACAAATGGCAGAGAAGGAAATAAGAAGAGATTATCAGGACGAGATAATCTCGCTGATGAGGGGTAACGATTCCCCAAGGGTAATTCATTACAAGTTAGAAGATTATCACGCGAGTGACATCGCGCAGATCTTAGAGGAGCTTTCCGACCAGGAGAGAAAAAAGCTCTTCAGAGTCTGCGGCAAGTCTCTGCTCGCGGAAGCATTCGAGTGTCTGGAAGAAGAGCAGGTAAGTGCCTATCTCAACGAGATGGACATCAGACGTGCTGCGGCAGTAGTTGCTGAGCTCGAGACGGATACTGCTGCGAACGTATTGCGTGAACTTGAGAAAGAGAGACGCGGACTCATTATCGATGCTCTCGATACTGAAGTCCGTAAAGAGATCAGCATCATCGCATCCTACGATGAAGACGAGATCGGTTCAAGGATGACCGCGAACTTCATCACGATCGGCTTGAACCTTACGGTCAAGCAGGCGATGACAGAGCTCGTAACCCAGGCTGAAGAGAACGATAACATCTCGACGATCTTCGTTCAGGATGACGAGGGACTCTTCTACGGCGCTCTCACATTAAAGGATTTGATCACGGCAAGGAGCACAACGGACTTAAACACGCTGATAGTTACGTCGTTCCCTTACGTTTACGCTAACGAACAGATCGATGAGTGTATCGAGAAGCTCAAGGACTATTCGGAGGACTTGATCCCTGTACTTGATGAAGATAACAAGATCTTAGGCGTTATCACATCGCAGAGTATCGTAGAAGTTGTCGATGATGAGCTCGGTGAAGACTACGTTAAGTTCGCCGGACTTATTGCAGAAGAAGACCTGAAGGAACCTTTGGGCCAGAGTATCAGGAAGAGAATGCCTTGGCTTCTCGTCCTCTTGTGCCTCGGCATGATCGTATCAACTCTGGTAGGTGCTTTCGAGGCAGTAATCGCACAGCTTACGATCATCATGGCATTCCAGTCCCTGATCCTCGACATGGCAGGTAACGTCGGTACACAGTCGCTTGCTGTCACGATCAGAGTATTGACCGACGAGAACCTGACTGCAGCGCAGAAGTTCAAGCTGGTATTCAAGGAATCAAAGGTCGGTCTTTCAGTAGGTCTTATTTTAGGTATCGCATCGGTGATCCTTATCGGTGTTTACCTTATGGTCCTCAAGCACAAGGAACCTGTATTTGCATTTGCTGTAAGCGGATGCATCGGCGTATCTTTGCTCATATCGATGATATTCTCGTCCATCATCGGCACATTGATCCCGCTGTTCTTCAAGAAGATCAATATTGACCCTGCGGTAGCTTCAGGCCCCCTGATCACGACAGTTAACGACCTTATTGCCGTAGGCTGCTACTACGGAATGAGCTGGCTTTTGCTGATCAACGTCATGCAGCTTCACGCTATGTAACTGACGCATGTAACAATGTTAAAAGAGGAAAAATAATATGGAACATGTAACTTTCAACCCCAAGGGTGTCTGCTCTATCCAGATTGACTTCGATATTGAGGATGGCAAGCTCTATAACGTTAAGTACATTGGCGGCTGCAATGGCAATCTCAAGGCAATCGGAAAACTTGTCGAAGGCAGGGATGCAAAGGAAGTTGCAGATATCTTAAGGGGCAACACCTGCGGCATGAAGCCTACATCATGCGCTGACCAGCTCGCACAGGCTATCGACCAGTACGCAGGATAAGATCTGCCGGTGCCAATGCCCTGAACAAAACAAAAAGAAACCATGAATAAAGCCCGCCGGAACAAGATATGGCGGGCCTTATTCATATATTAAAACTTATTCCTTATAAGCTGTATACGTCTTGACGTTCAGCACTGTCTCGCCGTCGATCTGGAGAGCGACCGGCCTGTCGAATGTGACCTTGATCCTGTGGCCTGTCTTGACCTCAACGTTCTTTTTGTGATCTACGTGCTTGCCCTTGAAGATGGAAGGGAAGATAGCAAGTGTCGGGATTTTTCCGCTGCCGTGGAAGATAAGGAGCGAGAGAAGTCTGTCCTTGCCTAATCTGTCTTGGGCAGGTGTTGCGATCATACCGCCGCCGTAATAACGGCCGTTCATCGAAGGAGCGAGCCATACCTTCTTGTAGGAGTAATGCTGTCCGTCGACTTCGATCTCTGCGTTTGTGGGCTTATAGTGGAAAAGCAGGCCCTTGATGGCGATGCCGGCGTAGTCGATCTTCTTGTTTCCGGCAGCTCTCTGCTGGTCGCCGACTTCACAGCAGTAACCGTCGATGCCGTAGCCGATGCCGTTTATGAAGCGTTTCTTCATGCCATTAACTTCAACAAAAGGAAGGTCCTTCAGGTACTGCTCGATCCTGACCGGATTATCGCCGGGCTTCTTGCCGATATCGTTCCAGAAGTCATTGCCGCTTCCTGTCGGATAGTAATAGAGGGGGATGCTGTATTTTAAGCCGTCAGTGTCGTTGATGAAGTGATTTAACGTACCGTCGCCGCCGCACAGGATGACTTCGTCTTCCCTGTAGTTTAATTCAGCGAAAAAGCTCTCCCAGTCAGATATCTTGGTAACGTCTTTGTACACGGCCTTCTTGCCGCGAAGGAAAGTCTTGAGATCATCAGCTTTTTCCTTACCTGTTCCGTTGCCGGAAGCCATGTTAAACAGTACGTAAGTTGACATTCTGTTCTTCCTCCTGATTCTTTTCAACAAATGACAACATCAGATTTCTTGCGTAATCTCCTATATCGTTGCAGCGGGTCGTCCTGACCTGTTCCTCTGTAAGAACGTCCAGAACTTCGAAATATATATCGGTCCCGTGAAGCGGGAAATTCTTAGGCATCTCATGAGCTCCCCACATGCCGCAGATGACGACGGGGACGTTTGCTTTCTGTGCGATCTTGAAGATCCCGTTGTGGAACGGGAGAAGACCTTCGCCGAAATTTCTCGTGCCTTCAGGGTAAACAGCGATCGATACCTGGTCGTCCTTTATGAGCTTGGCTGCCATGTCGATCGTCTTCATTGCGTTTCTGGGATTCTCGCGGTCGATGGGCAGAAAGCAGCAGCGCCTTATGATCCTGCCCCAGCAGGGAACCTTAAAGTTCTCTTCTTTCGAGATGAATGCGAGATCGAAATCCTTAAGCAGATACCATGATGTGATCGGATCTAACTTTGAGCGGTGGTTGCAAACGAGAAGAAATCTGCGGTTCAGAGGGATCTTTTCCATGCCTTTGGTGTGAAAACGGACTCTGCCTACAAAGATCAGGTGCCATGTCGAACTGACGAGGAGCCACCTGTAAAAGCGGCTGTGTTTATCGTAAAGCTTCTTCGTATTTACGAAGCATGAGCATATGAAAAGGAATGCCCAGTACGACAAAAAAAGCGCTACGAGAATAACGACCAACCAAAGTAAATATTTCATTTTTAACCCTACCTAATAAGGTAAATATATCAGAATAGTTTTTATTTTGATAATCAAATTTTCGGGCAAATGTTCGTAAGAATCACCAAAAAGAAAGATTACATAAATTGCGAATGAATTGTTCAAATAGCAAGAAATGTATAATACAAATGTCAAAATAACAGAATTTACCGCATATTTTTAGGGCTCCCGCCAAATCCGAATGCTTGTTTATTCAACCATTCTTGCGGTAGAATTATCAGTACGAACAACAAACAATATGAAGGCTTTTTTCGTGGAGGTAATATGAAAAAAGGATTTATCAAACTCGTTGCAGCTGCTCTGGCAGGCATGTGCCTCTTGAGCGGATGTAACTCACTTCCTAACGGATCCAACGGTCCGGTCGAAGTTCCGACAACCATCAAGGCGGACTTCACACAGAAGGAAAAGAAGGGTAACTGGATCAAGTACGGCGACTGCAAAGTTACTCTCAAGGACGGTACAGCTGTAATTACAGACCGTACAGCAAGCAATACGGGTATTGCAATTCCTTGTGAGAACTACAGAGGCAACACGGTAAAGGCCTATGTTAAGGCTTCTTCCGCAAACGATTCCATGACTCTCTCATTGAAGTATGAGTTCTACGGAAACGTTTCCTATGTAAACATCGCAGCAGGCCAGGCTGACGAAGCCGGCATCACCGAGATCACAGGCACTATCCAGATCCCTGACAATGCCCAGAACGCAATGGTATATCTCGAAGCAAGCGATGTCAGAGACATCACGGTTTCCGAGATGGAAGTCAGCATCGAAGGCGAATTCAATAACCTGACAGGCACACCTGTCGAGTCATTGGAAGATCCTTCAAAGACAGCATCACTCGCTGCTGCATATGCTGATTATTTCAAGTTCGGTGTTGCATCTCCTGCAACAGTTATGACGAACAAGAACGATTCTTTCAGAAAGCTCCTCAAGACACAGTTCAACTCAGTAACACCTGAAAACGAGCTCAAGCCTGATTCCGTTCTTGATGCAGCAAAGTGCAAGGCTGATCCCGCAAAGTACAACGAGGCACCTGCTATCCATTTCGATGCAGCTAAGCCTATCCTTGACTACTGCAAGAAGAATAACATCCCTATGAGAGGCCACACTCTCGTTTGGTATTCACAGACACCTTCATGGTTCTTCTATGAGAACTACGATGTAAACGGACAGCTCGCGAGCAGAGAACTCATGCTCAAGAGAATGGAGAGCTATATCGACCAGGTAACCAACTGGTGCGAAAAGAACTACCCCGGCGTTATCTACGCTTGGGACGTAGTAAACGAAGCTGCCGCAGATGATGGGGGAATGAGAGACTGCTACTGGAAGCAGGTAATAGGAGACGATTATGTAGAGAAGGCTTTCGAGTTCGCAAGAAAGCACGCACCTTCCAATGTCCAGCTCTTCTACAACGACTACAACGAGTATCAGACATCAAAGCAGGAAGACATCCTTACAATGCTTAAGCCTGTCGCAGCAGCAGGCAACATCGACGGTATGGGCATGCAGAGCCACATCAGCTCAGGCCTCAATGTCGATAACTACATTGCTGCAGCAAAGAGATATGCAGACGAGCTTGGCGTCGTAATCCACATCACAGAGCTCGACGTCACAGCACCTAAGTCACTTAACCCTATGTACGACCAGGGTGTTTACATGAAGAAGTTCTTCGAAGCAGTCATCGCTGCTGACAAGGCAGGCGTTCCGATCGAGTGCGTAACGGTATGGGGTCTTACAGACGACATGAGCTGGAAGTCTTCCACAAAGCCGTTGCTCTTCTACGGAAACCTCTCACCCAAGCCCGCTTACGAAGGCGTTATGTGCGCTCTTAACGGCGGCGAAGTAACTAAGCCCGCTGACTACCAGGAGCCT
Source organism: Ruminococcaceae bacterium R-25 (assembly GCA_003149065.1). Taxonomy (NCBI): domain Bacteria; kingdom Bacillati; phylum Bacillota; class Clostridia; order Eubacteriales; family Oscillospiraceae; species Ruminococcaceae bacterium R-25. The sequence goes on from QGFZ01000002.1 coordinate 155,836, forward strand.
AAGACAGACTCAACACCTTTCGTTGAGGACTACGAAGACCAGAAGAAGATCGGCGGCCCGAGATACAGCTCCGTCCAGAAGATCGTCAAGGGCGGCTACGAGAGTGACTACTGTCTCGAAAACTCCGAAGGCTACGCTGAGTACGACGGATATTCCATCGACGTAACCAACTATGTCGGCCACACGATCAAGGTAACATTTGCCATCAAGTCCAAGGCACCTACATGTAAGTGCACAGCAGACATCGACGGCACATGGCCTACGATCGCCGAGGTTCAGACAGGTTCAGACGAGTGGGTATTGGGTGAAGGCCAGTACACGATCGAAGAAGGCACACCGAGCCTCACGATCTATTTCGAGAGTGTCGACATGAATCCTTTCTATCTCGATAACGTAAAGATCGAAGTAGTTGATTAATACCAGTTATTAATAAAGACAAAAGGAATGAGGGTGCCGGTCATGGCACCCTCTTTTCTTTGCTCTTCTCTGTGTCTTACGGCATCAATTCGGCATATTTTCCGTGTCTTTTTCGCGTTTTCTATTCCAAAAAAGCAAAATTCTTTTACAGTATAGTCAGGGGATCTTAAGGATCATATTTAGTAGTAAAGAGGGATAATCTATGTGGAAAAGAAAAATAGTATCTTCACTTTTGGCTGTCAGTCTGCTCGCACCGCTCCTGATGTCATGTTCAAAGCAGGGCAGCGACAAGACAGTTAGCGGGAAAGACCCGTGGTATGAATCGACAAGGCTTGAACTCAAGACAGATCAGCAGCCCACCGAGATGCTCGACAGCAGCATCGTAAGCTACAGCAACGGAAAGCTCTACCATCTGTACAGCCTTACGAATCTTGCCGATTACGATAATTACAGAAGAACGATGCTCACCACCTACGACGATAAGGGCAATCAGCTGAGTTCTTTGAAGGTTACGGATCCGAAGAACTATTCCATAGACAGGATCATTTCCGCTAAGCCTGATGAGAATGGGAAGACTCTTGAGGCCGTTATCACGGCTTTTGCTTCCGGTGGTTTTGTGACAGCGATCATCGATATCGATATTGAAAGCGGCAAGAGCGGTTCTCCCAGATTTCTCGAAAAAGAGAAGGGCAAGGCATTGGAACTGTCGGGAGACGGCATGGATACGTATGGCGTATCAGATGTATATGTGGCCGGTGACTATTATATTCCCGTGATCTACGCAGGTATGGATGCAACGGAGATGGGTGCCCATGCATTCGTATTCAAAGGCTCGGAATATAAGGCAGACCTGGATTTCACGGGTATTCCGTCCGTGTATGTGATCGACGGATTCTCTTACGATTCAAGAAATAAGACTGTACTTGCCGTCGGTTATACGAGGAGCGACGGTGCTGTGGTAATAGAGTTCGATCCTGAGACCGGCAAGCGTATAAAGTACGAGAAATACACCGTGCAGAATGGTGAGGAAGTGAACCTTGCCGACTTCAGCGCAGTAACTTCAGGCGAGCTGTGCAAGATAGATATGCTCGGCAATATTACGACATTTGACATGCAGTCCCAGGAAGTAAAGACAGTCATCGACAATAACTGGTATACGCCTTATTTCTCAGATCTGATGATACAGACCAAGCTGATTTCATGCGACAGCGAGAGAGCTGTTTTTGTGTCAAGCAAAGAGTCAGATTATTCAATGTTCTTCTCAGGGATGGACGAGACGGTCACTATCCTTACCAAGGCGGACAAGAATCCTCATGCAGGCAAGAAAGTAATAGAGATCGCGGCTCCGATCGATAAGGGAATGTCCGAATATCTTTCGAATGCGATCTATGAATTCAACAAGTCGGACAACGAGTATCTGATAAGAGTCTGGAGCAAATATAAGACGGGCATCAAGGTCGGAAGAGACATGAGCATGTTGAACGTTTCCGACGAGAAGCTCTACACGATGATCCAGGAGCTTAAGGGTTCTGAAGCGCCGGACCTTGCGGTCGGAATCCAGAAGTATTATGCGATGAGGGATGATATTTTCGAGGACCTCACAGGATATCTTGACCAGTCCGTAATGGACAAGCAGTTCTCCAACATGATCGAATCTTCCAGGTTCGGAGGAAAGCAGTATTTCCTGCCCGTAACCATAGAGATCGAGGGTCTTGTAACGGATAAGAGCCTTGTGAAGGCCGGCGATGTCGGCATCACTTTCGAAGACTTCGATAAGCTGATCAAGGACAAGCTCGAGGGCTTCTCGCCTTACGATTACCCGATGTCGAAAAGCTACTACAAAAAGGATTTTGTCCTTTCCTGCATCGATATCAAGTCTGCCGTTGAAGGCGGCAAGGTCGACTTCGGCACTGACCAGTTCAGAGCGGCTGCCGAATATGCAAAGGATAACTTTGCTGAGGACGGATTCACAAAGCCTGAGGATTATGTCTGGGCAGAAGAAGAGAAGCGTGTCCGCACCGGATGCAGATATGACAAGATCGACAGTTATGTCGCTTTCATCCGCGCGTGCAAGACGACCGAAGGCGAATATACGATACTCGGAACACCTTCAGTCGATGCTTCCGGACCGAGATTCAGAGCCTCTGAGACAATATCGGTTACTTCGTCTTCCGCAAGGAAAGAAGGCGCAAAGAAGTTCTTAAATTTCCTCTTTTCCGGTGCAGGTTATTCCGATTCGGCAAGAGAATTCCAAAACATCGTCACCAACAAGGAGATAATGGCCAGGAACATGTCGATCATCACGGAGCAAAACAACCGTGCCCAGGATATGTTTGAGGCTTTGGCTTCTTACATGACAGGTCTCGAAAAAGATGCAAGGATCTACGGCTATAAGAGGACTACCAAAAAACTGGAAGAAAACTTCATGGCAAGCCTCTCGTCACTGTCGAGATACTATTACGACGATCCAGTGATCACCACATTCCTTACGGAGGAGATCGCTCCGTACTACGCAGGCGACCGTTCGATCGACGATGTCATAAAGATCCTGAACGACCGTACCTCCAAGTATGCCAACGAGATGTAAGCACTAGAAAGACAGACAGATTTGCATTCACATTGATACTGTTTTATTCTTTCTATTGATGGGAATGAAGATCAACACAAAAGGAAAGCTTTGGATCGATATAGCCGCCTGCGCTGTATGGTCTTTGTTTGTGCTCATAGTTTCTGGCTGCAGTTTTGCGCTGATGAACCCTGTGACGATCGTAATCCTGATTATCGGTTTTGCAGGTTTTTCATATCTCATTTTGAAAAATGAAGGCGTCGGAAAGCAGGCCAGGATCATGGCTGTTGTAACGATTCTGGCGGTCTTTGTCAGGACCCTTTATGTGCTTTATACGGGTGCCGAGCAGAGGCAGCACGACGTTCAATCTTTTGATACCGATTACGGATTGTTCTATCACAGCGAATATATTGAATATCTTTTGAACAATCATAAGCTTCTTAATGAAGATATAAGACTTCATGACCAATTCTATCAGCCGCCACTCACGCATATCTTCAGCGCGGTATTTTTCGGCATCTATAGAAAAGTCGCGCCGGCGTATGCGCACAACTGGGATGCGCTTCAATGCCTTTCGCTGTTCTATTCTCTCGCAACCCTTGCTGTATTAAAGAAGCTTACGGAACTCTGGGACTTAACCGAAAAGGGAAAGACTTTAGCTTATCTGACATTCTCATTTCTTCCGCAGTTCATTTATTTCTCAGGTGCGCTCAATAACGATCCGCTTGCAGTCTTGTTTATGGTCGCTGCTCTTTATCTTGCGCTCATCTGGTACAACGATGAGAAGAAGTCATTCTTAAAACTCATGGGACTGAGCCTCTGCATTGGTCTTGGCATGATGGCAAAGCTGTCTGCAGGACTTATCGCGGTACCGATAGCTTTCGTTATGCTGAAGGCATTTTTCGAATCGAAAACAAAGCTCAAAATGTTCTTTGAATACGTGGCCTTTCTAGCGGTCTGTGCTCCTTTGGGCCTTTGGTATCAGGTAAGAAACTATATCCTTTGGAAGATCCCGATCACTTATGTAGTAAGACCCGATGTAGTGACCAATCCCTGGTTTTTGATCGAGCCTATGCCTTTCTGGAAAAGGTTTTTTGATTTTGGAGACGGTGTTGACTACAACATAATAACAGAGACTCTTAATTCGGCTTGTTTCGATGATGAATACTACCGCGATTACCTGCCGCTTGCTTTAGTCGGGTATCTCTTGCTGTTTGCTTTTACTGTCTTTACGATTACCATTCTCATCAATTTCATCGTCTCATGGATAAAAGAACGGAGCACATTGAATATTGTATTTACGATACTTCTTATATCCCAGTTGGCTTCTTATGTTTATTTCTGTTTTGACTATCCGTATATATGCACCATGTCATACAGATATATCGTTCCGACGATCATTGCGGGAGCGTATTATTCCGGCAAATCAACAGGCAGAGCTCCGCATCTTCTGGCGCTCATTACGAAAATCACCGTATATGCGGTCGCGATCTTCTCGTTTATCCTGTACTGCTTCGCCTGGCTTCTGGATTTCAGGACCGTATAAATATTTTTTCTTCAGGAGATTTAATAATGAAAAAGGGCTTTTGGATCGGTTTGATCATTTTTGCTGCGATTTTCCTTTTGGCAGGCGGGTATATTTTCGTAACGGTCAGGAATTACCTGGATAGCGACAAGTGGGAAGTCCACGATCCGATCCCGGATGACAGAAGAAAGTTCTATGCCAATACCGCGCTCATGCCTGAGCTTTCTGATGACTTCGAGAGGTTTGCGATAAGGGGCATAAGGGATTTCGATTATATGGTCGAGACATATAGTTTTTCCGGCACGGATGAGATGTACGAAAAACTTCCTGAAGGCTGCGAAAACGGTATCGCACAAGCTCTTTCTGACGGCGCTTATGAGACGACTAAAGACCTCAAGGGCAAGGACGTTTCAAGATATGAGATCACGACCGGCCTGCCGCTTTTAGACAAGGATGAGATCAATAAGGATGACGGCGGCATGTTAACTAATGCATTCGTTTATTACTATGTTCTCGAATATCCTGACGGAACTTACCGTTTTGCGCTCCTTATAAGAGATACCTGATCTAACTTAACTTGGCATTTGTCAGAGCCCAGTATTCTGCTCCGTCTTCTTCGTATGTCCCGAAAACGCCCTCTACGCAGATCTCAGCGCCTTCAGCAGGGTAATCTGCAGGATATGCCTTGTTGCCGTCTAAAATGAATTCTATGCCCTGCTGGCAGCATGCTGCGGCATCCGAAACGAAGCATGCGAAGTGGTATTTGTCATTTGCCTCGTCGTAATAGACAGTGAATATGCCTTTAACCCTGACAGATCTCCCGATATATGTTTTGGGGAATATCATCATGTTATAGATCTCAGCATAGACCATGTCTGAACCCAATATTGTCAGATCGTAATCGACACCGTTAGCACCTAAAGATTCTGCGGTCTCGTCCGTTAAGGGATCAGGTGTGGGAGTCGGCAGGGAAGTTTCTGAAGATGTTTCCTCTGTTCCGTCTTCTATGGCCATCTGTGATTTTATTACATCTCTAACGCCTGTAGTCTGCGCGATTATCCTGGTCTTCGGGTCGTCGCTGTTTTCGCTGCAGCCGGAAAGAAGAGTGAATAAGAAAAGGCATAGGATCAGGCTTGTAAATCTTTTCATAAATACCTCTGTAAATGACGAACATCTGCAAGAGATTATACAGCTTGCAGATGTTCATTGTGCCTCTGAAAGGGTATTAATATGGTTTATTTTAAAGCTTCCTTAAGGACGGAGAGGTTAGATTCCATTATAGAAATGTAAGTCGTTCCGTTCCTAACGTCGCTTGACGAGACTGACTGCATTGAATCAAGAGTCAGCACCTTCTGAGTTTTGGAAGCGGTATTCTCAATGATCGTTTCTGCGATCCTCTTATCCTTTCCTTCGATCGTAAGAACGACGGGGAGGGATAATTCATCGACCTTCTTTGAGAGGAATGTTATCGTCTCAAAGCTTGCTTCTGATTCAGCAGAGCATCCTACGAAAGCCGCATAGTAAGTGAGGTCGTAATCGTCAACCATGTATCTGAAAGGGAAGCGGTCGCCGAAAAGGATAGTCTTTGTGCTTGCGGCATCAACAACTGCCTTATAATCTGCGTCCAAAGCTTTCAGTGATTCGATGTAGGAATCTGCATTCTTCTTATATGTATCAGCATTAGCGGAATCGATCTTCTGGAGAGCATCAGAAATGCTCTTTACGAGAACCTGAGCGTTTCTTAAAGAGAGCCAAACATGCTCGTCGTACTCGACCTCGCCTTCTTCGTGATGATGCTCGTGCTCGTGATCTTCGTCATGATCTTCATGATCGTGATCCTCAACATGCTCGTGATCGTGGTCATGATCTTCTTCGTCTTCGCCCTGCATGCCTTCGACGAGCTCTTCTTCCTTAACAGCATCGCCTAACTCGTCTAAGAGGTCGATTACGATCATGTTCTTATTTACTGCTTCCTTGAGCGCATCTTCGACCCACTCGTCAGACTCGCCGCCGACATAGATGAAAAGGTCACAGGATGAGATCTTCATGATGTCTGCTGCAGTAGGCTGGAAACTGTGGAGATCAACGCCGTTATCAAGAAGCATCGTAACTTCTGCATCAGATGCCTTATCGCCCAATACGTTCATTACCCAGTCGTACTCAGGAAAGATCGTGGTTACGATCTGGAGCTTGCCATTTCCCTTGGCGCCTGCCGAGTTGCACGCAGTAAGAGAACCGAGTGCCAAAAAGCCTGCAACAACTGCTGATATAAACTTTTTCACTTTAATGAATAACCGCCCAAAGACGGTTTACCCCCTGACTAATTGTTGAACTTTCTTATACCCGTTCGAAAACGCGAATATGAGAATCGTTCTCAATTGTAGTCAGGAGGTGATACTTTGTCAATAGATTTGAGAACAATTCTCAAATTAAGTTTTTATCACAGATCCATCTTGATGAAATCGTCAACGGAATAGGTCTTCATAAGGTCATCGGGGAGGACCATGCATCCTGCCGAACCGAAGTCCTTAGCGGCCTTTAAGACCTCATCCTTGTTAGAGCATGTGCCTTCGGATTGGAACTTGTTATTCCACTTTGTAGCGCCCCATGATTCGGTAACGGAAATGATGTTTATATATTTATACCCTGTGCCGTCCTTGTAGATAAATGTCTCATACATGATCTCGCCTGCGCCATCTCTCAATGAAGCGATCCAGCCGTCGGGAAGCTTATAGTCCTTCTCGAGCGTTCTGGGATCCACATCAATATTGCCGTTACTGATGACAGTTCCGTCAGAGTTAACATCGGATAAAACTTTTCCGGAGTTATCAATGACATGGAACTTAGGCGGCATCTTATTGAGCTTGAGCACGCAGCAAGGATATGTGAATGCCTGGGTGACTATATCGCCCGGAGCAGGTGAAGTCTCTTCGACAGTGATCCAAAGCTCGCCATCCTGGAGACCGATATCGATGATCTTTATACCGTAACCGCCGGTATTCTTTTCGCCTGCGCAGATAATAATGAAATAAGGCGCGTCAGGCTCGTCCAAGGTATCAACATAATATCCGCGTTCCTTGATCATAAGAGGAGATGAGTATTGATCTGATAACTCAAACTCATATTCTCCTAAGACTCCTTTATCAGGCACTTCGCCGTTATAGTATTCCTTTACGGATCTGTAGTCACCGGGCTTTGGTTCCGATGTTTCTCCGGTTGTCTCGACAGGTACCGTGATGCTGTTATCATCTGCGGCGGAAGTCTCTTCCGCTACATCTCCTGATGAGGCCCTTTCCCCGTTTGTAACTTTACAGCCTGTGACAAAGCCTGCAATAAGCGCAAAAGTCGTTGTTGCGCACAAAATTATCTTTATCCCCTTGTTCATAATAAGTTCCTCCTTTGAACTTCTATGCCATATATACAGACAAACAAATAAAAAAGTTGCAGGCATAAACCGACCACATTACTATGTTTTTAAATGATATAATAGTCAGCATAAAGGGAAATTAGGAGGAGAACGGTTATGCCGCATGTAGTAATCAAATGCTTCCCCGGAAGAACTGAAGAACAGAAGACAAAGTGTGCTGAAGAGGTTACAAAAGCCATAGCGGAAACGATGGGCTGCAACGAATCCAGCGTATCCGTAGACATAAAAGAGATCGCTCAGGACGACTGGAAAGACCAGGTATGGGATAAGGAGATTCTCCCTCTGGAGAACCTTTACAAAAAGCCCGGTTACACCTGCGAATAAGCCTTAAGGAGGCTTCATATGGATTTCAGAAAAGTAGTCGAAAACCGTTATTCATGCAAAAGTTTTGACGGCCGCAAGGTCGAACCCGCAATATTAGACAGGATCTTGGAAGCAGGAAGGCTCGCTCCTACCGCAAAGAACCTTCAGGAACAGCACATCTATGTTCTCCAGTCCGATGAGGATCTGGAGAAGGTCGATATGGTAACGCCGTGCAGATATAATGCCGGCACATGCCTTATAGTCGCTTTCGATAAGAATAATGTCTACACATATCCCGGTTCCCAGAGAGAGTCAGGCGTTGAGGATGCAACTATAGTCGCGACACATCTTATGCTCGCAGCAGCAAACGAAGAAGTGGATTCATGCTGGCTCAACTGCATTGATCTCGCTAAGACAAAAGAATTATTCGGCCTGCCCGAAAACGAAGAGGTCCTCATGATCCTGGATCTCGGCTATGCATCAAAAGGCACGGGCCCTTTGGGTAACCACGGAAGCAGAAAGCCTCTGACAGAGACAGTTACTTATTTGTGACCTTTATAAGCAGGATATTAAATAAGAACCGCTTATATTTGTTGAAGCCTTTTGCAATTTCTTTCATATCTTTAGAGCAGGATTCAACCAGCGCCCCTACTTCACGGGGCGTTATTTTTCCTTGGGCAAATGCAGCTTTCTCCGCTATCTGACGCGCCCTTCTGGGCAGGGCATATTTAAACAGACGGCCCATAAACTCGAAATAGTGGTAGTAAGCGATAGCCTTTGCGTTCGTGTCTTTTTTCGAGAAATGGCGGCGCCAGTATACATACCAGCCGATGATGCAAAGATCGATCACGAGTGCGATGATGGAGATCGTGAGAACTATATTGTTAATTGTATCGAGCACCTTGCTGGCTTCGATCTCTACGACAAGACCTTCCTTGTTTTCATAAACGATCTTGAACGGCACATTGTCGAACCTGAAAGCCGAACCTGCACGCGGGATCTTATCGAGATCGATATCAAGGTCTTCATCAGGATTTTCCGGGTCGCCGGTTCCGGTTCCTACGTTGAAAACATCGACGGAAGAAGAGGTCTCATCAGGCACCGGAGACGGTGTGGGATCATCCGGAGCAGTCTCGGCAGGTGTCGGTGTAACATCTTCATTAGTTTCAGATTCTGACTCCGATGTTGTCGTTGTTGCTTCAGTCGATTCTGTTGTTGATTCGCTGGTGTAATCAGGGTTGAAGATCGATGTATAGCCTCTCGCAAAGCTTGCCTGTTCGATCTCGGGATATGCTCTGGATACGGCATTGATGTCGAAATCAGATGCATCGGCAGCGCAGCCGGGTGTCGAATCGCCCATGATCCAGCCGTATCCGGGAACGAAGAATTCGAACCAGGCATGTGCCGAGCTCGCATAAACATAATTCTCGGTATTTATGTGTGACATTGAATCTGCGTAGCCGCGGACATATCTTGCGGGAATGCCGATAAGTCTTAAGAGGATAACTGTTGTGACCGCATAGTGAACGCAGATTCCCGTTTCCGCATCACTGATGAACCATGCGACGAAATCAACATTCTTCGGAGGATAAGCCGAATCCCTGCTGTAGGGGTGGAGGGTGCTTACATAAGATGTGACGCGCCTTACTTTCTCGGCATCCGACATCGAGACATAGCCGTGATAAACATCCAGATACCAGTCGGGCAGAGCACCGCTGCTGATGATCGCCATCTCAGTTGACTTGGGCACTTTGAGATTGGTGCCGTAGACGTAATCCTCAATATATTCGTCCGTATAGACATCGCCTACCTTCACAGGATATGGTGAATATGCGTAATTGGTGTGATCTTCATTGGTGTTGTTATAGGGGTTTACCGTCTCGTATCTGTTGTTTCCGGCGACATAGAAGTCAGTGTAATAAGGTACGACGTCCACCCATTTTTCGACCACGGGTTTGATCTTAACCTTGAACGGAGCCTCCTTCGGCTCAGGATCAAAGTCATCCTTGAATACTTTCTGCTTTATCTTGGTGCTGCTGAGATTATTGTCTTTATACTCATCCATCGATTCGACCTTGAGATAAAGCGCGGTAGCCTGATTGGTGTCATAAGGGCCCTGATAATCCGTATTGCGGGTCTTTTCGACCTTAAGGATCGCTTCTTCGCTCGGATTGAAAGGACCTACGTGATTAAGATTCGTGGATGACGGGAACAGCGAGAAAAGCGCGCTCGTTTCTTTCGACAGCGTGGGATCGTCTACGCCATAGATGATCGTATCGAAGATTTCGCTTAATGAACCTGACCATTCTGAAGCCGTATCCTTTATATCGTTGAGCAAGTTGGTTGCGAGCTCATACTTGTCATAGTTCTTTGCCGGGAAAATGATCCCAAGAAGTATCGAAAATATAAGCACCGGAACGATCAGTACCGCCAGGAGTTTTCCCGAATAATTAATGTCCTTGTTCCTTACCGCATGTGCAAGTATCAGAAGGATGATTCCCGTTGCGGTAATTATGCTGGGCGCCGCATCAGGGAGCATGGTCGTATTGAATACTGCCATTACAAAGACCGGCGCATAGAACAGCAATGATAAAGGTATGCATTTACGTCTGATAAGGAAGAATGTTGTAAAGCATATCGCTACTGAATTATATGCGTTGAGGAAGATCAAAGCGCCGCCAAGTTTAAGCGTGCTCTCACCCGAAAGGTTGGGCAGGACATTCAGGAAATAGAGGTAATTTTGAAGGTAGTCTATCATCGCGATAAGACTATCCTTGAGATTGAAGAGATTTATGAGGACCATGCCGGCAACGCTGATGGGCACAGCAATCAAGGCTATGGCCGAGAGCCACTTTTTATTTACAAAATGGATCCCTGTAAATGCCGCTGATGCGATGAGCGAAAAGAAGAATGCTCCCCAGACGCTGAAATCAAAATCAAAAGCAGTACCGAACATCATGGTAAAACCGATGGTCAGGAGCATAGAAATGACCACGGCCATCACTGCATGAATGGCGTTGGGATACTGGTTATCCTTTACGATCTTGTATTCATTAGTCCGCATCCGAGACCTCCTCAAGAACCTCTTTTTCCGGAGATTCTTCAGTCTTTGATCCCTTTTCCGATGCTTCATCAGGAATCTTCATATGCAAAATGACCGCAATAGCTTTTTCGAGATCGAGGTTCGACTCGATATTAAATGCGACTTCTCTGCTGTCAGGCGGAATGACCCTTATGATGTGTGACACTTCGTGATCCAGGAAGAATCTTGAAGTGAAGAGGATCTGCCCTAAGTGGAGATCAAGTTCGTCCCTGTTATCCGTCATCTGAAGAATGACGCGCGAATAACCGCCGTATTCTTCGAGCGGCTCTTTTACGAGGAGCTTCTCCTTCTTGGCAGACATCTTCCAGTGTATCGTCTTGACTGAATCACCGAGCTGGTAATCCCTGATGTCGTAGATCTCAGAATGCGGCTTTTTGGATTTTCTCAGATTCTTTGCCTTAAAGCCGTACATGTCAGGCATATATCCCGGCATCGCCGGCGCCGGCTTAACGAGAAGCTCGATGTCTTTATTAAGATTCGTGCTGAAATGGAAAAAGCCCAGGATGTCATAAACTTTGAGCTTTCCGAGCTTATACGAATACGCTCCGCAGTGATCCGTTTCAAGAGGCAGACTTGTCACGCCGTTATCGTAAATGGTGATCGCTTCCTTTTTCTTCTTGCCGGACATGTGGTCTGTTATCGTCATCTTGAGTTTGTAGAATGAGAATACAGATGCGATGCCTTCGACCGACAGCTTTATGTAAGCCGGCTTGCCCTTGATAGTCGCACACGGAGCTTCCGTCTTTACCTTCAGGGTCAGTGAAGATACGATTGCCACGATGAGCGCGAAAACAGGTACCAGCAAAAGCGCGATGAGACAATACCATGAGACCCACATCTTATAGAACAGAAAGAAGATGAAGGTTGATATAAGCGTTAAAAAATATATGACCCAGGTCTTCAGCATATGCCGATCAGATCTTGGGAGAAAGAGTGTCCTTAAGGATCTCTTGTGCTATGTCGGTAGCCCTGATGTTGTTGATCTCAGCTTCAGGTGTGAGCATCAGCCTGTGGGCAATTACCGGCAGGAAGACCTTCTGGACATCCATCGGCACAACGTAATTTCTTCCATTTAAATAAGCGCAAGCCTTCGCCATCGAAGTAAGCGCCAGCGTTGCGCGCGGACTTCCTCCGCGCACCAGATTCTTATGTCCCCTCGTCTTGTTGATCAAGTTGACAATATAGTCGGTGCAGTTCTCATGCACAAAGATGTTATTTACTTCAGCCTGCATATGCACGATCGTGTTTACGTCGCACACGGTCTGCACGCTGTCCATAGGATTAATACCGTTCTTACGGCTGTCGATCATGGCTTTCTCATCCTTGGGGGAAGGATAACCGATCGATACTCTGATCATGAATCTGTCGATCTGCGAGTCAGGAAGAAGTGATGTTCCCGATGCACCCGTCGGATTCTGTGTGGCAATTACGGTAAACGGCTTGGGAAGGATATAAGTATTACCGTCAACAGTTACATTGCCCTCTTCCATCGCTTCAAGGAGCGCGGACTGCGTACGTGTCGAAGCACGGTTTAACTCATCTGCCAGAAAGAGATTGTGAAAGATCGCACCCGGCTGGTATTTCATTGTATTTGAAGCCTTATCATAAAGCGAAAAACCCGTGATATCCGACGGCAGTACGTCAGGTGTAAACTGGACTCTTCCGAAGTTCAGTCCCATCGTTTTCGAGAATGCGACCGCCATAGTCGTCTTTCCGACACCCGGCACGTCCTCCATAAGTATGTGACCGCCTGCCAGGATCGCCGTCAGCGTCTGCGCAATAATGTAATCCTTGCCGCAGATCACCTTTTTCACTTCATGAACAATGTTCTCAGTCGTGGTACCCATAAATATATCCCCCAAGATTTTTGCATTTTTTAGTATACATTAATCTATTTCACGCGCATTAGAAAAGTGAGGGATTTTTGGGAGAGGGCGGGAGATGAGCGGTATTGGAGTAACGTATTTTGCGCCAGCGCTAGCCCCCTGCGAGAGGGTGTTTCCATTTTTCGTCTACAAAATATGCACATAGGAAAATTCAATAACGAATAAGTGTTTTCCCCCACAAAGTAAGAACCCGCTGCACTTAAGTACAACGGATTCTTACTCGAACAAGAAGCAAACAATACGAAATCGTTTACATAAGTTAGGGGTGTGCCTGTCAGCCCTGGCCGTAGTAGGCGTTGGCACCGTGCTTGCGCAGATAATGCTTGTCCAATAATGTCTGCTGCATTCTTCCTGCTGAAGGATTAAGCGTCATTGCGTGATAATCCATGAATGCGACTTCTTCCATTACGACTGCATTATGTACTGCGTTGAAAGGATCTGTTCCCCATGTGAACGGTCCGTGTGAGAAAACGTTTACGGCGGGGATAGCGTCCGGGTCTTTGTCCTTGAATGTTTCGACGATTACGTTGCCGGTTTCCTTTTCGTACTCGCCCTTGATCTCTTCATCTGTCATGGGGCGTGTGCAGGGGATGTCACCGTAGAAGTAATCGCCCTGGGTGGTTCCCATTGCGGGGATTGCCATGCCTGCCTGGGCGAAAGTAACTGCCCAACGGGAGTGGGTGTGAACAACGCCGCCGATGTTGGGGAAGGCCTTGTAGAGAACTACGTGTGTGGGTGTGTCGGAAGAAGGCTTCCACTTGCCCTCAACGACCTTGCCGTCCAGATCTACTACAACCATATCTTCTGCCTTCATGACATCGTATTCGACGCCGGAGGGCTTGATTACAACGAGACCGGATTCACGGTCGATGCCTGATACGTTGCCCCATGTGAAGGTAACGAGGCCGTGCTTGGGGAGGAGGAGGTTTGCCTCCAAAACTTTTGCTTTAAGTTCTTCTAACATCTTCAGACTACCTCCGTTGCGATCTTTTCCATAGGAAGAGCTGCCTTGTATTTAGCAAGGAAATCAGCAAAGCCCTTAACATCGGATTCGTCTGCCATTACGCTGACGCTCTTTGCGCCTGCGAAAACCTTGTTGTCGAGGTAGTCAGGAAGCGTTTCGCCATCTTCCTTGTTGATCATGTAAGCAACGAGGAGAGCCATGCCGTAAGGTCCGCCTTCGCCTGCTGTCTCCATTACGGAAACGGGTGCGTTAACTGCAGCGCTTAAGCATTTCTGGCCGACTTCAGGTGTCTTGAAGAAACCGCCGTGGCCGTAGAGCTTATCAATACGGACATTTTCTGTATCCTGAAGAATATCCATGCCGATCTTGAGCGTAGCAAGAGCGGAGAGAAGGTGTGTTCTCATGAAGTTTGCGAGAGTGAAATTGCAGTTGGGTGTTCTTGCGAAAAGCGGACGGCCTTCGTCCAGATCCGTTACGCCTTCGCCTGAGAAGTAGTTGTAAGACAGGAGCCCGCCGCAGTCAGGATCGCCCTTCATCGCAACCTGGAAGAGCTTTGTATAGAGATCATTTTTCGAGATCTCAACGCCGAATAATGATGCGAACTGATCGAAAAGGCTGACCCACGCATTGATGTCAGATGTGCAGTTGTTGCAGTGGACCATTGCGACAGGTGCGCCTGCAGGTGTTGTGACCATATCGATCTCACGGTGAACGCCGAGATCGTGATCAACTACGACCATTGCGAAGTCGGAAGTTCCGGCGCTGACGTTACCTGTGTAAACGCGTACGGAATTTGTAGCGACCATGCCTGTGCCTGCGTCGCCTTCACAAGGTGCTATCGGGATGCCTGCCTTAAGGTCGCCTGCAGGATCAAGGAACTTCGCGCCGTCTTCTGTGAGGGTGCCTGCATCTTCGCCTGCAACCAATACCTTAGGAAGGATGGAGAGGAGATCGCCGCCTGTAAGCTCATTGAACTTAGAGACCATATCCTTGTTGTAATCGTTAGTGGATGAATCGATAGGGAACATGCCGGATGCTTCGCCGACACCCATGACCTTGAGGCCTGTGAGTCTCCAGTGAATGTAACCTGCGAGTGTTGTTAAGTAATCGATATCTCCAACGTGTGATTCGTTGTTAAGGATTGCCTGATAGTAGTGTGCGATGCTCCAGCGCTGGGGGATGTTGAAGCCCAAAACAGATGTGAGCTTTTCAGCTGCTTCGCCTGTGATCGTGTTTCTCCATGTGCGGAATTCTGCGAGCTGCTTTCCGTCCTTGTCGAAAGGAAGGTAGCCATGCATCATTGCAGAGATACCGATGCCGCCGACTTCAGTAAGAGTTACTCCAAACTTAGCCTGAACGTCTGCTTTGAGTGCGGCATAGCAGGCCTGGATGCCCTTATGGATCATGTCTGAAGAATAAGTCCAGATGCCGTCTACGAATTGGTTTTCCCATTCGAAATCGCCTGATGCGATAGGCAGATGATCCTTGTCGATAAGTACTGCTTTGATACGTGTAGAACCGAGTTCGATTCCCAGTGCTGTAGTTTTAAAATCCACTTTGGAGCCTCCTTAAAGAATTACTTCT
Source organism: Ruminococcaceae bacterium R-25 (assembly GCA_003149065.1). Taxonomy (NCBI): domain Bacteria; kingdom Bacillati; phylum Bacillota; class Clostridia; order Eubacteriales; family Oscillospiraceae; species Ruminococcaceae bacterium R-25. The sequence goes on from QGFZ01000002.1 coordinate 171,611, forward strand.
TGTTTTTGTTCTTACGTGCAAGTATAACACTCTGAACGAGGAGGAAGATACAGAGCATTAAGCCTACGGTGATGTTTGTCCACCATGCATCTTCAAGACCCAAAGAGGTAACGATATTCTTGATTGTTGAGAGTGAGAGAACTCCGAAAAGCGTACCAACGATATTTCCGACACCGCCTGAGAGCAATGTACCGCCGATAATTGATGAAGCGATTGCGTTCATCTCGGCGCCCTGTGCGTGCAGAGGAGAACCTGAGCATGCGTGGAGGAAGAAGAGGTAGCCGCCGATTCCTGCGCAGAGGCCGCAGAGAACGTGAGCCAGGAACTTTGTGAGCTTAACGTTGATACCGAGCATGTTAGCGCTCTGGTTGTTTCCGCCGACTGCGTAGAAATTACGTCCGAGCTTTGTCCACTTGAGGAGGCAGAAGAGGAGGATTACGACGATGATCGCAACGATAACTCCGACCTCAACATATGCAGGAATGTAGATTCCTTTTTTGTTTACTGAACCTAAGAAAGGGATGTTGACTTCTGTTCTTGCGAGCTTAACGAACGGATCGTATGTAACGGGGACACGGTCGCTGCAGACTATGGTGGTCATACCTTTCGCAAAGAACAAACCGGCGAGCGTGACTATGAAGGGCTGGAACTCGAGGTAAGCTACGAGGAAACCCTGTACGATACCGAATGCGAGGCCGATTCCGAGAGCGATAAGGATCGATGTGAGAACATTACCGTGAGCAAGGCCGTCATTTACTTTCTGAAGGTGTACTGCGCATGCCATGCAGACGAGACATGTTACCTGGCCTACGGAGATATCGATACCGCCTGTAATCATGACGAGCGTCATGCCGCATGAGAGGACCAGGAGCGAAGCGTTTTCGTTAAGGATATTGAAGAACATCTGGGGCTTCGTAAATCCTTTTTTGAGGAATACGACAGCGCAGACATACATTACTACGAATACTATGATCGTGATGATAAGAAGAAGATTCGTATCTGTTAAGGAAGCGCGCCTCTTAAGCTTGTTGCCACCCAAAACATTAGTATTTACTGACATATCAGACACTCTCCTTTCCTGCAGCAGCTTTTAAGGCTTCTGCTTTTGCAGCTTCTCTCTTGTTCTTCTGGTCTTCGAAAAACTTACGAACGAAAGGAGAAGAAATGATTATGAGAAGGATAACTACGACTGCCTTGTAAGCAGAGATAGAGCTGGAGTCGATCTCCTTGAACTTATAAAGCGTGGTTGTAAGGAACTGGATTACATAAGCACCAAGGACTGAAGCAGAAAGATTGAACTTACCGCCGCCTAAGTTATTACCGCCCAATGCAACTGCCAGGATCGCGTCCATCTCGATGTTGTTTGCAATAACTGAATATGTGATAGATGAAGTTCTTGATACCTTGATGAAGCCGCAGACTGCAACGCAGATGCCGAGGATAACGAAGGTTAAGAGCTTGATCATCTTAGGGTTGATACCGTTAAGTCTTGATGAAGAAGCATTGATACCTACAGACTGTGAATAGAGTCTTAAGTTGGTTACTTTCAAAACGATCGCGATTATTATCAAGCATATGATCGTGATGAATACCGGTGTCGGAACTGCGATTCCGGGAATGAAGTTTCCAAAGTAGCTGAAACGCTTATCGGTAATTGAGATGTTGTCGTTGTTGTTGATCCACGCTGCGATCGAACGTCCAGCTGTGAAAAGGATCAATGTTGCGACCATCGGCTGGATCTTGAAGAATGCGACGAGCGCACCGTTGAAGGCTCCGAAAATTGCGGAAACGAGAACGCAAAGGAGGAAAGATCCGATGATGATCCCTGCAAATTTAGCACCTGAGATATCAGGGGACTGTGTCTTAACGATCCTTAATACAGTAGATCCTGCAATTGCGATAGTTGCGCCGACGGAAATATCCTGACCGCCGGATGCTGAAGTTACGAGTGTCATTCCGATAGCGAGGATAACGAGCTCGGATGCATAGTCGATCATGGTGATCAGGTTGCCCGACAATACCATGTTTCCGTCGCTGTTCGGTTCTAACGCGATCTTGAAAAATCCCGGATCAGTAGCCAGGTTGAAGATTACAAGGAGTAGCAGGGCAACAAGCGGGATAAAAAGCTGGTTGCGTACTATCTTTAACAAGATATTTGAATTTGCACTTTTTATAGCATTTTCGGATGATATCATTTGGATTCACCTCCGGCAATCGTTGCCATGATCTTATTCTGGTTGAGATCGTCTCCCTTGAGCTCGCCAACGACTTTACCGTCACGCATGACGATAAGCCTGGAGCAGGTACGGATCATCTCGTCTATTTCGGAAGAAATAAAGGTTACGCTCTTTCCTTCCGCAGCAAGTTTTAATACGAGCTTCTGGATCTCGACCTTTGTACCTACGTCGATACCTCTCGTAGGTTCATCGAGAATGAGATATTGAGGATTTGCAAGAAGCCATCTTGCGAGGATAACTTTCTGCTGGTTACCGCCGGACAGGGACTTGATAGGTGTGTCCTGTGAAGCTGTCTTGATATTCAGGAGCTTGATGTATTCATCTGCAAATTTCTCAGCCTGTGCTTTTGAGAAAGGTCTGAAAAATCCCTTCATTACCTGAAGCGCCAAAATGATGTTATCTCTTACCGAGAGGTCGCCTACGATACCGTCGAGCTTTCTGTCTTCAGGCAGATAGCTGATGCCGTGCTTCATGGCGTCCAAAGGCTTTCTGATCTTTACTTCCTGGCCGTTGATCTTTACCTTGCCGCCGACTACTCTGTCTGCGCCGAAAATAGCACGGACGCTTTCAGATCTGCCGGAGCCCAGAAGGCCGGTAAAGCCGTTGACTTCGCCTTGATGGATCTCAAAGTCGAACGGCTTTATGCCGGTCGTTCCGGTAAGGTTAATTGCCTGGTAAACGGGGGTGCCGTTAAGGTCTATGATGTCGGTCTCGCTTCCGCTCTTGATGTCGGCCATGTCATCGAAATCTTTACCGAGCATCTTGGAAACGAGCTGTACTCTTGGCAGTTCTTCAATGATGTATTCGCCTACGAGCTTGCCGTCACGGAGGACCGTGATGCGGTCGCAGACTTCATATACCTGCTCAAGGAAGTGTGTTACGAAGATAATTCCTACGCCCTTTGCCTTAAGATCTCTCATAAGGTTGAAGAGCTTCTGAACTTCCTGTTCGTCCAGGGAAGATGTAGGCTCATCCAGGATAAGGACTTTACAATCCATATCTACGGCACGTGCGATCGCAACCATCTGCTGGATAGCGATTGAGCAGTTGCCGAGCTGCTCTGTGGGACCTACGGGGATTCCCAGTTCATCGAGGAGTCTTCCTGCGGATTTGTTTATGAAATTCCAATCAGTAAAAGGACCTTTGGTACGGCCGATATACATGTTCTCAGCAACCGTGAGGTTAGGGCAGAGGGTGATCTCCTGATAAACAGTTGCAATACCTTTATTCTGTGCATCCTGAGGTGACTTGATGTGAACGGGATTATCTGCGAGCCAGACATCTCCGCCGTCCTTTGGATATACGCCGGTCAACACCTTGATAAGTGTCGATTTACCTGCACCGTTCTCGCCCATCAGAGCATGGATTTCGCCTTCTCGTAATGTGAAATCAACGTTCTCAAGAGCGCGCACGCCCGGGAAAAATTTACATATCCCACGCATTTCCAAAATTGGTCTGTTTGCCATGACCTATTGTCCTCCTGTTGTTCCTCTTGTCTTACTTCTTTAAAAGAAATGTGCGATGCGATGAGATTGCATCGCATCGCACACTCTGTGTTAGCTAAATACTCTTATTTTTGGAGAGAGAGTAAGTTATTAGATACCGTAATTCTTTACGTCATCAGCTGTGATTGTCTTAGCGTCGAAGCCCTTTTCTTCCATGATAACTACCTTTGTCTTAACGCCATTCTTGATGATGTCGTCGATGTAGGAAGCCTGGAAAGGATTGCACTGACCGTCATAGTTCCAGTTGCCTGCGAGGAGCTCTTCAAGTGCCCATGTGTTGCAGTCGAAACCGATGATGATAACGTCCTTGCCTACGCCGTGAGAAATGTTAGCCTTGTCGAGAGCTGCTGCAGCACCCTTAGCCATGTTGTCATTCTCTGCATAGATAACGTTGAACTTTTCGCCTGAGTCGATAACAGCCTGAACGATCTGCTGAGCTGTCTCTTCAGACCACTCTGCTGTCTGCTGCTTAACGATTGACCAGTTAGCTTCTGCCTTTACCTTCTCGTCGAGAGCGCCGGAACGGCCGATCTGAGCGGAAGAACCCATAACACCCTGGATGTGGATGATCTTGTATTCAGAAAGACCCTGGGAAGCGAGCCAATCAACTGCCTGCTGACCTTCCTTAGCCATGTCGGAAACGATGGAAGCTTCATAGAGGCTCTCGTCTGCGTCGATTGTTCTGTCGAAGAGGATAACCTTGATGCCAGCCTTCTGAGCCTGCTCAAGAACTCCGTCCCAACCTGATGTACCAGCTGCTGAGATCAAGAGGTAGTCAACTTCGTCCTGGATGAACTTCTGAGCTGCTGCGATCTGCTCTTCGTTCTTAAGTGAATAGAAGAAAGATGCCTCATAGCCGTTTTCCTTAGTAAAAGTTGCCTTCATGTCTCTGTCGTTAGCTGTACGGTAACCGGACTCGTTAGGATCGTTATTGATGATACCAACCTTAATGAGTTCGTCGCCTGTCTTAGGTGCTTCCGTAGCAGGTGCTTCTGTAGCGGGTCCCTCTGTAGGTGTAGGTGCCTGTGTAGGGGTTGTGCCGTTACAAGCGCAAACGCCGAATGCCATAGCTGCAACGAGAGCGGAAGAAACCAACAATTTTACAAATTTCTTCATAGTAATTCTCCTTTACATTTTGAGGTTATTTCTCGGGCCGTTTACTTACCCGATGTACTCTGCCCCAAATAAACACCCGTTCGTCAACAGCCGCAACGAATCTCGTATGCCTTTACAAGAATGGTAATTTTGCATAAATACAGATTTGGGAATTTTTGATCACAAAACGTACAGGTTTGCCCGAAGAGCACTTTTTCGCGCGCCGATGTCGAAAATCTTAAGACGCCTTGTCGGATATTTTTTGATGGCGCCTTTTGAACCTTCCTGAAACTTACGTTGTCATTTTTAACAATCAAATATTTTTACTCGAAAATCATTATTTTGAGATTTTCAAACAGGATAAGATTCCTTACATTTTCGGGCGTTTGAAATAACACCTCAAATATTTATCGTATCTTTGCACAAGGTCGGAACCCTATAATTTTACTAAGAAATATAAGGGGTTTGGCAATGGCAGAGAAGTATATCGTCATAGCAAATAAGCTCGAATTAGAGCTCAAGAAAATGAGGGCGGAGGGAAGGCTTAGACTCCCTTCGGAAAACTCTCTGGCTGAAAAATACTCCTGCAGCAGACAGACGGTCCGCGCAGCATTGGATATCCTCTTGAAGGCCGGCCTTATCGAAAAGCGCACCGGCTCCGGATCTTATATAGTAGAAGAATCTCATAAGAATAAAACTGTATTTTTTATTACCGAAGACTGCGACAGATATCTGAGCCCGTTGCTTATAGCCGGATTAAGGTCAGCACTCGCGTCATCGAAATACACACTTCAGGCATTCTCTACCTCCGGCAGCAGCAAAGAAGAAGGCGTTGCTATTTCGCGCGCTATCAAAGAGAAAGCCGCGGCTGTCATAATCGAACCCGCGCACGACCTCATCCCAAATGCAAACGGGAGACTGATCGAAGAAGCAATAGGCGCCCTGATACCGGTTATCTATCTGAATTCATCCAGTGCACCTTCGGGCGTTATAAGTATCGCGCCTGATTACAGGGAAGCAGGGAAGGTCCTTACCGAAAAGCTTAAGGGAGAGGGCAGGCGCAAGACTGCCTGCATCTTCTGCACAGATAATTCTTCAGGCATGGACGAATACAAGGGTTATATCGATGAGGTCAGTTCATTTGACGAGAGCAGATGCCTGCTGCTTTCCTACAAGGAAGAAAAAGAGATCCTCGAAGGGAAACATGATCTGTTAACTTCATTTATCGATACACTCTCTGACTGCGATTCCGTGATCTGCGAAAACGGCATGATCGCGCACAGCCTTGCAGGTCTTCTTAATAAGCGCGATATTAAAGTTCCGGACGACATAACCGTCGCGTGCTTTGACAACGGTTATTATTCAAATGATTCCATAATTTCCATGGGTTACGATACTGACCTTCTTTGCAAAAAGCTCGCAAAAACATGCGTTGCTCTTGCAGAAGGCGGCAATTACAAAGAATTTGCTGTCCCTGTGGCAGTTATAGAGTAAGCAGATAGTTTTTCACTTACTTTGAAACATCGTTTAAATAATTAAACCCTGGATTTTACACCACTTTGAAATTATTATAATTTGGTGTAAAAAAAGCCCTGTTTTTTACACCAAACTGAAATAATATCGTTTTGGTGTAAAACGCAGTATGAATAGCACAGATTTACGCCTGAAATTCTCAAAGAAAAATTAGAAACAGTCTCAACTTTTGCTCCAGCAGCAGATTGAGACTCTTTTACACTAGGCGGGACCATATAATTAAGCAACTTAATCGAAAGGGGCGGTTCTATATGGTTAATAATCATGGCGAAGAGATGCGCAAAAGAAGTGAACTTATAATGAAGACTTTGGAAGCGTTGGATAAGAAGATAGAATCTTTCCCTGATGGCAGGATCAAGATAAAGAAATGCAAAAGCGGAGTGTATCACTATCTTTCCATAAAAGGGAAAAAGGACCGGCTGCTTAATGAGAACGAAACAGACCTCATCAGGGATTTGATCCAGAAAAGTTATCTCAAGCAAATGAGGGTTTCCTTAAGATCCGAACTGAAAGCATTGAGCAGGATGCAGAAAATCTATCCTTCTGTTATTGCAGAAGATCTGTTTGATCAGCTTTCTGAAGAACGGAAAGCGTTTGCGAAGCCGGCAATGGTCGGTGATGAGGATTTTGCCCGTAAGTGGATGCAAATGCCTTATAAGCGAAAACCGTTTAAGAAAGATGCGCCATACTATCTAACCATCAAGGGCGAAAGAGTCAGATCAAAGTCGGAAGTGATTATCGCTAACAGGCTGTATTTTAAGGGGATTCCATATAAGTACGAATGCCCGCTTAAAGTCGGGAACAAGATCATTCATCCGGATTTTACGATTCTCAGACTAAGCGATTGCAGCGTGGTCTATTACGAACATTGCGGAAAGATGGACGATGAGACCTATATGGATGATCTGGTCGAAAGAGTCAATGATTACAGCGAAGCAGGAATCCTGCAGGGAGACAGACTTTTCTTTTCGTTTGAAACCTCGAAAAAGCCGTTAGACTTGAGAACTGTAGACAAACTTATCGATCGTTATTTTAGATGAAGAATATCAGTATTCTCTCGAATCTACGAAATCCTGCGTGATGCTCTGCGTTGTATAAGCGGATTCGTTGACGTGGACCTGCTTCGGGATCGTTTCGCCTTTTCTGTATTTTTCAATGAGCTCTTTGATCTGCGGGCCGAACATCGGGTTGCACTCGACACAGAGATTTATCTTGCCGTCGTGGCAGTACTGGAGAGCTTCTTTTGTGGCGTCGAAAGTAATGATCTTCACCTGACCGCCGTTGCCGTAAGTGATACCGGCTTCGTTGAGCGCGCGCATTGCGCCAAAGGTCATGTTGTCGTTTTCGGAATAGAGGACATTGATGTCCTTGTTTGTCTTAAGATATTCGGTCATGACCTCATAAGCCTTGGCTTCGGTGAAGTCGCCGTAGAGCTGGCTCGTGATCTCCCAGTTGGAGTGCTTGGCTACTGCATCTTCCAATGCCTTTGTTCTCATGATCTGGGCGGTTGCACCAAGCGTTCCCTGGAGGTGGAGGATCTTTGCTTCCTTGTCTGCAGGGATCTCTCCTTCGAGCCATTTGACGGCGAGGTTGCCCTGACCCAAAAAGTCGGAACCGATGTTGGTTAGATACAGCGAATCATCGTCAACTGCGACGGATCTGTCCATGATTATTACAGGAATTCCGGCATCCTTGATCTCTTCCAGGATCGTCTGCCAGCCTTCTTCAACTGTGGGCGCGATGATTATAAAATCGACTCCTTCGAGGATGAAGCGGCGGATTGCGGTGAACTGGTTTTCCTGTTCCTGTCTCGCATTTTCCATGATGAATTCATATTCCGGGTCGTTTGCGAAAGTAGCTTCCATGGACTTGGTGTTTGCGACTCTCCAATCGGACTCGGAACCGATCTGCGAAAAGCCGATCACATATGCTTTGTTGGAAGGCTCAGCCGGTTTGGTTCCCAGGCATCCTGCCATGCATAAGATCATGCTTAAGCAAAGTAAAACACTACAGAATCGTTTCATTGTTTATGTCCGCCTTCCCGGGTATTTCGATGCTTATATAAGTTCCTTCCTGCGGCACGGACTCGATATCGAATTTGCATGCATCGCCGTAAAGGATCTTCAGTCTCTTATAAGATGATGTGAGACCGAAGCTCGTCGTGTCCTCATTAAGTACTCTTGTCTTTAAGCTCTCCAGTTCTTCTTTCTGCATGCCAAGACCCGTGTCTGTTACCTTAAGGACGATCTTGTCTCCTTCGAGAGTTCCGGTTACCTTGATCTTACCCTTGCCGCGCTTAGGCTTAAGGCCGTGATAGATAGCATTTTCGACGAGCGGCTGCAAAGTCATTTTCGGGAGCTTCGTGTTTTCGATCGCAGGATCGATGTCGATCTCAAATTCCATGATATCCCTGTATCGTACCTGCTGTATCTCGAGGTAACTCTGGATGTGCTGTTTTTCTTCGGCGAGCGTTACGATATCCTTACCGTCGCTTAAGAATGAGCGGAAATAAGATGAAAGGCTCGTTACCATCTGTTCTGCCTGATCGTTCTTGCCGATCTCGATGAGCCAGACGATCGCGTCCAAAGTGTTGTACAGGAAGTGAGGATTGATCTGCGCCTGGATGAGTGAGAGCTCGATGTCGCGGAGCTTGATCTGCTCTTCGCGGTTTAACTGGATCTGCTTATCGAGTCTTGCCGCCATGTCTTCGATACCGGTGGAGAGGAGCGCGAGGCTCGTATCGTCGGTCTTTACGGGAGTGTGGGGGCTTAAGTCGCCGTCACCGATCTCCTTAACGCGGCCGTTCATTTCAACGATAGGATCAGTGATACTTTTCGAGAGCTTGACCGCACGGCTCAAAACGAGAGGGACTACAACGAGCATGACCAGGACGACGAACACGATTTCGATACTGAGCCAGAAATCGATCTGCTTCTGGATGCTCGCCATCTCGCCGGCCTCGTAGTAGAGGTAAGAATACATGTAGTCTTCGATGAGGCCCGTTGTGATGTAGATATTTTTCGTGAGCTGGTCCATACGGTTGTCGTAACTCGTTGTGCTCTCAATATCGTGCATGTATGAGCTTAACTTATCGCAGAGTGAGAGAACGCTAGTAATGGATTTGCGGCCTTCGGAATTTGACGTGTTTTTCAACAGGTCTTCAGCGAGGGCTCTTGCGGATTCGACGTCGTCCCACGGCATCTCATCGCTGTATCCCGTTACGTAGAAATACATCTGCTCATCGATCTCCTGCTTAAACTTCTGGTTGAAGCCGGATACCTTGACGATGTTTCCCGATACCGATGCGTACATGAGGTTACGTGTAAGTAGCATTACGAAAATGCTGACGAGAATGACAGCAATCGGGATAAACATCTGAAGCATAAGACGGTACATTTTTCCCTGTACCGTATTCTTGTTTAACCTGTCGGGCGGACGTCTCATTCTTCAGGAATTTCCCCGTTGCGGTACTGGCTCGGCGTGCATCCCTGATTCTTCTTGAATACGAATGAGAAATATCTGGGATCCTTGTAGCCGATCTCGTTCGCGATCTCGCCACTCTTCTTGCTCGTGTTGCGCAGGAGGATCTTAGCCTTGGCCATTCTCTTTTTGGTGATATATTCGACGAAGGATAATCCGACCTTGTTGGAGAAGACGGCGCTCAAATAGTTCGCGCTGATATTGATCTCCTCTGCAACGGAATCAAGAGAGATATCCTCGTCCGCATAATGTTCATTGATGTAATCGACGGCATTGTTGATGATGTCGTTTCCGCGCTTCTGCGCTTCAGCGTCCCTCATCTTGATCGCAACATTAAGTGCGTCGATAAGATAGCCCTTAACCTCGTCTGCCTGAATGTTCGTGTCGAACGTCGGCAGGCTCGAAGAGATCAGTTCCGAATCAACATTAGCTTCCTTCAAAGCAAGTTCGACATTGACCCTGATGCTGACCAGAAGATAGTAGCGGAACAGGATCGAATTGACGCTCGCCTCAACGCTCTTAAGGTAGTCGTCGGCAAATGTCTCGACTTCGTTTATCGTACCTGTCTGCACGAAATATCTTATGATCATGGGATCGAACTTGCCCGCATCGATCTGGTGTATCTCGCTGTCATTTGCAACGAACTGTTCGGTTTTTAACTGCTCGGAAGTAAAGATGTGCTGGTTAGGGAAGATGTGTCTGTATGCAAATGCCCTGTTCGCATCCTGATAGCATGAAGAAAGTCCGCTCAGTCTGTTTGTCGGTGCGCCGACCGCAACGTGCCAGTCGAGCTGCGACGGAGTCTCTTCGCAGTGCTGCATTATCATCTTTACGCACTTGTCTTCCATTCGCTTGACGCTCTCGTCGTCGCCCTTGATGAGGACGGCATATGAAAAGAGGTTGCATCTGAAGATGATATAATCCGGATACTGCATGAACTGGTTAAGAAGGCTCTCTGTAACGCCCGATGCGTTGTCCGAATATGTCGACTGGTCAAGGTCCCTGATAGAGAAGATGACGATGTTATAAGCGTCTGCGGAAAGATTGAGATGGAGCTTGTCTGCCTCTTCGTAGATCTCCTGTACTGACAGTGATCCTTCTACGAGCTTCTCGAAAAATACTCTGTGCGTTAATCTCTCGAACTTCTTGAACTCCTGCTCGTAGAGCTTTACGTAGTCTTTCTGTTCGTTCTCTTCGGTGATCTTTTTTCTGACGCCTTCAAGGGCATTGATCATGTCGGTCTTGGTGACGGGCTTTAAGAGATACTGCTCGACGCCGATCTCTATCGCTTTTCGCGCGTACTCAAAATCGCTGTAACCGGAGATAACAATGATCTTTATATTAGGCAATTCCTTCGTGACGGTTTTGCTCAATGAAAGGCCGTCCATGAAGGGCATGGTGATATCGGTGATGAGGACATCGGGCTTAAGCTTTCTGATCATGGGCAGGGCCATCTCGCCGTCAGGCGCATCGCCTGCGAACTCGAAACCGTACTTCTCCCACGGGATCATGTCGCGAAGTCCTTCGCGCACGATACTCTCGTCTTCACAAATAAAAACCTTAAAAAGATCCATCAGCTGCCCTCCGTTAACATACCCTAATTCTAACACAGGGGCAAAAGCATAGTCTTTACATAATTTTATTAATTAAGTGCAATATCTTTATTTCCGCGTGGATTTAAAAGCTTCGGTGTATAATGATTTCTGAGGTATAGATCTATGGTTTTTAACACGAAAGTCACCGACAAAACAGGCAAAGAAATAGAGCTCCGAAACGCTGAATTAAAGGACGCGGAGGCTCTTTTGAATTATCTTAAAGTCACTAATACTGAATCGAAATATCTCATCTGCGAACCCGATGAGATCACCATGACTTTGGATGACGAAAAGGCTTTTATCACGCGCAAGACCGAGTCTGAGAATGAGCTCCTTCTGCTCGCTTTTGAAGACGGAAAACATATCGGCAACTGCTCTCTCATGAGTGTCGGAACTTCCACAAGATATAAGCACAGATGCACTATTGCAATTGCCCTGTATAAGGCTTACTGCGGCAGGGGGATCGGCAGGCTGATGTTGGAGACCGTTTTGAGCGAAGCAAAAAAACTCGGCTACGGACAAGCAGAGCTTGAGGTCGTAACCGAGAATCTTGGTGCTATAGCGCTTTATGAAGCTGTTGGTTTTGTTAAGTGCGGCGTGCTCCCGAACAGTATGAAATACAGGGATGGCACGACTGTCGATTCTTACTGGATGGTAAAGATCCTTTAAGCTGTTTCGACCTGTGTGGCTGCGGGCTCGTCCGTGTTTTCGAGCTCTCTGATCTTCTTGATACCGGACATTGCGACTGCGACGATTATGAGGCAGATGCCTGCGCCGATTATCGTTATTGAAGATCCTGTGCCGACGCCCTTTCCTGTTGCCTTGCCGATCACGTCAGCGGTAACGCCGCTAAGTGAATAAGCGACGACATATCCGAGCTGTGAGATGAATCCCAGGAAGCCCCATGCGCGGCCCTGGAGTTCAGCGGGAATGTTGGTCCTTACGAGATAATCGAGGCTGTTGTTTGCAAAAGGCAGAGCTGCGAAGAATAAGAATCCGAATGAGCAGATGAGCACGGGATTCTCGAAAACAGCGAACAGCGACATTCCGACACCTGATACCGCAAGGCCCATCCAGAGCGCCCTTACGAAGTGCTTCTTGATGCCTCTGATGCCTAAGAGGATGCTTGTTACGAGCATGCCTGAAGCTGCCACCGTCTCAACGATTCCCAATGTTTTTGAATCAGAGAATGAGAGCACGAAAGGCTCGCCCAATACCTGGAACACGCCCATGAATAGGCAGATCAGGGAAGATACGACTACGAGAACGATAAGGCCCTTCTTTGCAGTAACTGCTGCCAAGCCTTCCTTCATGCTCTTGAAGAACGGCTCCGGTTCACTCTTAACGCTTGTCTTGATGCCTGCTCTTACAACTGCGGCGGCAACGACTGTAAGGAAGAATGTGCAGATGTCGATTATAAGGATCAGCTTGATGTCGCTTACTGCAAGAATGAAGCCTGCGATGATAGGCGAGAAGATGTATCTTGATGAACCTGCCATCGATACAAGACCGTTAGCCTTTGAGTACTGTTCCTTTGTGAGGAGGTCTGTAATCGTTGCTGTATAAGAGGGCTCCAGAAGTGCCGAGAAAACAGAGCTTACCGTGGTGCCGAGATATATCTGCCAGAGTGCTGCTTCTCCCTGAAGCATGCAAATGAGGATGAAGAGAACGCCAAGACCTGATAAGCCGTCGCCGATCATCATGAGAAGTCGTCTGTCATAGCGGTCAGCAAGAACACCTGCAGGAACTCTGAGGATCAATGCCGGAAGGAATCCCAGAAGTGTGAGGAACGCCATGTCTGCAGCACTTCCCGTTTTCTGGAAAATATAAAGGCCAAGGCCGAAGCTTGTAAGTCCGCCGCCTATCGATGAAATGAATTCGCCCGCCCAGAGCAGGAGGAATCTTCCGTAATTGTTGTTTGTCTTTGTCATCTTGAATGACCGCCTTTTCGATATTGTTGACTATACTCTATCGTGCCCGTCGCGGTAAATCTTGAGTTATTCCTTGAATAATCCTTAAATGTTTCTTAAATCGGCGCGTGCGCTCTTTAATGCAATAAAAGATTTTTCTGTTATAATACGGGAGTTATCAATCCCCAAAGGAGTATGTTATGGACAAGATTATTGCTTTCGTACTCTATTTCGTGGTTGTCCTTGCCATCGGTATATTCTTCTTCATAAAGAGTAAGGGCGGCGACGAGAAAGAGTATTTCCTTGGCGGTCGTCACATGGGTCCTTTTGTTACTGCGATGAGTGCGCAGGCATCGGACATGAGCGGCTGGCTTTTGATGGGTTTCCCGGGTTCGCTTTTTGCGTTCGGTATGGGACAGGTTTGGATCGGAATCGGTCTGGCATTAGGAACAGCTGCCAACTGGATCTTTGTAGCTACAAGGCTCCGCCGTTTCTCCAAAGCTTCCGGCGACTCCATCACGCTTCCCCAGTACCTCACAAACAGATTCGCAAGCCAGAGCTCGGTTCTGAAGGTCGTATGCGCTATCATCTTCCTTATCAGCTTCACGGTTTACGTAGCTTCAGGCTTCGTTGCAGGTACTGCAGTATTCACATCAGTTATCCCGTGGTTTGCAGATCATCAGCACCTCGCTATGATCCTCTTTGCGGTTTTGATCCTTATCTATACATTTTTAGGCGGTTACAAGGCTGTTTGCTGGACAGACTTTTTCCAGGGCCTCATGATGCTCGTTGCGCTTCTCGCAGTTCCGATCGTTATGCAGGCAGTCGGCAGCCACGATGCTTCCTTCTACGGTGCGTTCAATAGTGAAGTTTCCGCTTTTGGCACAGATCCTTTCGCAGCTCCCTGGCAGGAGATCGTTACGGGTCTTGGCTGGGGCTTAGGTTACTTCGGTATGCCTCATATCCTCGTACGTTTCATGTCCATCGAGAAGCCTTCCCAGATTAAGAAGTCTGCTACAGTTGCAATTATCTGGGTAATTCTCACTTTAGGCGCTGCTGCAGTTATCGCTTACCTCGGAAGAACTTACATTCTTCCCAACGGCGAATCACTTGCTGAGATGCTCCTTCCTGACGCACGTAAGAACATCTTCATCGAAGTTGTTACACACATCTTCCCGGGCTTCATCGCAGGCATTTTGCTCTCGGCTATCATCGCTGCCGCAATGTCTACGGCTGACTCCCAGCTCCTCGTTGCATCTTCCGCATTTACGAGCGATATCTATAAGCCTTTGATCCGTAAGAACAAGGCTTCCGATTCAGAGATGCTCTGGCTTGGCCGTGTCGTCGTTCTTGTAGTTGCTATCGTCGCTTTCTTCATCGCTGTTCAGGGTCTTGACGATCCCAAGTCCTGGGCTTCCGACATCATGAACATGGTTGAGAACGCATGGGGTCTCTTCGGCGCAGCCTTCGGACCTGTCGTTATCCTCTCACTGTTCTGGAAGCGCTTTAACTACAAGGGCGCTGTTGCAGGCATCATTGCAGGCGCCGTTGCCGACATCGCTTGGCTCCTTCTCTTCACAGACACGATCATGCCTGCCGCTATTAGCAGCACAGGTGTTTATGAGATTGTTCCCGGCTTCATCTGCGGTCTTATCGTTGCAATTATCGTTACAGTTGTAACAAAGGCTCCGGGCAAGGAAGTCGAAGCAATCTACGCAAGAGCTACAGATAAGTCCATCGACGACTGATCTGTTTCCACTCATGTTTTTACCGGCCCTGAGGTTCGCTTCAGGGCCGTTTTTATTGGGCGTTTTTGGGGTGTTATTGGTGTGACGGACTAATTTTATGTTTTTGGTTTTTTAGTACGTAATTTTTGAGGCTTTAGTTGGCTTCCCAGGATTTTTTACGTACTAATTTTCGAAAATGCATTATTAGTCCGTAACTATTTGGAAAATAGCTGCCACAGAAGGCTGATTTTACGTACTAATCTTTAAAGACGCATTTTTAGTACGTCGAATTGGTCATATAACGCGAGTTGAAGGGTGAAAACTACGTACTAATTTTAGTGTTTGAGTTTTTAGTACGTCATAGTTGTAGTGTGTCATACGAAAATAAACGTAAATCTACCTTTTCGTATGTCGGCCCGAAAAAACAAAAACCACCAAAAAACAAACGGCCTCAAAGAAAACTTCAAGGCCGTAACACTACTAATAGATTCAAATCACTCAGAATGAGACTTTTATCGTCATGCTCTTGCCGTCGGGGCAGATTGCTTTGATCGAGCCGCCGTGAGCTTCGGCAACGGCCTTGGCGATCGCGAGGCCTACGCCTGTGCCGCCGGTCTCAGTATTACGGGAACTGTCAGGGCGGTAGAAGCGGTCGAACAAAAGATCAACGTCCGGCGGAGTTTCGTAATTGCAGGTGTTGTAGACTTCGATTCTGGCCTTGTTCTTCTTGGAATAGACGGAGAATCTGATCTCGCCTCCCTTGTCGGAATAGCGGACGGCGTTATCGAGGAGAACGGACATCATCTGCTGGATGCCGGCCTTGTCGCCAAAGACATCAACGTTCTCGGAAATATCAACTGTCATCTTTTTGCCGCGGCCCTTTGCCTGTGACTGGTAGATATCGACGGTCTCCCATGCGGCGTTGCTTAATGAGAAGCGCTCCTTGTTTGGCAGAGGGAGGTCTTCATCGAGCCTGGATAAGGTGACGAGTTCGCTGACGAGCTTTGTCATGCGGCCTGTCTGCTTCTTGATATTGTCGGTCCATTCATCGTCGCCGTGCTCTGCCGTAATGACGTCGAGGCTCGTGGAGATGGACGTCAGAGGGGTCTTGAGCTCGTGGCTCGCGTCGGTGATGAACTGTTTTTGCTGCTTGATGTTGTTTTCGATAGGCTTGATCGCTTTCTTGGATATGATCACGACAAGGATGAAAACAAGTGTAAGACTTAAGACAGAGATGATTATGGACAGATCCAGGAGAGACTTTGCGATCTGGAGTTCTCTGCTGGCATTAAGGAAAATGATGACCGTGGCATCGTCAGATTCGGTTTTCAGGTAGCGGTAGTTGCCGATATAGCCCTTGTCTGACTTTTTGGAGAGGGCCTTTTCCGCGTATTCGGCGGCGCTGTCCTCGTCGACGGAAGCGATGAAATCCATTGAAATATATGCGGCGTCGCCGGTGTCATCAACGCGGACGATGAAGAAGCGCATCATGTAGCCCGCTTCCATGTCCTGGCGGCCCTCGAAAGGATTGCCTTCGCCACGTGGTTCGGGCTTGAAATCGCGCGGAGAACGGAAATCAGAATTAGCGATCGATTGGATGGAGTTATCAACACGTGTGGTGATAGCCGCATATGTGAAAACATTGACCAGAACAGCTATCAGCGTGATAACTGCAAAGAATGCCAGCATAGCGGCCAATATGAAGCGCCAGCGGAGTTTTTTCAGCATTTGATTTCCTCCAGGGAATAACCGGAACCGCGGATTGTCTTGATCTCAACATTGGCATCGATCGAACGGAGCTTCTTTCTTACAAAACCGATATGTGTCCAGACGACGTCGATGTCTGAATCTGATTCAAATCCCCAGATCTTGTCCATCAGGTGTTCTGTCGAAAATACGAATCCCGGATGCAGTACAAAAAGCTCGATGAGCTGGTATTCCTTATTTGTGAGTTTGACGCTCTTGTCACCGACCTTCATTTCATAGCGGTTGCCGTCGAGGATTAGATTGCCGACCTTCTGGAGGGAGTCGGAATAGTTTTCGCTTCTTCTTCCCAGAGCCTTTATCCTGGCGATCAGTTCGCTCGTTGCAAAGGGCTTCGGAAGGTAGTCATCGGCACCGGCCTCGAGTCCTGCGACACGGTCTTCGAGCTCAGCTTTTGCGGTAAGCATAAGTACGGGTGTGGTGATATGGTTTTTGCGGATAAGTGACAGGACTTCGAGGCCGTTCATGCCGGGCATCATGATATCTAACACGATGACTTCATATGTATCGGAGGAGATATAGGACCATGCATCATCACCGTTGTGAACAATGTCAACGGAATATTTTGCTTTTTCGAGCAAGAGCTTTAACGCCTTTGCAGTAGCGACTTCGTCTTCGGCAATGAGTATACGCATGGATACACCTCCTTTTCGAACAGTTTATTAGGGCAACCTGAAATGCACCTGAAATCCTGACAATAGTATAATACTGATTAGACATTACATGTCCAAAAGCTCGAAAAAACGGCAATTCTCGCTTTGTGTCGTGTTAATTTCCCCATGGACATCGTATCCTCAAACCGGCCGAAAGGAGGAATCCAAGCTTGGATCAGAAAAAGACAGGACAGTTTCTCAAGACCTTACGTAATGAGAAGGGACTTACCCAGGAACAGCTGGCACAGAAATTTAACGTCAGTAACAGATCCGTTTCCAGATGGGAGACGGGTACGAATCTTCCTGATATCTCATTGCTGGTCGAGATAGCCGATTTCTATGATGTCGATGTCAGGGAGATCATAGACGGGGAAAGGAAAAGCGAGATGATGGACCAGGAAACAAGAGAGGTCGCCGGCAAGATGGCGGACTATGCAACAGGCGAGAAAAGCAAGCTTTTGAGGCTTGTGCAGGTATTGTCGATAATAGGAGTAGGATTAACGGTCGTTGCAATAGTACTTCAGACATTGGCATATGAACCGGACTTGAAGCGCGCCGGAGCGATATTTGCGACATTCTTAGGCTTTATAGTCATGAGCATAATCACGCTCTACGTAACGGGCCTTTTGCAGAGGTTCAGTAAGCACAGGAAGGCAGTAAAAGCCGTAAAGATAATTACCATAGTGCTGATGGCAATTGTCACGCACTATGTGCTTGCGGCGGTGGTAATGTTTACTGTGGTGTACGCAATGTTTACCAGTGCCAAGATCGAAGTCAGCACGGATGCTTCGGATTTCAATAAGTACATTCATAACGGAGATGACAAGGACAGCGAATACAGTATGGGTACGAACCCGCTTTTCGATGTCATGCCGGAGAAGATCGAAGCGGAAGTTACCGAATACCAGCTCACTTATTATAACCCGTGGGACGGCCAGTACATTGTCTACATGACGCTCGACTACGGTGACAGATACGATGCTGAGATCGCAAGGCTTCAGGCGATCGGAATTGACGATTACAAGGGCATCTACACCGTAACAGGTGATCCCGAAGGCTACGATCTGGTCGCTATGGATTCCGACGAGTACAACGGATTTGTCTATGCCATGATCCCTGAGGGTCAGGAAGGCAACACGAAGATCACCTACTGTGCGATCGTGTTCTGCAATTATTTCCTTGATCTGGATGTGCATGAATACATACCGGACAAGTACCTGCTGCCGGGCTTCGATGCGACGGACGAAAACCCGTACAGGAAAGAGAAATTGAATCTGTAACAGCTGATACCCGCGCCTCAAAGGTGCGGGTATTTTAATAATCGGATTGACCTCAAAACATTAACAAAAATCAATGATAAATTGAATATTAATATTAAACCTTGTTGATACAATGAAAGCACACTAATACTGAAACGGGGTGCTGATATGTTGGATCTTACAGGCAAATGGGTTTTGGTAACAGGTGCCGCGAGGGGCATAGGAAGGCTTGCCGCGCTTAAGATGGCAGAGCAGGGATGTAACCTGATCCTTCACAGCAGGGACATTTCCCACACGGCTTCTCTCGAAGAAGAATTGAAGGCTATGGGCGTTAAGTGCCACTCGGTTTCAGCTGATCTCAATGACATTCCCTCAGTACAGAAAATGCTCGAAAATATCGACGCTCTGGGCGTCGACGTCGATATCGTCCTCAACAATGCAGGTCTTCAGATCGCTTACAGGACTGATTACTACAAGACACCTGCAGACGATTACACAGTAAGCTTCAATGTTAATACGATCGCTCCCGCCATGATCTGCTATCACTTCCTGCCGAAGATGACAGAGCGCGGTTTCGGACGCATCGTAAACACAACGAGCGGCATCGATAAAGAGCCTGAGCAGGCAGGTTATTCCGCAGCAAAGGCAGCGCTCGACAAGATCACAAAGGACATGGCATCAAGGCTCGGCGGAACAGGCGTTGCGATGAACCTAACCGATCCAGGATGGTGCAGGACAGACCTTGGCGGTCCCAACGCGCCCAACGCACCTGAGAGTGCAATTCCCGGCGTCATCGTCGGAGCATTTGTTGACGATAACATCAACGGGCAGATCTTCCACGCGCAGGATTTCGCGGGAATGACTCTCGAAGAAGCAGTAAACAGCATCAAATAAAAAGGGAGATAATGTATGGAAAACTTCACGTTCTACTCACCCACAAAGTTCGTTTTCGGCAAGGGCACTGAATCTGAGGCAGGCAAGCTCGTTAAGGCTTTCGGCGGATCCAAAGTCCTCATCCACTATGGCGGCGGCAGTGTTGTCCGTTCAGGTCTTTTAGACCGCGTTAAGGCTTCACTCGACGGTGAAGGAATTCCATATGTCGAATTGGGCGGCGTTAAGCCGAACCCGAGAAGCGGCCTCGTTTATGAAGGTATCGACCTCTGCAAAAAAGAGGGCATTGATTTCATTCTCGCAGTAGGCGGCGGAAGCTCCATAGATTCATCCAAAGCTATCGCAGCAGGCGTTGTTTACGACGGCGATTTCTGGGATTTCTATTGCGGCAAGCCTATCGAAAAGGCTCTCCCTGTAGGAACAGTCCTCACGATCGCAGCTGCAGGCAGCGAAGGCTCCGGCGACTCTGTTATCACCAAGGAAGAAGGTATGTACAAGCGCGGCGCAAGCGGCGAGGGCATAAGGCCCAAGTTCAGTATCCTCAATCCTGAACTTACACAGACTCTGCCTCCTTACCAGACGGCATGCGGCATCACGGACATCATGGCTCACCTTTACGAGCGCTATCTCACAAATTCAAAGGATGTCGAAGTTACAGACCGCCTGATCGAAGCACTCCTCATCACAATGAAAAATGAAGGACCCAAGGTAATCGCTGATCCCAACGATTATCAGGCACGCGCAAATATCATGTGGGCAGGCACTATGGCACACACAAATTCCTGCGGCGTTGGCCGTTCACAGGACTGGAACAGCCACAACATCGAGCATGAATTATCAGCTCTCTACGACTGCGCTCACGGTGCAGGACTTGCGGTAACAATGCCTGCAGTTTTCAAGTATGTTATGAACCACGATGTTGCACGCTTCACACAGGTTGCAAACCGCGTCTGGGGTGTTGAGACTGCCGAGGAAGGCATCGAAGCATTCAAGCAGTTCCTCATCTCCATCGGCATGCCTTCGACATTGGGCGAATTAGGCGGCAAGGAAGAAGATATTCCCACACTTGTTAAGAACCTCTGCTACGGCGACGGCCGTGACGGCACGATCTCCGGATTTGTAACTCTTAATGAGGAAGACTGCGCAAATATCTACAAAGCAATGATCTGATAATTATTTATATTTTTTGGAGAATATCCGGGCTTTCTTTTATGACAGCCTTTTTTCGTGCTTTTGAGACGTTTTTCGCAATACGGATGTTATGGCGCTCCAAATTGTCTGATTTTTTTGAACGATTTTTCAAACGGCTGTCTGCAAACGCCTCCCTGTAACTCAACCGTAACAGTGCGTTCATTTGACTAACATACCGATTTCCTATAATCCGCAATAAATATACTTGCCATTATTGTGCAGAAATGGAGCAGGGAGACCGGTGAAAAAGGACGATCTGAGCGACCTTAGCCGCAGGGAGCTGGTCGATACTTTGTATAACCTGATGAACGAGAATGAACGGGGAGTTAAGAAGATCCCTGTTCCAAAGCAGGTTGCAGAGGAAAGACGGAGACTTCGGAAAAGAGCTAGGGTGACAAGGACAATTGTTACTGCTTTAGGAGCATTGACTGTAGTTGCTGCAGTTGCTGTTTTGTTGTCCACATTTCTTTTCACGGCAATTCAGGTATCCGGCGACAGCATGGAACCTACCTTATCTGACGGTGATGTTCTCGTTCTGCTCAATGCCCGCGACTATTCGAGCGGACAGCTCTGCTGTGTCGCCTGGCAGAACAAATTGCTTATAAAGCGTGTAATTGCTGTCGGAGGTGACAGCATTGACATAGACAGGGAAGGCAATGTCTCGGTAAACGGAAAGAAGATCGACGAACCTTATGTTACCGAGAAGAGCCTTGGTGAATGCGATATAGAATTCCCGTATCTTGTGCCCGAAGGCCGGGTATTTGTAATGGGAGATCAAAGATCGACATCGATCGACAGCAGAAGTTCTGCTGTAGGCGCTGTGGAAGAGGATCAGATAGTTGGCCGGGTCTGGTTTAAAGCGTGGCCGTTTGGGAGCTGAATACAGTGAATAAGCGCATTGAAAACTACATAATGCTGCTTAACAGGGCAAGAACAGGCAGGAGACGGTTAGTGTCCCTCGTACTTGCTCTGTCTTTAGCTGTTTCAGGAAATGTTTTCTGGCTCATGCGCGGAATCGGAACCGCTTTGACCAATGACCTTGTATGCGGACTTGAAGAACATGTTCACAGCGAAGAATGTTATGAGAAAAAGCTTATCTGCGAAGAGGAACATGAACATACCGATGAATGTTATGAAATGATCCTTATTTGCGGTAAGGAAGAACATAAACACACTGAAGACTGTTATGCACCTGTTTCCGTTCAGCGCGAGACACGATCTGATTGGGAAAAGACGATCCCCAAGACCCGTGGTGTCTATGCGAGCGATCTTATGAACGTTGCCGCATCTCAGACAGGTTATGTCGAGAGCGAGGACGGATATACAAGATATGGTGACTGGTACGGCAACCCGACAGCTGACTGGAATGTGATGTTTATATCATTCTGCATGCATTATGCGGGTATCAGCAAGGATAAGATACCCGGCGGTGCAGGCTGTTGGGCATGGCAGGTCAAGCTCGAAGAAAAAGGACTTCTCATTACGGATCTGAATGTTTTACCTCAGATCGGTGACATCGTTCTTGCAGATAAGGACGGCGACGGCAAGTGCGACCGTGCCGGCATCGTAGCAGATGTTACTGACGGAAAGATCAGTCTGATCGAAGGTGATGTTGACGGCAAAGTCGGCACTGCATCTTATACTTCCGGCAGTGGCGTGGTATTCGGTTATGTTTCCATTAATTCTTTAAATAAGCAGGAAGTTAAGCCTGATGATGAGGCTGTATCCGAGACTGCAGAAGAAACAACAGCCGCGTTACCGGAAGGAACAACAGAAGAACCCGCCGAAACAACGGAAACCACCACGGAAGAAAAGGTTTCTATTTTAGAATTTAACGCTGAAACAGAATCCGGTATCTGCGTTAAAGCAACTGCACCTGCAGGTGCGTTCCCTGAAGGCGTCACTATGACCGCCGCAGATGTTAACGACGAGAATATCATCGCCAAGGCTGAAGGCGCTGTGGAAGAAAATAAGGAAGTAAAGGGAAGTATCGCTATAGATATTACCTTTAAAGACAGTGACGGAAATGAGATTGAACCTGCGGAAGACACAACGGTTAACGTTAGTATCAGCATTCCTGAAGATAAGCAGATCGATGCTGATTCCTACAGCCTTTTCCACGTTAACAATGATGGCGCGACAGAGGTTGAAGGTGTTCAGGCAACGCAATCGGAAGTCGTTTTCGAATCTGACAGTTTCTCTATCTTTATCCTTACGGCAACAGGAGAAAGAAGCAAGGATAAAGTACATGCATGGATCAAGAATGCCGGCATGGGCACTCTTGAAGGTCATAGAGAATATGATCCTGAAACCGGTACATATGGCGACTATATCGTTAATGACAGAGAATATCCTTACGTATTGAGAGCAGGTGACACTATAACCCTTATCGGATATAACGATCAGCAGACTCCCAGATTTGTGATAGAAACTGATGACGGCAATAACAACAGTAATAATCACAGAAATATCGAGATAGTCGGCGAACAGACGGTTGAAGGAGATAAGGTAACTGCCGTAATAAGCGGTGTCGGCTCCACTGGATGGAGATATGAAAATGATCACTGGATAAGAGATTCCGTCAGGATCAGACTTGAGGGTACCGATGAATACTTCTATATCCAGGTCGATGAATACGGTTCTTCGGGTGCTGTGGTTGATTTTGATAATGTTCCTGTTTACAACAACAATAATGACAATATATGGAATTATTATGTCCGTGTCGGCCAGACGATTTCTGTAGCCGGTACGCCTAACCAAAACGGCGATCATTGGCCGTATATTGCAAATGGAGATAATCCGAACGGCTGGATAATAACAAACAATGCTTCATACCAGCAGCTTGATAACGGAAAGAGACAGCTTACAATCCCTGCCGAGATTTATTATGGAAACCGCGATAATGTTCAGATCATTACCATGTATACACCGCAGGGCATAAAGAAGGTAAGGATCATCGAGAATGTTGACGGCAACATCGATCATGCCGATATCGAGATTGCGGATGGCGGTGTCTATACCAATGTTCAGATTGAAGGCGGTAAGAACGGCGAACTGTATAAGACAGTTACCGAATACCAGTCATTTGTATATGACGTCAATTATTCTGAAATGCTCAATTCGCAGGGCGGAGTCGTCCAATTCTATGATAACAATGCAGGATATGCACCAATCACTCCTTCAAGATTTATAGGCGGTAAGGATCCTGAAACCGGTGAATGTCATGACTACTGGTCTGATCCTAATTATGCTCCAGGCAATTCACAGTATGAGTTAACTTCCAAGTACACTTGTCCGCCCGGAGAGACTTTCGATATGGGGCATGCCCGTTGGAGCAACAAGAGATTCTTCTATCAGGATGTAGCAGGTGCTATATTTGATGTCGAACTTCAGATTATTCCCCGCCATGTCCAAAAGTTTATCTGGAATGCTGATGCAAATGGCGGAGCCGGTGGATGGGATCCCATTTCCGGTCAGAATATCGAATATGATATCCATTACAACCAGGGTACGGGCGGCCAGTACAGGACGCGTACGGACAATGGCCCCTGGTCCGACTTTATTGATCTTAAGCCGGCTTCTTCCGGCGGTATCGTCGAATATAAAAACGAAGTCTTCAATCTTGGTAAGCAGGCCGTGATCGATGCTTATAACAAGTGCCCGAACCATTCCGGGCTTGATTTTACAGTTCATCACGATCTTGCAACGATTGAGTTTACCGCGAGCAAAGTTCTGACAGGAAGAACTCTTCAGAACAACGAATTCCTTTTTAAGCTCTTCCCGAGTGTTGAAGAGGCAATAGCTGATCCTGTTCCGACAGGAATTGCTTCGGCGAGAAACGATGCCTCGGGAAAAGTGGTTTTCGAGAATGTCGAATTCGAAAACGTTTCAGGTGAGCACACATACACTTACTACATGAGAGAGATCCCCGGAGACGATGAAGAAGTCATATACGATCCTGTTATCTACAAGATAATCATTGACGTAAACAAGGTAAAACATAACGCCGGGCCTGAAGGTCAGGACATTGTCGTTCCTGTCGATATAAGGTCGTTTACAAGACTTCGAAAAGGCGGAGATCCGACTAATGACAATGACTATCTGCCGGCTGACCAGTTTGTATTTAATAACACAACGAATAAATACGTTCTGCCTGATACAGGAGGTGGCGGCATCGCACCATACTTTGCCATCGGCACAGTGCTGATCGTGGGAGCCCTGATACTGCTGTTGCTCAGGCGGCGCAAGGAGGTGGATTTGTGATAACAACCGAAGTGATTAAAAAGAATGAAATAAATAAACTCAAAAGGAAAGGAACAAAGAAAATGACTAAGATAATGAAGAAGATCACATCCGTTTTCATAGCTTTCGTTATGATAATGGCGATGGGTGCATCGGCCTTCGCAGCAGGCCCTTACACCATTACGATTAAGAAGAAAGATACGAGTGATAAGTCTGTTCACAAGTATGAGGTTTATCAGATCCTCAAGGGAGAATCGACTGACGCAGGCCAGCTTCACAGTATTGACTGGGGCGATCATGTTGACGTGTCCGATGAGTCTGCCGTACTAGCAGCTTTATCGGGTGCTACTGTTTTGAACACTACATGCTCAAATGTTGAGGATGTCGTTGAGGCATTAAAGGATTTGGAGAGCAATTCTGCTCCGCTTGACAATTTTGCTTCAGCAATTTCAGATTTTCTGAAAACAACATCATTGACGGCTACTCTTGCGGCAAACGCAAGTTCAACAACTGTTTCCGTAACAGAGCCCGGCTATTACATGGTCAAGGATACTATTACGGATAACGACAACCCCAGTGCTGTTTCCAAGTTCATGCTTAAGGTCGTAAGCAATACAAATATTGATATCGATACAAAAGAAGAGATCCCTACACTCGATAAGGTAATCGAATCAGCAACTGACAGCACATCGATCACTGCTGACGGAAAGAAGAATACAGCAAGTGTCGGCGATGATATTAACTACAAGATTACAACAAAGGTACCTAATCTTATTGGCAAGGGTTACAAAGATAAGTATTGCTTTGTTGTTAACGATGAACTGAGCGCAGGTCTTACATATAAGGGTACAGCGGCTCCCACGATAACGATCGCAACGTCTCCCGTAACAACTCTTGTTGCCGGTACTGATTTTACTTTCGATAAGGATGACAGCGGATCCACAACAAAACTTCAGATCGTTTTCAATCCCGTAAAGATGCTCGAAAAGGGTACGAGTGCAGCTTTCGCAGGCAAGGAAATGACGATCAAGTACACTGCTATTCTTAATGAAGATGCAGTAATGACAGATGCAGGAAATCCTAATACTGCAGAACTTGTTTATTCAAATAATCCTTATCAGACTTATGCAGGTGATGTTCCTTCACCTTCAGAGCCCCACGGACAGACACCCGAATCAAAGACAATTACTTATACAACTGAAGTTGAACTTGATAAGGTTGATGCAAACAATACTTCAAAGAGACTTGCCGGTGCTGAATTCCAGATCACGGGTCTTTCAAGCAAGCAGGTCGTAACAACTGCCCAGCGCCTTGAAAGAGATGACGATGCAGGCACACTCTATAAGCTCAAGGACGGAAGCTATACGTCAGAAGCTCCTGACGGAACAAATAACGGCAAGTATGAAGACGGAAAGTACAAACTCGTTGAAAAGACAGAAATAGAGAAACTCGAAGGCTCACAGACGATAGTTGATTTTGTCGTAGGTGACGACGGTATCATCAATCTTTCCCGCCTTGGTGCAGGAACATATACGATCAAGGAGACAAAAGCTCCTACAGGATATGTAATGAGCAACACGGAGCATACGCTTGTAATCGACTGTGATCTTTCCGGAACAGCTCCTGTATGGACATACACATTTGACGGTGATGACATTACCGCAACACCTATCTCCATCATGATTGTCGACAACATGAAGGTTTCTGATCTTCCTATCACGGGAGGTATCGGTACTACAATCTTCTATATTGCAGGTTCAGTATTGATACTTGCAGGTGTTACACTTCTTATCGCAAAGAAGAGAAAGATCAACGAAGTTTAATGAAAGGCAGATGGCTGAGTATCTTAATAGTAGTTCTGATCGTGGCAGGCGCGGCTCTGCTGCTCTATCCCACAGTCAGCAATTATCTTCATTCGAAGTATTCAGCCTCGGTAATTAAGGATTATCACACGGTGTATCAGAACACCGAAGAGGAGAAAAGGCAGGACATAATCCGCAAAGCGGAAGACTATAATACGAGATTGTTTTCTGCCAACGCTCCGCTCTATGAACCCACCCAGGTCACTGGTTATAACGATACTCTTGATCTTACGGGAACGGGTGTAATGGGGTACATTGATATTGATAAGATCGGCGTGGAACTCCCGATCTACCATGGTGTGGATGCGGGAGTGCTTCAGATCGGAGTCGGACATCTTGAGGGATCAAGTCTACCTGTCGGAGGAGTGAACACTCACTGTATTCTGTCAGGACACAGAGGACTTCCTTCTGCAAAGCTCTTCACCGATCTGAATGAAATGGCGATAGGTGACAGGTTTACCATCACCGTTTTAGATCGGGTACTTACGTATGAGGTCGATCAGATAAAGGTAGTGCTTCCGGAGGATGCTTCGGAACTCGCTATCGAAGAAGGTAAGGATTATTGTACTCTTGTAACATGTACTCCTTATGGAATTAATACACACCGCCTTCTGGTCAGAGGCATCAGAGTGGATGGTGAGATAACAAGAACGCCAGATATATTTGTATCCAATGAGGCGTTTAAGATCGATAAGACTATTGTCGCAACTGTCATTGCGCTGCCTTTATTTATCACGGTAACGTTAGTAGCGGTAGTAATCGAGAGGAGAAGGTCGGGACATGACAAAAAACATAAAAATGTTTAGCGTCGCAGTGCTTATTGCACTTGTAATATGTTTCACGCCATGCATATCTGTGTTTGGCTTTGTTGTGCCGGATCCCGATAAGCCGACAAGTCTTTCCATGACGCTGAAATATTCAGGAGATGACGTTCTCTATGTTTCAGGCGCAGAAATAACTCTTTACAAAGTCGCTGACTGCAAGACCACATCCAGCGCAGTAAGCTATGACCTGACAAGTGGTTATGCCGCTTCTGGATTAGATCTTGACGGCAAGATAACCCAGTCCATGATCGATGATCTGGTCAAGTATACAGATGCGAACAGCATCACCGGTATTACGAAATCGACTGACAACAACGGAGAGGTAGCTTTTGACGGACTTGAAAGCGGAGTATATCTTGTATCCGCAACAAGTCTGCCGGACGGTTTTTCGTCCTTTGTTCCTTTCCTTTATTACCTCCCGTTCTTCGATCAGGATACCGGCGCCTGGGTTTATGACGGCGTTGCAGAGCCTAAGATCTCTTACTATCCGCCGGTTGACATTACAGTTAAGAAAGTATGGAACGATGACGGCAAAGACCGTCCTGCTTCAATTACCGTACAGCTCGAAAACGAGGATGGTATCGTAGATACAGTCGTGCTCAATTCTGCGAACGGATGGAAGCATGAATGGACAAACATGAGAGCCGATAAGAAATGGACTGTTAAGGAAACTAATGTGCCCAAGGGTTATCAGGTAACATATTCCTCCGCAGGTCTTGACTTTACCGTAACCAACACGGCCAAACTGATACAGACAGGTCAGGTACAATGGCCTGTGCCGGTCATGGTATTTGCCGGTTCATTCCTTATCTGTGCGGGTATCCTGATAAAGCTTCCGGGAAAGAAAAAAGATGAAGAGTAAGCGCAGACTGATCGGAAACATATCGATTACAGTGGGCCTGATCCTGCTCCTCGGCGCAGGCGGGCTCTTTTTCTTTAATATGCTCGAAAATAACAGTTTTGATGAAGATTCTTTTGACCTTGCAGAGCAGGTAAGATCTGAGATGGAACATACCGATGAGTCCATCGAAGGATCTGTTCCTGAAGAGACTGACAAGGTTGAACTGACTGAACTCAAGACCAGAAAGATAGGTGACGGAGTCTTTGACGGAATACTTGCAATTCCCGCTATTGAACTCGAGATGTCTGTATACGATACATGGAATGACGAGTACCTCCGTAAATCGATTTGCAGATACTATGGCTCGCCCTACACGGATGATTTTGTGATCGCAGGACATAATTACCGGAGCGGTTTCGGTAAACTTAAAAAGCTTAAACCGGGTGACGAAGTGTTCTTTACGGACATGGATGGCGTAACCACCCGTTACATCGTAAAACAGCTCGAAGTTTTGAATGGAACAGATATATCAGGCATGCTTTCTGGAGACTGGCCGCTGTCGCTTTATACGTGCACATATGGCGGAAGTGCGAGACTAACCGTGCGTTGTGAAAAGGCATAACGCGTCCGTTCATTAGTGAGAATGTATGTATAATTATGAAAAACGGAGGGCGCACCATGAGCAGCATCGATATACGAAAGATAAGCATTACCAACCTTGATGTTGACGCGATAGTAAATGCGGCGAATTCCTCGCTTCTTATGGGCGGCGGTGTCTGCGGCGCTATCTTCAGGGCGGCGGGAGCTGCCAAACTTCAGGCTGCCTGCTTTAAGATCGGCGGCTGCAAGACAGGTGATGCGGTCATTACTCCAGGTTTTAAACTCCCTGCAAAACATGTTATCCACGCTGTAGGCCCCGTCTGGCACGGCGGCAATAAAGGCGAACCCGAGCAGCTTTACAGCGCATACAAGCGCTCTTTGGAAGTCGCGAAAGAAAACAACCTTCATTCGATCGCTTTCCCCTTGATCTCTGCCGGAATCTACGGTTATCCGCAGGATCAGGCATGGTGCAAGGCTCTTCAGGCCACTAGCGACTTCATAGAGGCTAATAAGAACTATGAAATGAACATCATATTTGCCGTTATCGACGACGGGATCTTAGCGCTCGGCAAAAAGACGATGACGGATCTTAATTTCGCTGATAAAATGTGAGTTGATCTGGAAATAACGGAGGGGTTCTGAAAGTGTTTTTCACGATAGAGGAAACATTAAAGAAGGTTTCTCGCGAAGAGATAAACGGCAAACAGTTTGTAGCAGTTCTTTCTGCCGAAGAATGGATGAAGAACAAAGACAGCTTCGAGATGGGCATGGATATAGAGCCCGATCTGGCTGACATATTCCTTACAAAGGCAGAAGTTAACTACGATTCGCTCACAGGAACATTCTCCATTCCCGACCGCAAAAATCCTTCCGGCGACGACCTCAAATTCGCATTCGTCATGGACGAGAAGGGCATTGTTTTCATTGATAATTCAGGTTCCGCATTAGACATCATCCAGGGTGTCCAGCGCACGAAAAAGTGGAAGATGCCGAGCCTCGAACGCTTCTTATATGATTTCCTGGACCAGATCGTAAAAGACGATCTGAGATTGATGGAAAAGTATGAAGACGAGCTCGATCACATGGAGCAGGCGATAATCGACGGCGATGAGAATCTGCCTTCAGGACGCCTTAACGACATCAGAAACGATATCCGTTATCTTCGTATCCACTACGAGCAGCTCATGGACCTTGCTGCCGAATTCGAAGAGAATGAGAACGGCTTCTTCAAGCTCGAAAACTTAAGATATTTCAGGCTGTTCATAAACCGCGCAGAGAGACTGCACGAAGCATCAATGTCTCTGCGTGACTATACCATGCAGCTCCGAGACCTTTACAAGGCCCAGCTCGACTTGAAGCAGAACCGCATCATGACCGTTCTTACAGTCGTAACAACGATCTTCATGCCTCTGACACTTATCGTAGGCTGGTACGGAATGAACTTCGTCTACATGCCCGAACTCAAGTGGGAAGGCAGCTATCCGGTCGTAATCGCCGTAAGCATTCTGATCGTCGTTTTGAGCCTGATATTCTTCAAGCGCAAAAAGTGGCTCTGATAATTCCTGCTTTTGCACTTCAGACATGCTAAATCCGGTAGTCGTTTTATCAAACAGGTTGTCCTGCAGACTCGATGCAGCCAGGGACAGGAAGATCAGCGGGAAGAATCTCGGTGAATTTGTTCCGACTCCTTTTGCAAAAACGCATGGTGCCACGGGAAGCCAGTCTGCTCCTTATCTTGGACTGGACGTTGTCCTGGAAGATCTGGATCTTTCTCCCGATGACTCATTTATCGATATCGGCTGCGGCAAGGGACGTGTGATCGCTTACCTTCTTAAGAAAGGCTGCACCTGCAAGATCACAGGTGTTGAGATAAATCCCCAGGTTGCTTTTGTCGCGCGCAGCTGGTCCTCGCACATACCGAATGTTGAGATAATCGAAGGCGATGCAATGAGGCTTGATTATAACGCCTACAGCGTGCTCTTCATGTACCGGCCGATGGAGACGGATACTTTTAAGACTTTTATTGAGCATCTCGAAAATACGCTTACGCACAAGATCAAACTCTATTACTATGCAGATATGCAGAGCGGCTATTACTTGAATGAAAGGGCAGGGTGGAAGCTCATTAAGCGTGAAGAGATCTACCGTGTGCGCGGTTACTATATTCACAAGACTCCGCAGCGTTATTCGGTGTGGGAATACTCTGTTGATTAATCAACCATTTCCACTTCTGCGAAAACTATATCAGTAACGGTCTTTAATATATCTTCCGGAACCTTTTCAACAAACTTATTCTGTCTGGATGAAAGATCCAATGTCCTTATGTGTTCACACAGAATTGCACCTGTAGTAGAAGTGCGCTCATCCAAAGGCACATGGAGTGGAAAGTTGTTATTTGTATTTGTAATAGGACAGACAATTGCAAGCTTGGTTCGTCTGTTGAATTCATTATTACTTATGACAAGTGCAGGACGGAATCCGGCCTGTTCATGGCCTTGTTTTGGGTCAAAGCTGACCTTGATAATATCGCCTTGTTTTACCATGCTTCCCTCCCTGAAGGATCTCCCCAGTCAATCTCAGAGGGTTCATATTTGCCTTTGAATCCTTCGAAAAGGGCATGGATATTTTTTCTCTGAACAGGGCGCGAACGCTCGATTATTATCTTGCCATCATCAACAATGATATCGACCATTTCATCTTCAGACCAAGTCAGATCATCAAGCATGAATTTGGGAATTCTGATTCCCTGACTATTTCCCCATTTTTGAAGTTTTACAGTCATACGTAAATGTCCTCCTTGTATGTATATACATAGTATATACACAATTAGTACGAATATCAAGAGTTTTGAGGAACAAAAGAAGGGGCTGCCGGCACTTACCGGCAACCCCAAAACAAGGGTCGGACATCATGAACAGATGGGTTATTTACGCTCGTCCAAAACTTTTTGTACTCTGTCCTGGGCGATCTTTATTACGGCGTCCAGATCTTTCTGGCCTGTGAAGTAAGACGGCATTTCTTCCACCAGTATTATGGATATTGCCGCATCGTTGAAATTCGAATTTGAGCAGGATTCGATTACCTTTTCGAGAGCATCGAGCTGTTCTGTCGTATACTTCACGTTATTCTTGGGCTTAGGGCCGTCTCCGTAATATCCGAAAGGGTATGCGGGATTGATCGTATTAAAGTATTCAAACGCTTTAATACCTGTTTCACGGAAGATCTCACGGTTTAATACAAAATATCCTCTCGTGGCAATCTCTTGCTGTGTTTCGTCGGAAATCAGGAGCTTCAGGAAATCGGCACAAGCGTCGGCGCTCTTTGCCTGGGCGGAAATTGCGAGTGAGTCGTATGAATAAACTGTAGGTCCGCGTCCGTCAGAAGAGGGTGTTCCGAGTATTGAGGTGCAGCCTCTGGTGTTTTCGACTGCCTGAATATAATCCCAATATCCGGAGAATGAACCGTAGACAGCTTTCTGCATCTCGGCCGGAGTGTTGCTGTCGATATATACGGTCCTGTCGTCCTGTGTCCAATCCGGGCTCTTTTCCTGGACGTTATCCTTGACGAATTCTGCGAGGGCTGCAAATTCGGGACCTGAGAAATCCGCTTTTTTGTTGGAGATGAATTTTTCGCTCATGTTGTCGAAGAGACCGGCAAAATAATGTGCCTGGCCTGAAGTGTTCAGGTCCTTGCCGTTCAAAGTATCCTTGAGGAATTTAACATATTCGTCTGTTGTAAAACCGACTCCTGTTGTGGCTGCATATTTAGCATCCGTCTGGATGCCGAAGAGGCCGAAACTTATGGGCATGCTGTAAAGCTTTCCGTCGGTTTTCATTGCATCAAGTACGTTGGTGAAGTACTTATCGCTCTTCATATTGCTTGTGTAATCAGACAGGTCCATAAGGTAATTGCTGTTTTTAAGCGCACCGTAACCGTCAATATTCAAAAGCATGTCAGGGCCTTCGCCGTTCATGATGTCCATTGCGAGTTTATTGGTCATGTCTGCCATGTATTTAAGGCTGATTTCGTTGGATTCATCGTCGTTAGTTGCTTTCCTGTACTCTGAGGAAACATTTGAAGAGTAACGCTCCGTGACCTCGATAAAGTAGTCCTTGTTAGACTCGTTATATTTTGTTATCGCATTATTGATGTCTTCGCTGACATATCCGGAAGAGGCAAATAACTCCAGAATGGTCTTGCCCTCGTGAGGGTTTTTATCAGCTTTTTTCATCTCGTACATAACGAAATCAGCCGATGATCCGCCATAGCTGTTTGTATACGGCAATGTCTTTATTTTTTCGCCGTAGAGAATGATCGAATCATCATACACATCGGCTACCATGAGGCTGTTTGCGAGGTTTCTGTCAATATTGCACCAGCTGAAATTAAGAACTTCCTCAGCGGCCTTCTTTTTGAAGTCCACTTTGGTAATTCCGGTCGAATCAATGGAATAGACATTTCCGTCAGAGCACCCTCTCATCCTGTATGCAGCCAGAAAATCAAGCCAGTCGTAATTCTTGCTGTCCTCCTTGGTTATCTTGCCTGTTGCAAGATCGAGCTTAAAGAAGGCAAATGCGCTGTCGGCGTCAGCTACTATCAGACCGGTCTTTTCGTCAAAAGGAATGATGCTTTCGACATAAGAGATCTTTGAAGTCTCATCCTTGAAATCAATCTTATTCTGTTCACCGTCAGGCGAAATGATGTTCAAAGAGTAGATAGGCTCAGTTTCAGTCCAGATTGCAAGTAACTGCACTTTGTACTTGCCGATCGTGAAAACGTTCTGGATAGAATCAGAGCTCTTATTCTCTCTTGTTTCGAGCACCTTTTCTGTCTCAGGGTCGATGTCTATGGATTTGCTGGTCATGGTATTTGTCTTTTCATCGTATTCGTTTACATCGAGCGTGAGCTTACCGTCTGAATAAGATGCGCTGTCGACATAACCTACTCCTTTTAAGGACATAAGATCGATGTATTTGGCAGTTTTCCTGGTAGCCTTGTCGACCAATGTTATTCCGGATATCTGATAAGCATTGTAATCGAAAGTGCTCCAGTCAACATTCTCGGGATATTTGTAACTGCCCTGTGTGAAAACTGCGATCTGCTTTTCATCGGAACCGATCAGCTGGGAATAATTAAATTCCAGTTCCTTGTCCGGATCTATTCCTGTTTCAACTTCAAATGGATTGGCTTCAAACCATGGCATATCAGAAGTGATCTTCTGCCCGCTGTGGCCTTTGCTCCCGCCTTTATTGCATGCTGCCATCGAAAACATAATCGAAGCAGCAAGCATTACTGCTGCTACTTTACTAAGGGATTTCATAATACCAACTCCTTTCTCCCCATAGACGGCATGTTGGTTTACCGTCTATGAAAAGAATAACACAGCGATATGTACTTTTTGTGTAAAAATATTTCCCTTTGAAATACCCTCCGTTTTCTGCCTTAAGTCTCTAATGTTATAATGGGTTTTGTCGGGTTTGGGCTTTTGTTTACATGGGGTGTCTGTTATGAAGCTTCGAAGAAAACTATTCTCGAGCAAGGATCCTTACGACTGCACGAAACAGCAGTTATTCCTTGATGCATGCAAAGAAAACTTTAAGCACCTGATCACTCATTGCGATGACTATAAGAAGATCAGTGAAGGCCTTGGTATCAAAGGCGCCAGCGACATCAAAGGTGTTGAAGACATTCCGATAATTCCGACAATGCTCATGAAGCAGCATGACTTCCGTTCGGGAAGATATATGGTCATGGCAACGTCCTCCGGCACGAGCGGAAAGATGAGCCATGTGCGTTTTGAATTCGGCGCATTGATGGCTGCGCTCAGGATGTCGATAAAGGTAACAAGATATCACGGTATCATGTCATTTCAGCCCTGCCGCTACATCGTAATGGGTTATAAGCCGCACCGTTCGAACAAGACTGCAGTCGCAAAGACCGCTTATCTTACTACATTTTTGGCTCCCGCGATCAGCCGCAAATTTATTTTGAAGCATACCGCAGACGGCTATAAGCCTGATTTCGAAGGCATCGTAAATGCATTGAGAAAATACGAAAAGGGCAAGGCACCTGTGCGCTTCATGGGATTCCCGTCATATACGTTTTTTCTGTTCAGACTGTTAGAGGAGAGGGGCCTTTCTTTTAAGCTTCCGAAGAATTCGAAGATCATGTTGGGCGGCGGATGGAAGCAGTTCTACCAGGAGGCCGCAGACAAGGAAACCTTCTATAAACTTGCAAAGAAAACTCTTAATATCGACGAGGAAAACATCACTGAATTTTTCGGTGCGGTAGAGCATCCGATCCTTTATACAGACTGCTCTCACCATCATTTCCATGTGCCCGTTTACAGCAACATCGTCATCCGCGATCCGGACACTTTAGAGCCTCTGGGAATGGAGCAGACAGGCCTTGTAAATCTCATCTCGCCGCTCTGTAAGGCCACGCCGATATTGTCGATAATGACAGATGATTTAGGCATCTTACACGATGGCAGCACTTGTCCTTGCGGCGTCAAGTCGCCTTATCTGGAGATCGTCGGCCGAGTCGCTCCTGAAGACATCAAGACTTGCGCTGCCGGTGCCGCAGACATTTTGCAGGGGGTGAAGGTATGATTCTTTATGACGGCAAAACATATGAGAGTTCCGAGCAGGATCGCCTTCTTACCGATCTCGAAAACAGGATTCCTGAAATACTCGGCAAAAAGCAGCTGTCACCCGAAGTGGTAATAGAAGCTGTGGAATGCCTGAAAAACGACCTTCTGGCAGGCAAGTTTGATGAGCTCTTAGAGGCATTTCCCGCTGATGTTGTCGACACCTATAAGAAGCAGGCTGAAGCGCTTTTGTCCAAAGAGCATCTGCATAAAAAGCTTGAGACGGAACTCGGAGATACGATCGAATATACGACGGATTACATCAAAGGCTTCAATCAGATCAAGGTCAGGAAAATGCCTCTGGGCGTGCTCTTCCACATCGCTGCGGGCAACATGGATTTCCTGCCTGCATATTCTCTTGCAGAAGGCCTCATGACCGGAAATATCAACATCTTGAAACTGCCTTCTGCAGATAACGGACTGTCGTTAAAGCTCATTATGCAGCTCATCGAATACAGGCCTGATCTCAAAGACTATATCTATGTTTTCGATACATCTTCATCAGATATCCAGGGCATGCGCAAGATGGCTGAGCTGAGCAATGCTATAAGCGTATGGGGCAGCGACATGGCTATAGCGGCTGTAAGAGGATTGGCACCTACAGGCGTCAAGATAATCGAGTGGGGCCAGAAGCTCGGATTCTGCTACATCACAAAGCTTGATGAAGTCGAAAATGCCGACAAAGAATTAGAAGGCCTCGCAAAGCATATTGCTGCAACAAAGCAGCTTCTTTGCAGCAGCTGCCAGGTGATCTATGTGGATACTGATGACATGAACGAAGTAAAGGCAGTTGCAGAAAAGTTCCTGCCGTTTTTGGAAGCTGCTGCAAATGCAAATAAGACAGAAGAGATCGGCGTCAGGGCAAGAGATACCCTGGTCTCATATACTCAGAGATTAAAGGCTTATCTGGGCGAAGAAGAAAAGCATGAGAATGTCTTAAGAGGCAGGTCATGCAGCCTGATCCTCTCATCAGACAGCGCGCTCGAATTATCTCCAATGATGTGCAATGTCCTTGTAAAACCCCTGCCGCGCGCAGATATCAGCAAGGTCCTTTATAAGAGCAGATATCATCTCCAGACGGCAGGCCTCATATGCCCCGTAGAGGACAGGAAATATCTGTCTGATGTATTCACACAGTGCGGTCTTATCCGTGTTACGAAAGCTGCTGACATGAGCGCATATTTCCCCGGCGAATGTCACGACGGAGAATATGCGCTTAGCCGCTATGTAAGAATTGTTAACGTGGAAGAATAATTATTTCCTCTCGTCTAAAACTTTCTGCGCTCTGTCGTTGATCGTGACAGCGACTTCTTCGAATGACTTCTGGCCTTCGAAATAAGCAGGGATCTCTTCATAGATTATGAGTGAGATGTTGTGATATACAAAGCTTGAAGTCTTAGCTGAAGACAGCTGTTCGATATAACTGTCTGCCATGGAAGCATCAAGTTTTTTGCCTTTTCCGGCCCACTTGTTATCCGCGTTCCTTTCAACAGTTTTATTGTTTGCTTCGATCTCTTCAAGGGCCTGGTTTTTCGCGCAGTTCTTGTTGATCGGAATGTTCCTTTCGATCGAGTTCTGAATGTCTTCCGAGAGAAGGATGCTTAAAAACTTTTTGCAGGAGCTTAAGTCATAACTGTGAGCTGAGATCGAAACGGAAAGCTCTGAACCGATCGTCGCAGTCCTGCCGTCAACGGAAGGATAGCCGCAGATCATCGTATTCTCGTTTTTCATTGCCATGGCTTCGTAGTCGTAGAAACCGTAAACAACAACGGGCTGGACAGGCATGTTATCTTTTCCTGTCATTAGATCTTCGTACTCCATATCAAGGTCTTTGCCCTCAAAATAAGATTTTGCAGGGAGGTCTTTGCAGTAGTCGAGGATCGCCTTGAACGAATCGTTATTTACATTGACCTTTCCGTCCTTGATGTACATCTCGTTCGTGTTGGCGAAAAGCTTGGTGGCGACTTCCGTTCTCGAATAAGAGAGCTGGTGGTCGTACACGGGATCAGATCCGTTGCAGACAGTCTTGACCATCGTTTTATATTCATCGAATGTCAGACCGTTCTTATTGCCGAAGCAGTCTCCTGAAGCCAATAAGCCGTCAACATAAAAGCCTATTGGGAACTGGTAAAGAGCACCGTTAAACTTCATTGCATTTATCGCATTCATGAAATA
Source organism: Ruminococcaceae bacterium R-25 (assembly GCA_003149065.1). NCBI lineage: Bacteria > Bacillati > Bacillota > Clostridia > Eubacteriales > Oscillospiraceae > Ruminococcaceae bacterium R-25. The sequence continues at coordinate 209,644 of QGFZ01000002.1, forward strand.
ATCGGATTCGCTGATACCGCTCTCGTTTCTTAAGTAATCCGTGAGATCTATGAAGTATTCGCTTCTTGAGAGCTGTTCGTTCGCGCCGTTTGTTATGAGAATGTCAGGACCCTCGCCTGCCATAATGTCCATAGCCAGGCGGTCGGAAACTGATGCGTAAGCCGTGAGTGAATTCTTTGCCGCGCGGTCAGCACTGTCGATATTGGAATAGTCGATCTCAGCGTTGGCTTTATATCTGCTGTCGAAGACCATGAACGAAGAATCGCTCGTGCTGTTAAACTGCATGATGGCTTTTGAGATGCTGTAATCGAGATCCTCTGTTGATGCGACGGTGAGAATGTTCTTGCCTGCTGCAGGATAATCTGCTGTCTTTGTAAAAGTACAGATCGAGTACCTCAGCTGGCCCAATTTTGCAGTTGTTGAAGTATAGCCAAAGAGGAGCTTTTCGTCATCGGCATACTTTAATTCCGAATTATTGGCGAGATATCTGTTGCAGTTGGAACAGTTGAAAGACAGAGTCATTTGGCATGTTCCTTTATCAGTATCGATCGTGTAGACACCGCCGTCAGTAACGCTTACGAGACTGCCGTTGCAGTATGTCAGGTTGCGCAAAGGGATATTGATATATTCGAGTTCATCCATAGCGCTTACTTTTCCTGATTCAAGGTCCACGAGGCAGTATCTTATCTGTCCGAAATAGTAATTGGAAGAAGTGTTGCCCCATACAACGACCTTATCCGGACCTGCACCGATCATGCCTTCAGGATATTGGATGTTGAAATCTCTTGACAATGCTTCCAGATATACAGTCTTCTTTGACTCACCTGTCTTGCCGATGAGTTCGACTCTCGGTGTCTGGGCATTCTGGAGAACGGCGATATCGTCACCTGCGAATGCTAAAGCGTTGGCACTGTAATCACCTGAAAGGTCTTTTGAAACGTCGATCTTGTTGTCAGGTGATACTTTTCCCGTATTCTCATCTACAGGGTAAAGATAGTCTCTTCTGGCAGCAAAATCATAAGCTGTAATATAAAGTCCGTCGCCGCCCTGGATCATCCTGGCAAGGTCAATGTTGTCGCCGAATTCGTTTTTGATGACGAAGTCATTTACAGGCTTATCGTTTTCATCAAAAGACATTATGTGATAGACGGGAACCTTGGGCTCTCTCTCGCAGATATAGAGCCAGGTCTGTCCTTTATAACAAGTGATGTCGATCAGAAAAATCTCGCCGATCGTATTTTCGAGATAATCGAAAATGGCGGTCTCTTCCTTAAAATCGAACCATGACATTCCGTCAGGGAGCTTGTCCGGCATCTTGCCGCTCAAGGTAAGGCCGGATTCATCTTTGATCCCGTTCTTTCCGGATTTTACCGTGCACCCGCACGCGAAAACAGAAAAAAGAAGAGCAGCCGCCAATAAAGCGGGCCCGATCTTTTTGATAGGTCTTTTCATACTATTATCCCCCGATAATAAATGCTATTTCTTTTCATATGCTGCCGTATCTGCAACGTCAATATTTAAGCCCTTTGAGAAAGAGCTTTCAATAAAGAAGTGTGGCGAAAATCAAGCGATTAGCCCCAGGAAGATACCCACTGGACGATCGTCATAATAAGTGCGCGCAGGAAGGAAAGACCGAAAAGCGCACCCGCTACGATACCGATGATCATGAAGATCCTCTTCAGTGACTTCGGCCATGTGCCGACGATATTGCCTGTCTGTCCGTTAACGAGGACACGGTAGATCGTGCCGTTGTAATCGAAAGACGTGATCCAGATCGGAGCCAGAACATATTTAGCGTGAACATTCGTAGCTTCAGGCTTCATGTCGATCCTTGCGATAACATCAGCGTCCTCAATGGACTTGATGCTCCTCTGGATCTGGTCGTAGATCTTGCCCATAGCTGTCTGCCATGCAGTTACGCCGTCAACTGTATAGCTCTCTGACCAGAATCCGGCAAGGAGATTGGGATCGTATTTCTTCATGCCGTTGAAGTCGAATTTTGAAACCGATTTCCAGAAAGCATCTTTTTCCAGACGGCTCGTTGCCAAAAGGGTCATGTTTCTGACGGGCATCTTGCAGACACCTTCTGACTTATGGTACTTCGTGTACTGGTCGTCGCCGCTGCCATAGTGCTTACCGAACTTTCCCTTGTAGGGAGTATTTGTCTCGCAGTCGAATACCCAGTAAGGGACATAAACGCCGACGAGATCCGTGATCTCCGAATTCTTTACAAGGTCCATCGGAGCCAGTTTTCGCTGGGAGATCCATACCTTAAAGATATCCTGAGCCTGCTGCTTGCTGATCAAAAAAGGAATGATGCCTGTAGGTTCAGGCATTCCTGCGGAATTGCTGGATTCCGTAATGGAGTTGGAACCGCAGTAAGGGCACATGCCGGAAAGGGCGCTCTTGTCTGCAACAAACTGACCGCCGCACGTTCCGCAGATTACGATCTTGTTTGTTGTAAGTGTGAGATGACGTCCTGCATTATTCTGCAGATCCGTAAGAGAATAACCGCCGCCTTCACCAACATCTTCAGTCTTAATATCTACGGAACTTCCGCAGAAATTACAGATGAGGCTTCTTGTCGCGGGATCGTAAGCCAATGTGGCACCGCATGAAGGGCACTTGTTATCTGATGTCGTCTGGTTAGTCAAAGACATGGGATTGAAACCCGCAGGGCCTGCAGCCGGAGCCTCGGTTCCCTGTGCGTCTTTAACAACGGGAGCATTGCCGTATGCAACAGCCAGTTCTTCTGCTCTTGCCTCAGCATCACGCTTTTCGAGTTCTTTTTCTCTCTGATTGAAAATATTTGCCATACCCCTACTCCTTAACCCTTTAAATTCCTTATTCCGTGGGCGCGACATATTCGCGCTCCATTAATAATTGTATCAGAAAACAGGGGGCTTAAAAATAATTAAGGGGAAGAATGAGTTCTGGTATAAGTTACCGGCTCTCCGGGAAGCGCTATTCTTCTCCAGCGCATATCCTGATATGAACAGCGCTTCCCTTTTGCCACCCGAAGTATAGCAAAGCCCGCTGCCCCATTGTGGCGAAAAATTAGTGAAGTCTGAGTGAAAGCTGTGTGATTTTGTTTCCGTCCTTCCGGCAGGGCCGGTCTTGACGGCTCAAAGATCCTGCTGTATCATCACGGCAGAATTCTTAAAGACGGAGGAACACCAATGAGAAAGACGATCTGCTGATAGTTTAATAACTGCCTCGCGGATAAGTCTATTTTTGTGTGTTCATTTATATTTGCATTTTATTCAAGCCGCGGCCGCAACTTCGTGTCGCGGCTTTTGATTTATCCGGCAGAGGATTTTCGAAAGGAGAATCATTATGCCTGTGATTAACATAAACAATTTAACATTCGGATACGACGGGTCTGAAAAGACCTTATTTGACGACGTCTCCATAGTCTTAGACACTTCCTGGAAGCTTGCTCTGGCAGGCAGAAACGGCAGGGGCAAGACCACATTCTTTAAGCTCCTTCGTGGCGAACTTCCTTACGCCGGCACGATCACCGGAGTGCCCGAGACGATACTTTTCCCGATGACAGAGCTCCCCGAAAACGAGGACTGGAGGGTCCGCAAAGAACTCAACCTGATGGGCGCCGATCCCGACATCATGTGGCGCCCGATGGAGACGTTATCCGGCGGTGAGAGGACCAAGCTGATGCTCGCAAACCTCTTTGCCGCAGACGGCATTTATCCTCTTATCGATGAGCCGACGAACCATCTGGACAGGCAGGGCAGAGAAGCAGTTGCAGACTATCTCGCATCCAAAGAAGGCTTCATCCTGATCTCGCACGACCGTGCCTTTCTGGACCGCTGCACAGACCACACGCTGGTGATCACAAAGACAGGTTTGGAACTTGTCGGCGCGTCCTATTCCGTGTGGTGGGAGAATAACGAGAAACGCATGGAAAGTGAGCAGTCCAGAAACGACCAGCTCAAGAAAGAGATAAGTTCCATTGATGCCGCCATGAAGAAGAATGCCCAGTGGTCTTCAAAGGCTGAGGGATATAAGAACCGCAGCAAGGCTCCTTCCAAGGTCGCCGAGGACCATTTCAGAAGGGCATATGAAGGTGCAAAATCCAAGAAACTCATGTCCCTTTCCAAGAATCTTGAGCAGAGAAACGAGCGCAAGATCGAAGAAAAGCAGGGCCTTCTTAAAGATCTTGAACGCTCCGAAAAGCTCAAGATCACCGGCACCGAGCACCATAACAAGATGCCGATAATCCTTAAAGACGTGACCCTTTACCGCTACGGCGAGCCCGTCGTTACAGGCTTTAACCTTTCTGTCGAGCGCGGATGCAAAATATCCCTGCAGGGCAAAAACGGCTGCGGCAAGAGCACGCTCATCAAGTATCTGGCGGGTTTTGGCGAAGCTGAAGGAATAACTGCTTCAGGCGATATCTACATAGCTCCCGGATTGAAGATCTCTTATGTCGGACAGGACACGTCCTCTTTGACAGGAACTTTATATGAGATTGCCGGCGAGCGCGGTGCCGACAAGACGATCTTTTCGACGATCCTGATAAAGATGGGTTTTACGAAGGAGATGCTATACAGAGACGTGTCAGCATTGTCTTTGGGCCAGAAGAAATTCGTTATGATCGCCCTGTCACTGTGCGAGCATGCCGACCTCTACCTTTGGGACGAGCCGCTGAACTACATTGATGTCTATATGAGGCAGGAAATCGAGCGTCTGGTCAAAGATAACAATGTTACAATGCTCTTCGTTGAGCACGACAGGACGTTCTCAGAGTCAGTCGCTGACAGGGAAGTGGACATGTGATAGAAGCCGCTATTCAGTCGTTGATATGCGATTGAAGCCGCCATTCAGCCGTTGGCACGCGATTGAGGCCGCCTGTTTTTACACCATTTTGAAATAATTTCAATTTGGTGTAAAAAAAGCCGTGTTTTTTACACCATTTCGATATTATTTCGTTTTGGTGTAAAAACTCTCTGTTATGGGATCTCTCTTGATGTATGCGAAAAACTTCTCTCCGGTGACAAATGCCACGTCAGTCTGAGGCTCGAACTTAAAGTAGTTGACGAAACTGCTGTAGCTTAAGTATTCTTCTTTGCCGTCGACGGTCCAGCCGCCCTCGGCCTTCTGGACTTCAATCCAGTTGATGGTTGCAATGTTGCATTCGAGATCTTCAGGAAGCAGTATTCTCAGGTATTTGGCGTAGTGAGTCTCACGTGCCTTCTTATATGCGCGGTCGTCCAGGAAAAAGTAGAAGAACGGAATGAACGCGCACCCGGCGATGAGCAACAGGGTGACGGTCACGGCAAAGGCCGTCTCATGGCTGTTAACGAAGTCCGGGCATAAAAAGATGATCAATGCAGCTATTGCGGCAACAATAACGGGCGGGATGAGAGTCTTAAAGAGCGAAGCGCGGTGAGCCTTGAACGCAGCGTAAGGCTCGAACATGACCAGTTCGGGATTGTTAAGGAGTATATCTCGTTCTTCAGGCGTGACTTTGCGCTTCATGGTGCGTGATCAGATGTTTTTGCAGAACTCGATTATCTCGGCCTTTCTGGGCTCGACATTCTCTTTGTATTCGATAGAAGTAAGGCCAAGGTGGCCGGATCTTTCGATCTCGAGATGGCCGTAGAAATGTTCGATGCTGCCGATAAGTCTCTCGCATTCGGGCATGTTGGGTCCGGTGCGCAGAGCTACGGCATAACCCTTTTTGCCGGGCTTGATCGTTGCATGAGGCTCGTGCGTATTGCACCAGGGAGTGCATCTGTCGATGAATGCCTTGTACTGGCCGGGAATGTCTGCCCAGTACGAAGGTGCGACGGATACGATGATGTCAGCTTCATCGAATTCGTTCATGATGCCGCGGATCACATCTGCATCGTTCATGACGCAGGAAGCTGTCTTGTGGCATGCCCTGCATCCTTTGCAGAAAGCGAAAGAATAATCGTCTATGCAGATGCACTTTGTGTCATATCGCGTGCTGAGCTCGCCTTCAATTATCTTAACGATCTCGGCCGTGGCTCCGGTTCTTACAGGACTGCAGTTGATTATAAGTGTTCTCATCCGGTTACCTCACTTTTTGCATCTTTTTCATTAGCTTTGCCTGATTCAGTTTCCGGCTCTGCTGCCTCTCCGTCAGGGTTTTTCTTATACGCCAGACAGCTGAATACAATTATCGGAAGGCATGTATAGAATGCATATCCGAATCTGAATTCATCGTGCATGAGCGTTGCAATAAGGAGCGTTCCTAAAAGGCACAGTGCCGGCAGGGCATAGATGAAATCTTTACGCTTTTTGTAGATGCAGTAAGCGACACTGATAAGGATCAGCCAGACATGCCAGCCTACATTGTAAGTCAGCAAGAGAATGGAGTTGTCGTCCGTAAATGCCAGCACATAGTTATGGAAGAAATCGTTGAATGCATAATTTTTGACATCTAAGTACAAGCCTTCTTCCTCGCATACACCGTCCCACCATTTCATCCAGTAATAGCTTCCCGGATTCCAGTAACCTGAGGTTTGGTCGACCCATGCCTCAGCAGCGATGAAAGGATGTCTGCTGATAACTGACAGCCAGGTCTTAAAGCAAAGGACAGGGTGCTCTTTGATATATTCCTGGTTTCCTTCGTAACGGATCGCATCTCTGGCATAGTCGTAGATCCTCGGGTTATAACGTTCAACCATGAGGTCGATGGAACCTACCTGATCGATTACTTCGCGTTCGGAAAGTGTGAGGTCATTCTTTTCGAGCGCGACTCTTGTTATCTGCTGAACAGGAATCGAGAGCATCTCGATCGTGTCAGCCTGAGGGATGTCCTTTGCCTTGAGGACAGGGAATTTCATGATGAGCGCGACTATGAGAGCGCCGAGGCAGCACAGAAGAATTGCCTGCTTGCTGCGCTTGTTTTCTTTATCCGCCAGGGCTTTTTTTGTCCCGAAAAACATAATAGGCAGGATCACCATCATCAGCAGGTATGCGGGAAGTCCGTTACTCCTTAAGAGGTTAAATGCAATGCCCATAATGGTCAGGAGAATATAATCCGGCACACGGTGCTTGCCGATCTTTTTAATGATCCTGAACAATGCGACTGTAAAGAGGCAGACACATGCACCGTAGATGCTGTCCTTCCAGATAGTAAAGCTGAAGATGATGTGGCAGGGCGTAAGCATGAACCAGACGAGCCATGCAATGGTAAAAAGCCTCTTGCTGCCGGCCTGGATCATTGTCGTGAGCATGAAAGAAACTGCCGCGGACATGAAGAGGATCTGGAAAACTGTGTAGGTTGCGACCGCATCATTAATGTTGTTGCCGAACCAGCTGTATCCGAGCTTCATGAAAAAACCGATGAGCCATGTCTGGTAAACAGGGTGGTGATTTGAATAGTCGCCGTAGATCGTTTGCTTGATCTGGTTCAAACTGTCAGAGCAGATCTGACCTGGATAAGAACAGAGATAGAAGACTGTAAGATAAACGCCTGCGAGGAGCGTGAAGAATACAAAAAACCAGATGACGGGTTTTGCTTTTGCATCGTCTTTTCTAAGTTCAGTCTGTGCGAGGAAGTTTTCGAAAAATAAGAAAATGTCGATGAATACAACAAATGAAGAGCAGAAGAGCAGCAGGATTATTATTACTCTCTGCCACATGATCAAAGGAAGATACATAGCGTAATTCGCAAAAATTACTATAAGACCGAAGAGCACACCGAATGCCGTGAGTGTGATCTTCTCTGTCTTATCGTGCTTTTCGGGTTTGCCGCCATTCTTAAACAGGCGGAACTGATTGATAAAGAAGGCCAGGATAGCCATAACGCCTACGATAAGATAAGCGGTCTTTGAAGATCCGATCTCAGCCCTGCCGAAATAGATCAGGTAAAAAGCCAGCAGAAGAAAATTGAGCACTGCACCTTTTGCGTTTTTCAGTTCTTGGAGAAGCATAGTATTTTCCTTTTATTAATTATTGTGGACATTCTATCACATTCGGCAGGACCTGCTGTTCACGTCAGTATGAAATTTACTTTACAGGTGCTTGACAACTATATCGGGAGGCGATATACTCGGGCTACGATATATCGGAAGCCGATATAAAGGAGGATAAAGGAAATGCCACAGTTAGCGTTAACCGAAGCAGTGTTCTACATACTGTTGTCGCTTCAGAAACCGCTTCACGGATACGGAATAATCCAGAATGTGGGAGAACTGTCACACGGGCGGGTGAAGCTCGCCGCAGGTACATTATACGGAGCGCTTAATTCGCTCGTTGAGAAGGGATGGATCGATGCCCTGCCGGAAAACCCGGAGAGCCGCAAGAAGGAGTACGTGATCACAAAGAACGGTCAGGCAGTACTCAAGGAAGAACTGGACAGACTCTCAGAACTGGTTGATAACGGCAAGAGGATCTTGGGAGGAAATTGATATGCGCAGAGTCATTCATAAGTTGTTTTGGATCTGGCAGCTTGAAAAAGAGCAGGCCTGGATCAATGAGATGGCTTCACACGGATATTCTCTTGAACATGCAGGAAGACTTACTTTTGAATTTGATGAGACAGAACCAGGAAAGTACATTTACAAGGAGATCTTCCTTAAAGGCTGGGGAGAGAGTGTTGAAAACATTAAATACTTCAGGTTCTTGGAGGAGATGGGCATCAAGGTCGTATGCTACATCAACTATCCCGGAACATGCTGGGTATATACGAGAGCATTAAGAGAAGATTACCCGGACGGGATCGAACTCTTCTCTGATATCGACTCCAAGATCAACGGTATGAAGGCAATGAGCGGATACATGATCTTCGTTATGGCAATGACACTTTTTGCCGCTCTGCTTAACCTCTGGTGTGCAATTGGAAGGGATTACTTCTCGCTGATAAACCTTATATGCTCGATATCAATGTTCGTACTGTTCACTCTGGCAACGATCGCTACAGTCAGGATTTTCGTGAACATGGGAAAGCTTAAAAAAGAACGCACGATACACGAATAAACGTTATCTTTCAAACAATTTAATACCGCAAATATGGAGGAATTACTTATGGAAAAATTAAGTGATCAGGGCAGACTGCGCCCTTGGATGGGATTTGTACTTTTCGCTGTAGTGATGGCATTCTTTGTTTTGGTATGCGCACCGCTTCAGCAGAACCTCGGAATACCGGGTCTCATAATTACGGAATTGAGTTTTCCGGTAATAGGCGTTGTCTATTGCCTCATCCGTAAAGTAAAGATCAGGGAAGTATTTCCGGTAAAGAAGATCAAGGCAAGAGAATTCTTCGGATGCATCCTTCTCGTATTGGGAATGTTCCCGGTATCATTAATGCTCGTAGCCCTTACGGCTATCATCTTCCCGGCATCTGCAGCTGAGGCAACAGAACTGACTTCATTCATCTTCGACAGCCTTAACTTCCCGATGGCAGTTCTTATCGTTGCACTCATGCCCGCTGTCTGCGAGGAAGCAATCCACAGAGGCGCCATCTTAAGCAACTTCAGAGGTCTCAAGCGCGACTGGGTCATCGTACTCATCATGGGCATATTCTTCGGAATCAACCACCTGTCAATATTAAGATTCTTAACGACAATGGTTCTCGGTATGTTCTTAAGCTTCGTAGTAGTAAAGAAGAACAACATCCTTCTGTCGATGCTGATGCACTTTACGAACAACTTTATCTCAGTAGCCATCTCATATCTTTTCGGAGCAGGAAACGGAGCAGCAATATCATCTGCAACGATCGATTACACTTCAGTTCTCGGCACATACATGATCCTGGGCGTTGCCGCACCGTTCCTCATCACACTGGGCTTGATGCTCGTAAATCCTGAGGGTCACAAGAAGATCAGATTCCTTATTGCCGGAATCCTCTCAACACTTCTCCTTGTCGGCGGCTTCAGCATCAGTGCCGTATCGAACGCGAAAAACACTATCCTCAGCGCAACTGTCGGATATACAGTAACAGCAGAGGAAGAGAACAGCTCCGTAATCGACTTCACAGTCGAGGAAGACCGCGAAGCCACAGTAGTCGTTATCCTCACAAATGCAGAGGGCGATTACAAGGTAAGGATCGACGGCGACAAGGGAAGCAACATCATCAATGCAGATGTACCCCATGGCGCGATCCGCATGATCACATACAACGTAAACCTTCAGGCTGACCACTACAACGTTACGGTAGTTCCTGATGCCAATACCGTCGGCGAAACACCGCAGTTCAGCATAACTGTTAAGTGATCTGATATAAAAACACATAAAGAACAAGGGCTGTCTCATGTGAGGCAGCCCTTAATATCAGACGATGTTATAACCTTCTTTTCCAAGCACTTGCAGTGCCTTTTCGAAGTTTTCTTCCTTCGCGAGAATGTAGTCCGTGTTGTATGTCGATACGGCAAAGATACCGATCTTGTTTTCGGCGAGGATCGAAGATATCTTCGACAGTATTCCGATGAGCGAAAAGTCTAACACTCCTTCAATGCGGAAGCCCCTCCAGCCGTCATCTCTTTCGATAGTTTCTTTAGGGCAGTCGGAAGTCTTGCAGACAAGTGAGATCTCTTCGTCCGTGCGTGCGGCAAACCAGAAATCTTTGTCCGGCACGAGGGATTCAACAGACTTCAGTTTGCATACTGTGAACTGATAGGGTAAACGCTTAAGATCCATAGATTATTCCGTCCCGTTATCTGCTTTTTCTGCCGCCCAGGCCTTCTGAAATCTGAAGGTGAAGATAACAGCATAGACTGCGATAAGGACGACCCACCATCCGGACAGTTTTCCGTTGGATGTTGAAGTGTAGATGACAGTAAATGCTGCGTATGCTACGAAAACAATGGCAGCGACCCTGCTCTGAAGGAAATGTATCAGAAGCGAGCATACCAGTAAGAAAAGAACATCGGCAAGAGCAAAATGATTTTGGGATTTGATCACATTGAAGTACAAGGTAAGGCCTGCGAGCACATAGCCTAAGATCGCACATGTTGTGATGTTTTTTCTAATAGCGGACATTTGAGGAGATTTGAAGAACTCTAATCTTGTCATGGTATACCTCCTATGAATCTGTTGCTGCAACAATTATAACAATAAAAGGTGATACAATGATGTGGCTGAGCCAATTCAGTTTTTGGGGGTAGATCAATATGAACAAGAAGGTTATCACGGTTTTGCAGATAGTAATTCCTGCCGTTACGATCGCAGGAGCTGCTTTAATCGGAAGTTTCTATTACGCAACACAGAGATGTACTGATGAAGTGCCGGATACGACATCTCTTTATGTTTATACGGTTGACGAGGAATTCGGCGAGCTCAACCAAAGATATGCAAAAGCTATGGGAATTGAACCCAAGGCTAAGGACAGGCTCATTACTTACGATTCGATTCCCGAGATCAGTTCCTGGAATGAAGTAAAGTACATTTACATCTTCAGTGACACCGCAGTTGAAGCTGCAGATGAAGATTACAAGGCCGGGAAAAATGTAAAGCTGGCTATCCCTTCGGATGTAGTGTTTTACTATGGCGACTGTTCCGGAATATGGAGCTTGTTCGGTGATGAAGTTAAAAACGATGACAGATCACACTATGGCGAATATATGGTTTTCGACACCGCCGGGGATTCTTTCAAGAAAGTGTACGAAGAGCCGGATTACTACTTTTACTACAAATACGATCCTTCCACATGGGAGGAGTTCAGGACTGAACTTGACAGCTACCTGACAGCAAATGATGCAAGTTCGGATGTAAGCATGCTGATCACGACAAGGAGCAAGCCGGATGCTTCAAATCTTCAGATGAAGCTGATGTATGAGTTCCCCGCTTCAAATTACGATTCGGCGCATTACAGCAAGGTTTGGAACGAGTCCTACAACAAGGAAGTAGGAATGAAGATCGCAATTCCTTCAGTATGCTTGGTTGTTTTACTGACCGGCATCGAGATACTTTTCGCCTGGCTCAAGAAACCGCGCAAACAAGAGGCTTAATGTCTGAAAATTGACGTCCCCGAAATCAAATAAAATGTACATTTTCCGTAGCGGTAGAACTTTTTATTTCTGATGATATAATGTCTATCGGTTTATTGCGGAAAGGGTAAGTTTGGGTCAATGCAGAAGCTTTTATCTGTGGCGATACCCTCCTATAACTCGGAAGATTATGTCAGCAGAGCTATCGAGAGTCTGCTGCCGGGTAAGGAGCAGGTGGAGATCATTGTCGTTGACGACGGTTCGACTGATGATACATCCAGGATCGCTGAAGAATATATAGAAAAATATCCTGATACCGTGCGCCTTATCAAGAAAGAGAACGGCGGTCACGGCGATGCTGTTATGGCAGGTCTTAGCGCAGCTACAGGCCTTTATTTCAGGGTCCTTGATTCTGATGACTGGCTCGAAAAAGAGTCTTTGTTAAAGCTCCTTAAGGTTCTTGAAGAGATGAGAGATCCCGAAAAGGCAGCAGATCTCGTTATCACCAATTACGTTTATGAGAAAGTAAACGAGGGCAAGAGCCACCCGATCCATTACAGAAAGACGCTTCCTACCGGCAGGCTTTTCGGCTGGGACGAAGTAGGCAAGTGGGCCACAGGTTCTTATATCCTGATGCACTCTGCGACATATAAGACCGAGCTCGCCAGAAACAGCGGAATGAAGCTTCCGAAGCACACTTTTTATGTAGACCACCTTTTCGTATGCTACCCCATGATGAAGGTCGAAAAGATGTACTATCTGGACGTCGACCTTTACCGTTATTTCATCGGCCGTGAAGACCAGTCCGTAAATGAGAAGGTAATGCTCAGCCGTATGGACCAGCAGCTCAAGGTTAACCGCCTCATGCTCTATGAGCTCGACACGGATTCCATTAAGAATAAAGCACAGAGAGAATATCTCTATTACTATACCGAGATCGTTACGCTCGCTACTGTTTCATTCCTTCTCCGTCTTGGCACAAAAGAAGACGAGCAGGTAATGCAGTCTTTCCTTGATGAAGTTCAGGAAAAGCGCCCGGTCTATTACGAGTGGCTCTGCCAAAAGCCTTTTACGCGCCACATGATCGGCCCTGTCAGAAGATGGCCGCACTGGTTCTGCTATCCTGTTTACCGTTTCTGCTACCTGGTAGCAAGAAAGCTTTTCGGATTCAATTAACCTTTTTTCTTCGGTTTGATCGAGAGAAGAACCAATCCCAATCCGCTTCCTACGAGCGGCAGCATAAAGCTGCAGAAACGCGATAACAGCATGACGCTTCCCATTAATCCCGTGGGGATCAGGCCGGAATAAAATAATGCATAACCATATTCGGTAACGCCTGCAGCGCCCGGAAGCGGCAATGAAGATACTGAGATAAAGAGCGAAGACTGCGTTCTTAAGACCGTGAACCAGTCAAGATCTGTGCATCCGACCGCATGTGCGCAGAAAAATGTTACCGAGTGGAACAGGATTATCTGAATAAGCGAAGTAATAAGCATTTTCACGAACACGATCTTATTCTTCTTAAGGAGCGCTGCTGCTTTTCTGTAACATGCGAAAGACCTTAAGAACTTGAATCTCTCGCCGGGCTTGATACCTCTTACCTTAATGAACCAGAGTCCGATGCCGATGAAAAAGCCTGCGAGTTTTCTCGTAAAGAGCACGCAGATCAAAAATGCGATTATCGCGAGATTTAATGCAAAACCTATAGGGAAGACATATGCAAATCTGCCCTGAAGCTTAAATACTTCGCCGTGTGAGCAGATAACGCCGATTACGCCTAAGAATACTGCCGCGCACTGGAAGCTCAAAAGCGCGCAAAGGAGCGTAAATGCGCTGTGCGACACCTTCAGTTTGTCTTTGGCCATGAAGTAGAGCTGGCCCGGCTGTCCGCCTGTAGATGAGGGAGTGATCGAGCTGAAGAAGAACCCTGCAAAAGAATATTTCATCATCTGCGCGAAAGTGATCTTATAGCCGTCAAGTTTCAAGCATCTGCTGATATTGATGCCGTCGCAGACAGCATAGACCGCCATCGCCAGGATCGCAGCCAATACCCACCAGATATTTGCATTTTTAAGAGTCCCGATGATGTCCTGGCCTTCAAGCTCTTTATAGATGACATAGACCGTTGCCCCGCCGAGAATCAGCAGAAACAGCGCCCCAAGCCAAAGAGACTTTTTCTTAAGAAGTTCCATTCGAAAAGTTGATCCATCCCTAATCAATTAATCAGCTAGGTTATTTTAGGAGTTTTTCCATTAGTTTTCAATTATATGGAGAGCTTTCACGCAAAGTTCGCTCAAAAGGGAGACTTTAAGTTGTATATAATAGCTTCGAGCGAAAAAGGAGAGAAAAGATGAAAAAATTACTTGCAACACTTTTGGCAGCGGGGATGGTCCTCGCGATTTCATCCTGCGGCAAGGAACCTGAATCTTCCAAGGAAGAGCCCTCTGTCCAGCCTGACGTCACAGTCACGGAAACCGAGGCCGCAAAGGGCTGGGAAGGCAACTATCAGTCCGCTGATTCAGATGAGCATTTCAGGATCTACGATGTAACTGACACAGGCTTTAAAGTCGAGTTCTACCACTACGAAGAAGACCTCATCGAGAGGTTCGATTATGAGATGGAATACGACAATGCCGAAAAGACTATGGCTTCCGAGATCGGAAATGCCGACGACAAAGGCGGCTGGGAGTACAGATTCGCTTTCGGCGGCGACTCCATTACCGTCAGCTGGCAGGAAAAAGTCATGTTATATCAAAGAGTTTCATAAATTCCTGAAATTTTCCCCACTGACTTCAAGTACATTTCAGGTTGGGGTCTCATAATGAGGTCGTATAACAAAGAACTACTCAGAGTTCCCAAAATGTACACCCTCCCCGAATAAAAAAGGTTGTCTCATACGAGGCAACCTTTTAATCTTTAGTGCAGTTGTAGGTCAGTGTGGTTTGCTGTCGACGTTTTGTAGACGATTTTCCGTTTTTCGTCTACAAAATGTGCAAAAACGCTTGAATTTGCACGATTTGCAGACGTTTTTTCGATTTTCGTCTACAAAATGTGCAACAGCTGATTCGACCGGTCAAACAGGTGTCAGTGTCAAACAGCTGTTAATCGAGTTCTACCTCAATGATGCCGCCGATCTTATCCTTGGGAAGGACATTGGTGCCTTCGCTGACCAGCGCGCCGTCGACCATGATCGACTTGACGGCGGATGCGTTAGCGTCCATCGAATATATAACATTTACGGGCTTGCCGTTGAACTCGAATTCGACAGAAGCCTTGCCCTCTGAATCGAACTGCGAAGGCAGGAGCTTGGGCTCGAAAACCATATCGCCGTAAGAACCCTTTATACCGAACATCTCTGTAAGGACTGTGAGCATCAGCCAGCTTGCCGCGCCCGTGAGGTAGTGGTAAACGCCTCTGCCCTTGGGATCGAAATATTCAGGAACGCCGGGATAGATCTTGCTCTTCCCGAAGTCCGTTGCGTGGCGGTAAAGGGTGCCGATAACTTTCCAGCCCTCTTCCTTGAAGCCTCTGGTATAAAGGGCGTTGCCGAACATGACGGTCATGTGTGAGAAGACAGCGCCGTTTTCCTTTTGTCCGTAGGAGAAGCCGAACATACGGCCCATGTCGGTCTTGATCTCATGGAAATCCGTATTGAGCTTATAGCCGCCGAGCGAGGGATCGTAGATGTATTTGTCAGCGGATTTAATGATCTCAGGGATCTGTTCATCGGTTGCGACTCCGGACATGATCGTGAAGACCTCGCCTGTGAGCATCATGGCAGGTCTGCCGTGCTTGTCGCCGTTCTTCTCAAGAGCATTGCCGCTGTTGTCGTAATAGCCGTTATAGCGGGAATAACCCTCGCTGTCGGTGAACCATTCGGTCTCTCTGATATGGGAAATGATCCAGTCAGCCTTCTTCTCAAGGTCATCTGCGAGCAGGTCGATGTCAAAGACCTTCTTTGCACCTGAAAAACCGGTTTTAACATTGTTACAGTAGCTCAATAGTACGCTCTGGAGCTTATTAGCATCGTAAACGCCAAAGAGGCCTTCTAACTCTTCGCAGGCCTCGATCGAGGTCTTTCCGAAGACCTTTTTGTACTCTCTTAAGATGCTCGCGAGCTTTTTGTAGTTGCCTGCATAAGCTGCCGTGAAGGCAACGCTCTCACCTTTGTCCTTGCCCATGTCGAGCGCATCGTTCCAGTCAGCTCCTCTGAGCTTCATGTGGCCGTGCTCGCCTACATCGAAGAAAGATGCAAAGTTCTGAAGGAGGAGGTGCTCCATGACCGTGCCGCTGCAGGATACGCAGGAAAGATCGGTATCCTTGTCCAGCAGTTCCTCGCCTCTCATAACCTGGCGGTCGATGAAGTAGGGAGCCGTCTCATCAAGGATCTTGAGGTCACCCGTCTGCTTTATATAAAGGTCCATAGTCATGAAAGGCCACATTGCGTGGTCCATCCAGACACGTGTGATGCCATTTCTGTCAGCGATGAATTCGCCGCTCTTGCTGCCGATAATGGTTGCGTTCGTGCCGTCGCATCTTACGCCGCCGAAGTTATCGACGAGCATGCCTCTTACATCAGAAGGATCCATAATTATCAGCGCCAGGCAGTCCTGCCAGAGGTCTCTCCAGCCTCTGCCACCCTTGCCGTAATCGTGATGGGGAAGGAATGAGCAGCCGTATATCCTTCGAAGCATCGGCTGAACACCGACCCAGTACATCCAGTTGTCAAAGATCTTGTCACCTGTGTGGAATCTGACATTATTTTTGTCGACCCAGTAATTCATGTTATCGGCCCAGCCTTTATCGAAAGCCGTGGAATCTAAGTATTTAACGGCCTTTGCCTGAAGGGCATCAGATACAGAGAGGATCTCTTCTTCGGTATCGGAAGGCTTATCGAGGTCGTCTATTGCGAGCGCGAAAAAGTAATCAATGTCCTCGCCCGGTTCCAGTGTTTTTTTCGAAAACATAGCTGCGCCCATTGCTTCAAAGCCGTCAACGCGTGTGCCGGGCTTTGCAGCGGGAGCGCCTGTTACAGGGAATCTCGGGTTGTCGAAAGCTCCGCCTTCGCCGATGAAATCTTCTGCGACAGGGCAGAAGGATACAGGCTTATAGCCTTCACCTTCAGCTGCGAAGAAACCGTAGATGACCTTATTTCTTCTGTGTCCTCTCTCGTCGAAAGTGAGGGTGGGATCGTTTGTTACGCCGTATTCGGTAACGGTCATGCGGTTGAGCATGGAAGTAACGTTTCTGTGGTCTCTGATGTTGTCAGCCGAACGTCCGTAGATAGGTGTTGCGGCTGTCGGTGTGAAAGTAACGGGCGAAGTGCCGTTATTGGTAATTCTGACCCTTGTAAGTTCGATCCTGTCTGAGGTATTAACAGGTACGAAAGTGGTGATCCCGATCTCAAGATCCCTTTCGCTTATAAGGCGTCGGATGCTCTGCCATAAAAGGCCGTTTGTTAAGGTGACTTTGTCTTTTTCTTCTGTAAATCTTTTCGCATGCTGGGATGCGGAAGCGCCCGTTGCCGATATGAGAGTGCCGTCTTCAAAACAGAGCCAGAAGTTTCTGGTAGAGCGGTTGTTGTGAAGATTATCGGAGGATACGGGCTCTAAGATGAATGTGTTCTGGGAGGTCTTAAGATCGCCGCCTAATTCGGGCGTAAGGCATCCCATCATGCCGCTGGCTGCTCCAACGGGGAAGTAAAGATAGCTGTAAAGTTCGGGATCGTTTAATTTAAAAGTGCCGTTTTCATCAAAGAATTTATAACCTTCCATAGGTATAGTCTCCTTAATTGTATTAGCCACCTTCTGACAGTATAAATGATTTCACTCAACTTTTCCTCATGCATTTCAAGTTCGTTTTAGGTCAGGGGGCAATAATGTAGTCATCCAAGCAATAATGCTTTTCATATTTTCTTCATAACAGCCCCCAAGAAAAAAGTCCGGATGGTTCAGATCCGGACTCTTTTTTAGGTTTTTATTTTTTTCTTATCCCAGTTTGTTCAAAGTATCAAACAGGTGCAGTCAGTTAAAAGACGACTTTGTTTTTGCCTGTATTCTTGCCCGTATAAAGTTTGTTGTCAGCATCGCTGATCCAGTTATCGATCGACTGTCCTTTTGTGCGGGCTGCAACACCTGCAGTAATGGTGACTTTTATATGCCGGTCTTCGAAAACAAAATCTTCGGATTCTATATTCTTCCTGAGTTTTTCTATTCCGGCCAGAACTTGGTCTTCTTCTTTTCCGGAAACCAGTATCAGGAATTCCTCGCCGCCCCAGCGGGAGACTATTATATCGCTGCAGGCTTCCCTCATGATGTTTGCAATGCTTACGAGAATATAGTCACCTGCATTGTGGCCATACTGATCGTTGATCTTTTTGAAGTTATCGATGTCGGACATTATGACAAAAGCGGTCTTATCGCTTTTGTAGGCCTTTTCGATCTCGTCCATCATGAAGTGACGGTTATAAAGACCTGTGAGCCTGTCTTTGTGGGCAACGTCTTTGAGTTTCTTTTCGTAATCGCCGATCATGCTGAGTACAAGTTTTGAATAGAAGATCATGAACGAGATCGTAATGACGGAATTCATGGTCCAGACAAGGTCCCTTACCGTCGTATCAACCTCATATACCGCACCGTTAGCTGCGGAATAACCTGTGGAGACAAGATAACAGAATGCGACCGCGCCGCTCGTTGCGAATGCGTTGAGCTTTTTCTTGCCGAGCTTGTCAGCCATAAACTCAGCATAGAAACTGATCGGGATCATCGACATGCAGTAAAGATGGAATCCCATTCTGTATCCCAGAAAGACCGTGCATAAACACATATAAAGCGTGAGCCAGAAATATACGACTCTCGTATAGATCTCGAGACGGTCTTTCCTGATCAGGAAGTAACCGATAACATAGACCAGCGCGGTAGGAATGCTGAACCAGATCAGGAACGTTGCTTTGCAGTACACAAAGAAAGCCGCAAGCATAAATACCAGCACCAGGATTATGCCGTTGATTATGAGCGTGAATTTCTTTATGTCCTTGAGTTCCAAGAGCGAGGGCCTCCGAATGAATATGTACTTTAAGTATAAATTGGCTTTATGTTTTTAGTGTGAATGAATAGAAAACAATATCTCAAATGTACTTTATAATATTATCTGTCCGCGGTTTGGGCGCGGTCAATAACTAATTCTCAAGGAGAAAAAGGAATATGAAGATCGGATGCGTAAAAGAGATCAAAAACAATGAGTTCCGTGTAGGCCTCACACCCGACAATGTCAAAGCCTATGTCGCAGCAGGACACCATGTTTACATGGAAAAGGGCGCAGGAGTCGGTTCCGGCTTTACGGACAACGAGTACATCGATGCCGGTGCGTCGCTCATCGACAACGCCGCAGACATCTGGGCTCTCGTTGACATGATGGTCAAGGTAAAAGAACCCCTGCCGGAAGAATATCCGCTCTTCAGAGAAGGCCTTATTCTCTATACATATCTCCACCTCGCTGCAGACAAAGAGCAGACAGATGCTCTCCTCGATGGCAAGGTAAAGGCAGTTGCTTATGAGACGATCCAGGAAGCTGACGGATCACTTCCGTGTCTTGCTCCTATGAGCCAGATCGCAGGCCGTCTCTCCATTCAGGAAGGCGCCAAGTATCTCGAAAAGAAGTTCGGCGGTGAAGGAATCCTGCTCGCAGGCGTACCCGGCACACCTAAGGCAAATGTAGTTATCCTGGGCGGCGGTACAGTCGGCATGAATGCGTGCAAGATCGCTGTCGGCATGGGTGCTAATGTTACGATCCTTGACGTCAACCTCAAGAGACTTGAAGAGCTCGACAACAGATTCGGTTCACACATCCAGACATTGGTTTCCAACGATTCCAACGTCGAGAGAGCAGTCAAGGAAGCTGACCTCGTAATCGGTTCCGTACTTATTCCCGGCGGTTCTACACCAAAGCTCTTCAAGCGCAAATATCTTCCCGAGATGAAGAACGGCGCTGTATTCGTAGATGTAGCTATCGACCAGGGCGGATGTGGTGAATCTTCACGCGTCACCACACACGATGATCCGATCTTCGTAGAAGACGGTGTCGTTCACTACTGCGTAGGCAACATGCCCGGTTCAGTTCCGAGAACATCCACTATCGCTCTCACAAACGCTACACTCCGTTACGGTCTCCAGATTGCCGGTTCCGGCCTCGAAGAAGCTGTTAAGGCAAACAAGGCAATCGCCCTGGGCGTTAACTGCTACGACGGCAAGATCGTAAATAAGAATGTTGCCAAGGCATTGGATCTTGAATACGTTGATCTTGCAGAACTCATCTGACAGATCTTATTAACAGACTTTACCGGCGGCAGATCTTAAATGGTCTGCCGCTTTTTGTCCGGCTTGGCCGCCTTTGGATGGGACCAACACTTGATATCAAGCCTCAAAGCTTTAAATAGATAAAAGAATAAGTACAATTCAAAAAAGGGATAGTATAATCTTCTTATGGCACCCATTATTAACATCTATTCTGTAATCGTGGCCGATTTTATCGGTATTGCTATTCTTCTGACCCTGTTGGTCACAAGAGGCTGGAACCTGCCCGGACGTAAAGACGAGAGCCGGATCCTGTTCCGAATGATAATCGCATCGATCGCAAACTGCCTGATTGACTGTATTGCTTCGGAATTGGATGGAAAGATCGGAGCAGGACAGCAGTTCTATCATTTCGTGCTTTTGCTCGGCAACAGTTACCTTTTCCTGTATAACATCTTATTCGGAATTTTCCTGGTCCATATGATCATCAAACATATCGACAAGAAGATCACAAAGAGCCAGAAGATATGTTTCTTAATCGTAAGCTTTATTCAGTTTGCGCTGATCATTATTAATATCTTCGTGCCGGTCGTCTTCGACATCGATAAGAT
This sequence comes from Ruminococcaceae bacterium R-25, assembly GCA_003149065.1. Classification (NCBI taxonomy): domain Bacteria; kingdom Bacillati; phylum Bacillota; class Clostridia; order Eubacteriales; family Oscillospiraceae; species Ruminococcaceae bacterium R-25. Next base: position 230,464 of record QGFZ01000002.1, read on the forward strand.
CAATGTTTACCACAGAGGACCGCTCTTCTTTGTCTTTATTGTCGCGGCCGTAGCGCTTATCCTCTATGGATACATTTTTTATTTCGTATCAAAGTTCAAGAACCCGGCGCTCCGTTATTTCCCGGTTATCGAGTTCTTTATGCCGATATTGTTATGTCTTATTATACAGACCATGGTTTACGGAATCTCTCTTGTGCCTGTAAGTATTGCAGTATCTCTTATCGGTATCATCAGCTCGCTGCAAAATGAGTGCATTTATATCGACAAGCTTACGGGCGTTTATAACAGATTCGAGCTCGACAGGGAGCTTAAGAGACTCCAGAAAAGGCGGAAGGAAACGATTGTTGCCTATATGCTCGACCTTAACGGATTTAAGAGGATCAACGATGACTATTCCCATGAAGAAGGCGACCAGGCCCTTATCGCATTTGCAAGGATCCTAACTGATGTTTTCGGTTCTGTCGGAACCGTCATAAGATTTGCAGGAGACGAATTTGTCGCCCTCGTTTACAAGGGCAAGGAGTCTGATATCGAACTTTATAAGCAGAAGACTGCTGAAGCAGTTGATAAATACAATGAGATCTCCGGCAAGCCCTACAAGCTTTCTGCTGCTGTCGGAGGCCATGTTTTCGACTTCAGCAAGGAAGATACCCAGGATCTGGTAGTCGTTATCGATAAGATGATGTACAAGGATAAGGACGACTACTATAAGGACCGCAAGAGAGAAAGATGAGCTTTCTCGTAATTTTATTTCTCTATTGATACAATCGTTTCTAAGGGGTTTTAGGGCCTTTAAATAATTTAAACTCAAAGGAGAGGAACTATGCTGGAATTTTTAGCCGTTTTCGGACTTTGTAAAGTCAACAGAAGAAATGCGATTGCCAGAGGAAGAAAACCAGGTGGTTACATCGCTCTTACGATCGTATTATGGATCGTCATGGAGATCACCGGAGTAATCGTCGGAACCGTTCTGCAGTATTCCTTATTTGGAGAACGTGATTCTTCCGGACTTAATCTCTTTATCCTGATAATCGCTTACAGCTTTGCCGGCATCGGCGCGCTCATCTCATACCTTTGCGCAAAGTTCGCTCCCCAGGGCGACTATGTCGATCCCAGCACTATAAGAAATCCCCAGTACGGCAATCAATATTATAACGTATCCGCCAATACACCTGCTTACATGGCACAACAGCAGCCTGCCCAGCCTCAGGAATTTGTTCACGTTGAAAATCCTTATCAGGCACCTGCGGCCCAGTACTGTGAATCATGCGGCAGCCTGCTTAAGCCCGGCGCACAATTCTGTTCCGCATGCGGAGCAAGAAACTTGCAGAGCTAAGCTGATCTGTTTTCCGTTTAACTTATCAAGCCAATATAAAGCGGCCCTTCAAACTGAAGGACCGCTTCTTGTTTTTGGATTGAGCGAATCTGTTACGTCGTCTCTGTTGCTTGTGTTGTATCAGAAGCAGATGTCTCAGAGGTTGCAGCTGTCTCAGTTGTTGCATTCTGTCCCTGCTGAGGAGCTTTGACATTGTTCTCACAGTTGTAGTACTGGCTCTCGGACCTGATTACATTGTTATAAAGTGTTTCAACGTCTTCATAGCCGATGACATAACGTGCCTTGGAGCCTGAGCCCTTCTTGATCGCAGTTTTGCTGTATTCAGAACCTGTCGGATACTTAACGTCCATGATGTTGTAGCATTCGTTTGAACCGTCAGCCTTAACAACGATGTCGTTGAAAGCAACGTAGAAGTAATAATCAAACTCGCCTGCAGTTGTGGTGCAGTGGATGTGATAGATCATGTAGACGTAGTTATAGTGGCCGCTGTAGGACTTCTTTGCGCCTTCCTTGAGTGAGAGGAAATATGCGCCTACATATTCGCAGCTGTCGAGCTTTGAATCTTTAGCCCAGCTCTTGATGCTTGAATTGAAAGTATCTTCACCCTGCTTCTTGAGCTCATCGATCATCTTATCTGTGATCTGACCTAATGAAGTTGCATATTCTTCAAGTCCTTCTACAGTGAATTCCTTTGTGTCTCCGCTAAGAATATAACCGGCGTCGAGGCAAGCCTTTTCGAGATTCTTCTTATTTGCCTTAACTGTGACTACATCGCCGTTCTTGAGGTTCTTGCCGCGGTTATCGCTTGTGATGGTGTAGGTAATGCCTTGGATCGGGCTGTTGCCTTCTGCTTCGATCTTTGCGGTACCGTTGGGTGCGATTCCTGCGAATACGACCTTAACATATGCGAAAGGATCGAAAACCTGTCTTTCTTCAAGACCTTCTACCTTAACTTCGAAATCTTCGTAGATGAATGTAGCCTTTACATTGTCTTCGAGTCTGCTTCTGACATCGAGCTCGACATCGATCTTTTCGCCGTTGCTCAGACCCGTTGTCTTCTTAGGCTCAACCTTGATAGAGTCCTCTACGTCATCGTCGTCGAATTTGACCTTGCTGTCGTAAAGATCATCCATCAGGCCCTCATAATCGACCTTGTAAGTGAGAACGCCTTCGCCGTCATAACCCGTGAACGTGAATTCGATATAGTTCTGAATATCGAACTCGGGCTTCTTGCCGAAGCTGCAGCCGGCCATCGCGAAAAGCATTCCGACAGCTGCAACAAAACAAATAACAGTCTTTGCGCTAAAAGTACGCTTCATTTTAAACCCTCCATGCCTGTCTAAAATTTATTTGACCTCAGACATATTAGCACAAAAGGGTTCTTACTGTTTCGAACGCGCTAACAAAAACTCTGCTATATAACAGGGGATAATACCAACACAATAACTAAGGATATCTATCCACGAAAACCCGGTTCCGATGATGATCCGGAGGAGCTCATTCGTGATGCCGAAGCGGTCACAAAAGCCCCAGAACTGCAGGAATTCAACGATGAACGAGAATATCAGGATCAACGTAGGGAGGATGTACCATCTGGAGATCTTATATGGTGCGATCGTCCTTATGAGCGTGTAGATCAGGATGACGACAAGAACGTCACCCAAGTAGCTTCTTACCCAGCCATGGGCATAAAGGCCTATCAGCACTTCGATGCCGAGCAACAGGAGCGATAAGATTCCGAATACCAGACGTCGCATTTTTTACCTCGCTTCCATAACAAGTTAATTATACAGATTCATTTCCAAAATGCATTTTATAGTATAATGACCGCATCAAGCGATTTGGGGGTGTCTTATGAACAGAAGAGCGGTTGCGGCTGTCTTGATCTTGTGTGTCATGCTGGTATCTGCCGCATGCAATAATACTTCCCCCACAGTTATCCACGAGGCAGAGACCTTCGGCACTTCCGGAACAACCAGTGGTAATCTGGCATTCATGGATCCGGTTTATGAGAATGTCGTTCTCTCTTCGGAATCCGGCGTCACATACGATTTCAAATACGACAGCGACATCCTGGCATATACAGGTCAGGGCGGCAATTTCTATCTGGTTGGAAGCGATGCGACAAAGTGCTTCCTGCATGTGATCATTCAGGATCAGATGAATGAATCTTTCGAAGAAGCGAAAAACGTTTATCAGGGAAGCATCACAAAAGAATTTACTCTGGATTCCGGACGCAAAGCGTTCATCTATTCGACCGATGATACAAACAATATCCACGTTGTTATCGATGCGGAGGGCATCATTCCTGCCGGCAAAGGACTTGTAAATATCTACATCGGCTCTGTTGAGACCTGGCCTTATTCAAGTGAGCAGATCGCTGACCAGGTGGATAAGGGTTTTTAAATGAAGGCAGTTATAGCCATCGATTCATTCAAGGGGAGCCTTACTTCATTGGAAGCCGGCAATGCTGCAAAGCGCGGCATTCTCCGTGCATGCCCTGATGCGGAAGTAACTGTCATTCCGGTAGCTGACGGTGGCGAAGGCACCATCGATTCCATAGCTCCTTTTGTAGGCGGCATCCCGAAAACAGTGACGGTCACAGGTCCTCTCGGAAAGCCGGTCGGAGCTTCCTATATCATTGATCCTGACAATAAAACTGCATATATCGAGATGGCAAAAGCATGCGGTCTCACACTCCTTAAAGAAGATGAGCGTAACCCGTATCTCACCACAACTTACGGTGTCGGTGAACTCATGAAGGATGCTCTTAGTGAAGGCTGTGAAAAGCTCTTCATTTGCATAGGCGGAAGCGCAACCAATGACGGTGGTGCAGGCATGCTTCAATCACTCGGTGCAAAGCTTACAGATAAGGATGGCAATGATATCCGGAATGGTGCATCCGGCCTTAAGGACCTTTACAGTGTCGATACAAAAGACCTTATCTGCAGGGGTATTTCCATCGTTGTTGCGAGCGATGTCACCAATCCGTTGTGCGGACCTGATGGTGCGAGTTTTGTTTACGCTCCCCAAAAAGGCGCATCGGAAAAAGACTGTGAAGACATGGATAAACTTCTTGAAAATTTCGCCCGGCTGTCAGGCTTTGATCCTTTCGAAAAAGGCACAGGCGCAGCAGGCGGAATGAGCTTTGCATTAAAGAATTTCCTCGGTGCGGAATTAAGATCCGGCGCTGAGATAGTTATGGAGATAACGGGTTTGGAAAACCTTATCCGAAGCTCTGATATCGTGATTACGGGTGAGGGGAGAATAGACAGCCAGACACTGAGCGGCAAGGCTCCTTTTAAGGTCATGAAGGTGGCTCGAAAATACGGCAAACCGGTTATCGGAATATGCGGAATTACAGGCGACGGCTACGAAGAATGCCTTAATGCCGGTTTTACAAAGATCGCTCCGCTCATTCATCCTGTAATGGAGACAAGCGGAGCGGTAAAAAGCGTTGAAGAGACGATGGCAGATCTGTTACTCCAGCATCCTGATTGCTTCCTGAAGGCTTGAAGCTTTTCCCGACTGGATAAGAGCCTTCAGTTTAGCCATAGAAGCTGTTGTACAGAGCTTTTTCGGTATGTATTTGTTATATGCTGTAAGGTCTGCCCTTGATGTACTTAACCTGGACCTGAGCTCTTGTGTTTCTTTTTCGAGCTTTGCTCTTTGTTCTTTTATTTTTTCGTTTCCGAGCATTATCGCTTCGTTTTCACTGTTTTTCCTCTTGTTGGCAAGGACGATTCCGAGAATAATAAGAAAGATCGGCACGCTTACAAACAGGAACGAGACAAAATTGGCTCTTCCGTTATCTGATGTCATCGCAAAGATCAGACCAAAGAAATATAAAGTGCATAATGACCCTACCAGATATGGCCAGAAGAACCTGAAAAATGAATATGATCTGTAATTGAGTTCCAAAGGCTTTGCAAGTCTTGCTTCGTTATCGGCGACCTCGTGCTCGAGTTTCTCGATCTTTGTCAGTTTATCCCTGAGCTTGTGTATGTAAGCAATACTTTCCTCCGAAGACATTACAGGTACCGGATCAGCCTGTTCTACCGGTGCTCCGCACTTGGTGCAAAAAAGAGAGGTGCCCGAAACCTCATGTCCACACTTGCTGCAAAACGGCATTCTTAGTCCCTCCCCTTTAAGAATTAAGCAAATATTATCATTTTAGGTAAATATTTCATCAAGAATCGTATTTATTTTATTAATATTTTGTTTATTGTAAAAGATTTTTTAGTGGCATATAATCGCAACATGGAAATCGATTATACGACGTTTTATGTAGAAGCTAATATTGTCTGCATTATCATTTTTCTGATGATGTTCTTGAGAGAAATGGGTACTGTCGGCAGACAGACCAAGCAGATAATCTTCGTCAACATAACGGTAAGCCACATGCTCTACTTTGTGAGCGACATATTCTGGGTCCTCATACTTGGAGGTCTTATTCCCCATACAGTGCTCACAGCGTCCCTGGCTAATATTTCGAATGCGATTCTGCTTAGTGCCATAACGGGATTATGGTTTGTATATGTCGAACTTTCCCAGGGCGAAAAATATATCCTGACATTTTTACACATGATGTACGCATTGATCCCTGCAATGATTGAAACTATCACGATGGTAATACTTTTCACATTCCTGCGCCCGGTGGTAATGGATGGGAATAATGGAATGACTTTGAAGTATTACTTAGTATTCCTCAGTGTTCCGGCATTATATATTACGGTAAGTGCAATAAGATCATTCATCAGGGCGATGAAAAAGGAGAATTACGCCGTCAGGACTCAGTATCTGGCGTGTGCTATCTATCCTGTTATCTTAACGGTTTTCGGAATTATGCAGATACTGTGGCTCAACGCTCCGGTGTTCTGCTTCGGCAGCACGCTTTTAATGCTTTATGTTTATATCGTCAGCCTTAACGACCAGGTATCAATAGATGAACTGACAAGACTCAACAACAGAACACAGCTCAAAAAATATGTTGCAGGCGAATCTATTAAGCAGGGTTCTGATAAGAACAACCGCTATGTCCTAATGATCGATCTTAATAAGTTCAAGCTAATCAACGACCAGTATGGTCATGTGGAAGGCGACAACGCTCTTAAAAGAACAGCCGATGCATTAAAGGCCGCATGCGGCAGCAATCCTTTGAAAACCTTCATTGCCAGGTTCGGCGGAGACGAATTCATCATCATCGCAAAGACCGACGACGAAGAGATGATAAAGACGCTCTGCAAGAGCATAAAAGAGACTCTCATTAAGATGAATAATGAGTCCGGCGCTAAATATGAGCTGACGTGCTGTATTGGCTACTGCCAATATAGCGGTGATGTTTCCTCATTCCAGAATGCGATGGCGAAAGCCGATGAAGAACTTTATAAGGAGAAAGCGAAGCTGGGAACCTTAAGGCAGTAGGCTAAGACCGTCTTTTCAGGCTCTGAAACGCCTAGTATAATGGTTTTATGAAGATTTGTGTTTTTATCGGCGACATGTACAGAGACTTTGCTATGGGAATCCTTAAGCAGCTCGATTACTATGCCCGCGAAAAGGGCTACAGGATCGATGTTTTCGGAATCTGTTCCATGCCTACGACAAATCCTCTCCACGTTACCGGATTTAAGAGCATCCTGTCTTTGCCGGATGTCCACGATTACGATGGCGTGATCCTGTGCTATGACACGCTTATTCACGAAGGTGTTGGAAAAGATCTCGTAGAAGACCTTTTATCCGACAACGATGTTCCTCCGGTCATCTGTATCAGAGCCGAGATACCGGGTTTTTATAACATCATCCCCGACAACAGGGCTTTGATGCACGATATCGCAGCTCACGTAATCTCCAAATGTAAGACAAAGGATATCGGTTTTGTTACCGGCAGAGATGACATCGACGATTCTTTCGCAAGAAGACAAGGCTTCGAAGATGCCATGGCTGAGGCCGGTTTTAAAGTATCCGAGAAAAAGATATTCCACGGCAACTACTGGTCAGACCAGGGTCCCGAGATGGCTGATTTCTTCATAAAGAAGAACGGCAAGCTCCCCGAAGCGATCATCTGTTCCAACGACTACGAAGCGATTGCGCTTTGCAACGAGCTGCGCAAGAGAGGTTATTCCGTGCCGCAGGATGTCATGATCAGCGGCGTTGATAATGCCCGGTGCGCGAGTGAACATATTCCGTCTATCTCAACTATCGAGATCTCCAATTCTTTATTTGTCGATACAGCGGTAAAGGTCCTTGAGGACGTGTTAGCGGGCAGGAAGGCAGAACTTGAGACATATGTTCCGGGCACCCTGATCCTCCGTGAGAGCACCGGTGACCTTGTCGTCGAGAGAGATGTTTATTCCGAACTTCTGGATCTCACGGCTACTGTATCGATCAATACCGAGAACATGAGAGAATATGTTGTTATCAGCGATCTTTTCGAGGGCGCGCTCACCAGAGAAGCCGGCAAAGAACTGACATTAGAGCAGTTCAAGACGGTAGAGAGCGTCAAGTCCTGTTACATCTGCAGATACAAAGAAGAGAACAGGGATCTTCTCGGTTACTTTACCAACAGGGGAGACAATGTTATTAAGACCATTACGTTTCCTAACAACAGGCTCCTTCCTGAAGGCTTAGAAAACGAAGACCACGGAATGAGGATCCATTTCCCTCTCGCATACAAGAATGAAGTTTACGGCTACATCGCCATGGTAGTTGATTCGGATATGCCGAATTACATCAACTTCAAGATCGAGTATCTCCTGATGCAGGTCGCAGCGAACATGAATAAGTTCGAGCTCTACGAGAAGCTTTTCGGTATTTCAGACGTTTTGACGCTCTACATCACCGATCCTCTCACAGAGACACTTAACAGGCGCGGATTCGAAAAGAAGATCTCCGAAAAGTTCGACAAAGACGGCAAGATGATAAAGGAAATCGCAGTCGTATCGATCGACATGGATGACCTTAAGATCATTAACGATACATACGGACATAACGATGGTGACGACGCGATCAAGGAGATTGCGAATTGCATCGAAAACGCGCTTAACCCGGGCGAATTTGTTGCCAGAATGGGCGGCGATGAGTTCGAAGCAGTCCTGGTCTTAAACGAAGCCGGCCGTGTCGGCAAGTTTATTAGAGGCGTCAGGAACAATATCCGCGAAGTAAATCAATCAGGCAAATATCCTTTTGAGCTTTCAGCGAGCATCGGTACGAGCGAAGTCCAGGACTGGCACGGCGTCACCGAATCGATGAAGAAGGCCGACAAAGCCATGTATCTCGAAAAGAAAGCAAAGAAAAAGGGAAGATAAAAAGACTGATAAAGACACCCGCCCCGGAAACGAGGCGGGCGTTTTTTTTGATGGTCGACGACTGGTCAACTTTTTGGTGAATGACTGAAATGATGACTGATTTTGGGTTTTTAGTCACTGTTTGAGTCATTTTCACCCTAAAATGACCGGAGTGGTGACTATTTTAGGGAAAATAGTCACCGTTTGAGTCATTCGCTGGAATAAGTGTTTTGCTAGCGCACGAAAACCGGCCCCGCACTGTGTTCTTCACGTTCATTGACGAAAAACTGTACGGAAATGACCAAAATCGTCAATAATTTTGTCAATCAGAGGCCTTTTTGACGATTTTATTGACACTTTTCTCTGTTTTCGTACAGTTTTTTGTCAATCAGGATCAGTGCCCCCTTCCGCAACCCCTTCCGCAATCCCTTCCGAACCCGAAGTTAGGAAGTCTTGCGCTGATTTCAGGTATATTTACCGTAGTGGGCGATGTCGTTATTAAGAAGTTCGATCACTTTCTTCTTCTGTTCGTCCGTCAGGTCTTCGCGTCCGATCTCTTCGCAGAAATCGTTATAGAGCTTGACCGCGCCCTCGTTGTCTCCTGATCTCTTTACCGCGACGAGTCTGAAGAAAGCAAGGCTCCTTCTGATCCTCAGATAATGATCCATGCTGATGGAATCTTTCATTGAGGCATATGCTTTGACGATGCCTTCACACCAGTCGATCACTCTGAGTGCTTCGTCCTTCTCGCCGTTCCAGCCGTAGTCCTGTGCGATCGTGTTGAGGAAGCTTGCGGTCATGTCAAAAAGAAGGACTGAGTTATTTGCGATATCAACCTTCATCTTCTCGAAGCCACTCTCGAAGTATGTGAGTTCCATTGAGATCTTCTCGGCGATGCATCCGGGTGAGATGCTTGGGAGTACATTGATATGAGCCCTTGCGTTATCGAAATCCTTCATGTGGATATAGATCCATGCGACCGCGAAATGAGTCCTCTCGATAAGACCCCTGTCTGCGCAGTGACCGATGAGATAAGCGCCCTTTCTTATTGCATCTTTATAGAGTTTTGCCAGTCTTTCCTCTTCGCCCGGGAAACTGTTTTCGAGCACGGGGTCGGCATACATGCTGAGGTTTGCGGTCTCCTGCACATAATCCTTAATGATCTCAAAGCATCCCGGATTAAGGGTTGTCTCCGTCGCGAGATATTCTGAGATGCGGAGAGCCTTTTGTTCTCTGCCTTCGTCGCTGTTCTTCATGCCGATGACAGTCTCTTTTACTCTTGCGATCACTTCTTCGTTCTCGGAGAGTGAATCGTATCCCAGGAGAGCGTCGGTGCTTACACCAAGGACCTGTGCCAGAGGGATCAGCATCGAAGTGTCGGGGAGGCTGTTCTCAGATTCCCACTTACTGACCGCCTGGGGCGTTACGCTCAAAAGGTCAGCAAGTTCTTCCTGTGTAAAGCCCTTGTTCTTGCGGAAGAGCTTGATATTGTTTCCTATTGTCTTTGCCATATTTCATCTCCTACATCAGTTGTGCATGCATCTTAAGCATATGGTATTTCTGTTTCCGGAGATTTTCAAACAACGGGCAGTTGAGGAGAACTCAACCAAGGAGTTTTGCGGGTGTAAAACATGTGTTTTTACACCAAAAGCAAATATTTTCAAAATGGTGTAAAAAACAGGCCTTTTTTTACACCAGATTTATATATATGGAAAATGGTGTAAAAACACCGGCTATCCGGATCACGGTCGCAAAAGAAGGCTGCCTTGCGATAGGGCAGCCTCCTTTGTATGGGCACTATGAAATTATAAGAATATCAGCCGATTCCGCCGCCTTCTTCAATTGTGCAGATAACGATCTGGTTAGCTGCGTCGTATGTGAGAGTGAAGTTCATAAATCTCGCGCAGTCGGAGGGCAGGATCTTCGTCTCAGGTTCGGGTCCGAGCCAGGAAGCCTTATAGACTTCATTTCCGTCGGAATCGGTACTCTTTGTCCAGAATCCGTCATAAGCAACGGCATCCTGATTGTGTTCCTTGCGCTCGTAAGATACGACGTTGTAATAGTTCTTCATGAAGCCTTCGAGCTGTTCGGGAGTTGCCTTGAAAACATAGATTGTGCCAAAAGTAGGCTGAGCGTTGGTTCCGAGCGTATAGGTTACGAAGAATCCGTCTGAATACCAGTCGTTTGTCTTCAGATCGCCGTAGCAGTCGGAGAATTCAGAATCCTTCTTGATGTCCATGATGTTGTATTCCTGCTGCGCATAGTAGTTGGCATACTTGTTGAGTTCAGGATCGGAGTAATAGTCAGCAGTTACGGTTACGGTCTTAAAGTAATCGTCTTCTGCCTGATCCTGTGAGGATACTGCCGCTTCGATCTCTGCTCTTACTGATTCGTCAACATCATCTGTAGGGACAACGCGGTTTTCTCTGTTTTCCATATCCTTTGTGTATCCGTCTTCTGCGCCATCAGGGATCTCCATGTGGAAGAATGCCCTTACACTTGCTGAGATTGCGTTTCTTGTTGAAGGGATCGCCATGAGCGTACCCATTGAAAGTGTGACTGCTGCTGCCGCGATACCTACCTTCGCGCCTGCGGAAAGGCGTGATGTCTTGGCACGTACGGGCAATGTTGTTACAGAAGCTTCCTGTGAAGCCATTTCGTTTTCTAATATTTTTCTCATTTCTATTTTCCTGTCTTTATTCATTTCTATCTTTTCGATAGCTTTGATGTATTCATCCTGCATAGCTGCTACCTCCCATAAAACGTTTTCTCAAGATTTCCTTTGCCCTGGTAAGTCTCATCGATACTGCAGATGGTTCTATTTCCAGGATGTCAGCTATCTCTTTCAGGGAGTAGCCTTCGTAGTAATGAAGATGTATCGCGACTCTGAGTTTTTCGGGAAGTTCTGATACTGCTTCGTACATTTCCGTATCATCTTCATCTATATTGATGTCTGACCCTACTTCGACTGCGTCTTCAAAAGGTGCTTTCAAGACTACATCTGAGGATTTCAGAAAATCCCTGCACCTGTTGACGGTCATGGTAAGGATATATGATTTTTCTTTGCCTTTAGTGATAGTGATATCGGATCTGATGAGCTTTAGGAAAACATCCTGAACAACATCTTCGGCATCAGGTCTTGAGCCCAGATACGAATACGCCAGACGGAAAGCGTCATCGGCATATGTATCGAAAAGTCTCAACACAGCTTCATTGTTCATTTGGCCTAACCTTCCTTTTGTGATTTTTGAGATCTCACCTATAAGACGAATGAGGTAATCCGGTTTCACACATATTTTTCGAAATTCCTCGAAAAAACTTTTCGACTCAATTATACGCTTACGGCCAAAGTGCCGTAAAAGCCCTTAAAACTAACATTTTTGTCCCATTATCAGACTTGTTTACGTAAAACTCTTTTGCTAAAATTCTCGAACTGACGAAAATAGGAACATATATAAGTAATTATGACTGGTGTAAAAGAAGACAGATCCTATATAAAGAAACTCCTTATGATCGCCATTCCGATAATGGTGCAGAACGGAATTTCCAACTTCGTAAACCTTCTCGACAATCTCATGATCGGGAGGGTCGGTACTAATGCGCTCTCAGGAGTTGCGATCGCCAACCAGCTGATCTTCGTTTTCTATCTTGTCATCTTCGGCGCCACCGCCGGAGTCGGCATCTTTACTGCACAGTACAAGGGCAAGGGCGATGACGAAGGCATCCGCTACTCATTCCAGTTTAAGATCATCTTCAATACGATCCTCGCTGCTATCTGCACCCTGATCCTTTTTATCTGGGCACCTGATCTTATCAACCTTTTCCTTTTAGGCGAAGGTGATCCTGCCGATGCTGCCGAGACATTGCAGATCGGTATCGATTATATGCATGTAATTCTCATAAGCCTTATTCCGATCGGAATCACACAGGCTTATGCAGGCACATTAAGAGACCTGGGTTCAACCAAGGTTCCGATGTATTCATCCATGGCTGCGATCGCGGTAAACCTTGTCGGCAACTGGCTCCTCATCTACGGACACTTCGGGCTTCCTGCGTTAGGCGCTGTCGGTGCCGCTATTGCCACGGTCATTTCCAGATTCGTGGAGCTCGCGATCCTTATTATCTACACAGGCAAGCATTCTACGGCTTTCCCGTTCATCAATGGTGCTTTTTCGAACTTTAAGATACCGGGAGATCTTGCCCTTAAGTTCCTTTTAAAGGCTCTGCCTCTCATGGCTAATGAGACCTTGTGGTCACTCGGCATGACAACGATCAACCAGTGCTATTCTTACAGGAGCCTTGATGCGGTTGCTGCCCTTAATATCGAATCCACGATCTGGAACCTCATGGGTGTGGCTTTCCTTGCAATGGGCGAAGCGGTCGGTATCATGATGGGCCATATCCTTGGTGCCGGCGAACTCGATGATGCAATGAAGAAGGCATACAGGATGAGAACAGTCACTGTTGTATGCGGTCTTGTTTTCGGCGCGGTAATGGCAATAATCGCGCCGTTCTTCCCGCTGCTCTATAACACGAGCGACGTGATCAGACACCTCGCTACGAACTTCATTTTCATCTGCGCTATCATGATGCCTTTCTGCTCATATACACATGCATCTTATTTCATCATGAGATCAGGCGGAAATGCAGTCCTTACGGTTATCTTCGACAGCGTTTACACATGGGTCCTCGTCGTGCCTCTGGCGTTCTGCCTGAGCCATTTTACGAACATGGGTGTCACCTGGATGCTCTTTATCGTTCACGGCATGGAGATCGTAAAATGCACCATCGCGTTCTTCTTCGTCAGGTCCGGAATCTGGGTCAAGAATATCGTTAAGTAATCAGTAAAACAAACAGCGGTGCCTTCGCCTCACACGATCAAGCACCGCTGTTTTATCTTCAAAATCTGCAACTAGGCTTTAAGCCTTTACGATCTCCTGTGCTCTTGCGAGCGCATCGTCTATATGAGGTGCAAAGTTCTCTTCGCCGAGCTTATCGTAGAAACCGGCCTTTTTAATGACCTTCATGGGCTGCTCGTTAACGTGTGACATGATGAGCTGTACGCCTCTTGTCTTGCAGTCTTCTGCCAGGATCTCAAGATTCTTCATTGCCGTTGCATCGATCGTGCTTACGCTTCTCATTCTAAGAACGAGAGCTTTTGTATCTTCCTTAGGTGAGATCTGAAGTATCTTTCCTGCTGATGCGAAGAACATAGGACCGGAGATCTCATATACGAGTGTGTGTTCAGGAAGCACTCTTAAGTCGATGCTGTCAGGGTCGTTCTCGGGATCGAAATCCTTCCAGCCTTCAACCTGTGTTACTTCGCTCATTCTCTTCATGAAGAGGACTGCTGCAAGGAGCACGCCTACTTCGATAGCAACGACGAGGTCGAAGATTACAGTGAGCGCGAAAGTGATGAGAAGGACAACGATGTCGCTCTTGGGTGAGCTCTTTACGAGCTTAACAAATCTTCTCCAGCCGCTCATGTTGTATGCGACCTGGAAAAGGATAGCCGCGATGCAGGGCATCGGGATGAGCTTTGCGTAGGGCATGAGGAACACAACGACAATAAGAAGAGTTACGGAGTGTACCATGCCTGCGATAGGTGTGCGGCCACCGTTCTTGATGTTTGCTGCAGTTCTTGCGATTGCGCCTGTAGCAGGGATACCGCCCAAGCATGCGGATGCCATGTTACCTAAACCCTGTGCAACGAGCTCTGCGTTAGGTCTGTGCTTGGAACCGATCATGGAGTCAGCGACAACTGCGGAGAGCAGTGATTCAACGCCTGCGAGGAATGCGATCGTGATCGCGTTTGTGAACTGGCCGCGGATGTTTTCAAAAGAGAACATTGCGAGGTTTACGCTGACGGGAGGAAGTCCTGCCTGGATGTTTTCGAAAGATTTTCCGATAGTGTTTACATCCCAGTGGAAGATCTCAACGATTGCTGCTGTAACAACAACAGCGATGAATGAGCCGGGGATCTTCTTGAAGATCATGGGCCATACGATGAGGATCGCAAGTGCGATAACGCCGATCAAAACGCCCTGCCAGTTGATGGTTGTTGCGTTGTTTATAAGGGCCATGACTTTCTCGGCTGTCTCGATAGGCTTTTCGCCGTTCTGGTAAGAGATGCCTGTGAAGTCCTTGATCTGGCCGATGAAGAGGGTGACTGCGATGCCTGCAGTAAAGCCTGTTGTGATAGGGTCGGGAATATATTTAAGAAGGCTTCCGAATCTGCAAAGACCCATGATAATGAGGAGGATGCCTGCCATGATGGTGGCGATGATGAGTCCCTCTTTGCCGTCCTTTAAGACGATGCCTGCAACGATCGTTGCGAAAGCTGCCGTAGGGCCTGCGATCTGGACTCTGCTTCCGCCCAAGAAAGATACGATGAAGCCTGCTACGATTGCAGTGTAGATACCTGCTTCAGGACCGACGCCTGATGCGATCGCAAGTGCAATGGACAAAGGCAGCGCGATGATCGCTACGATGATTCCGGCAACGATATCCTTTACGAGCTGGGAACCGGAATAGTTCTTCATTACGGAAAACAGCTTAGGTTTAAATTCGTTCATAACAGACCCTCTTATATTCCTTATGATTTCAAACTTCGAAATTATATGAATTGGGTCATTTAGTATCAATTAATAATTTGCACGAATGTATAAGCGTTTTGTGGAAGATCATATAACGAATTGAGCAGATGGTATTATAATAACCATATTTGTGGGGCGAAAAGAAAACGGGGGTAACAGGAATGAACAAGAAGACAATAATCACAGTCCAGCACACGGAATCAGAGCACCACCTTAACGGGCACGCAGGCGCCCGTGGCGACTGGGCTCTCACGGAAAACGGCAGAAAACAGGCATTTGAGATAGGCAGATGGCTTTTAAACGAAGGCTGCAATGACGGTTTTGTCATGTACTGCTCAGATCAGAGAAGGGCAGCGCAGACAGCTGAAGAGATCAACAAGACGCTTCATCTGACACCCATAATGTCCGAACTCATCAGGGAAGTTGATGCCGGTGCAGGCAACGGAAAACCGTGGGACTGGTATGACGAACATAAGATACCTGAAAAAGACGGTTACGATCCTGATTACAGGCCTTTTCCCGATGCGGAATCAGACAGGGATCTCTGGAACAGGGTAAAGCCTTTTTACGAGCAAATAATGGTTTCTTCTGATGAAAAGATCCTTATCGTGTCGCACGGATGCCTTTTGGGATTTTTGCAGGCGATGTTCATGGGATTTGAGTTTAAAGATCTGGCAAATGCAAGATTTTCGGGAAGGTCCGGTTCCATTTCAAAGTTTACGTCAGATCAGAACGGCCGTGTGACCGCAAACTATATAAATTTCAGGCTTTGAGGGTTATTAACGGGACCCTGATTTTCCGGTTCAGTGTTATAATCCTGAATATCAAAAGCGAAGAACAAGCAAGGGGATAATATGAAAAAGATCGGTTTAGTCGGCGGGACAGGTCCCGAGTCGACGTTAATGTACTACAAGAATTTAAATTCCGGGATCGACAGGATCACTAACGGCGAGGCTATGCCTGACATCGCGATCGAGAGCGTCAATTTCACGAGGGCGTGGAATTATGTGACAGAAGGACAGTTTGATCTTCTCGCCGATTACCTTTATGAAAAGCTCGAAGCGCTTGAAAAAGGCGGTTCTGAAGTCATCTCTCTTACGGCAGTTACAATGCATGTCGTCTACGATGAACTTGCTGCCAGATTCGATAAGCCCATTGTCAGCATCCCTAAAACAGTGACCGAAGAAGTCGTCTCCAAAGGCATAAAGAAAATAGGCCTTCTCGGCACCATTTTCACGATGGAAAAAGACTACATGAAGAAGGACTTGAGGGAAGCCGGAGTAGAGGTTTTCGTGCCTTCGGAAGAAGACAGAAAGCTTGTCGCAACAAGGATCTATGAGGAGCTCGAAAAGGGCATCGTCAAGGAGTCCACGCTCGCTGAACTTCAGGGAGTCATCAATAGAATGAAGGAAGAGAACGGCATCGAAGGCGTCATCCTGGGATGCACGGAGCTTCCGCTGATACTTAATCAGGATAATTGTCCGGTCGCATGTTTTGATGCGGTCGAGATCCATATAAGAAGGCTGATCGACCTGTCGGTCAAATAATATACAGGGGGAAATAGGAATGAAATTCGAAGAAAGGAAGATCCTGCCAAAAGACGGCAGGACGTGCGTGCTTGAGCCGAAATCGCCTGAGTACGCACAAAAAACTAAAACAAAGGGGATAAAAATATGCAATTAGGTTTTTCTTATATCGGCCTTATCTGGCTTCTTATGCTCTTCATCCCGAATTTTATATGGATGAAGAACAAACCGGACGGCTATGAGGAGTACGCAAAAAGAGAGAATAAAGTGCTGCTCGCATTTGAACGCGTGGGCGAGTTTATCGTAACTCCCGCTGCACTTGTTTTCTCGAACTTTAACTTTCACAAGTTCACATTCTGGAGCGCCGTGCTCATTCTTTCATTCATATGCATGGTGATCTATGAGATCTTCTGGATCCGCTACTTCAAGTCCGAAAAGACAATGAAGGATTTCTACAGGAATATGTTCGGGATTGCCGTTCCGGGCGCATCGCTTCCTGTAGTCGCTTTCTTCCTTCTGGGTATCTACGGCGGCAATCTGATCATGATCGTAGGCTCGATCATCTTAGGTATCGGCCATATCGGTATCCACTTAAAGCACCACAAAGAAGCATGGGGTCCCAAGCCCAAGAAGAAGCTTCCTGTCAGGATTCTTCTCGGATTTTTGAAGGGAATAGTCATTATCCTTCTGGTGGTCGTTTTCGGTGCACTGATCTTCGTCATCACAGGCCGCAACATCAATGAAGTCAAGCGCGCCATCGAATTGAAGGACGGCGTCAACGAAGGCCTTTACGTCCAGCTTAAGAACAGCGAGAGCTATATTCTCATCAACAGCAAGAACGCGAATAATCCTATAATCGTGTCCCTCCACGGCGGTCCCGGATCGCCCACGGGATATATGGATCACTGCACTTTTGATTATTTCGTCGATGACTATACCATCGTCCATTGGGACCAGACCGGATGCGGCAGATCTTACTACCGTGAGCTCGAAAAAGGCAACTCAAGCCTTGCGACTGTCGAGATGCAGGAAGAGGACTTAGACGCACTGGTCGATTATCTCTGCCGGAGATTCAATCAGGATAAGGTCATTCTCGTAGGCCACTCCTACGGTACAGTACTCGGTACCTTGTATGCCCAGGCTCACCCTGAAAAAGTAGCTGCTTATGTAGGCATCGGACAGGTCGTAAATTTCCAGGGCCTTGCGAGCGAGCACTATTCATATAACGATGCTCTTGCACAGGCAAAAGCCAGGGGCGACGACACGACTGAACTCGAGAGAGTTTACAAGGCATTCTGCGACGATCCTTCTGTCACGAACATGTCTGCTCTCCGTGCGGCAACAGGCGTTTACCATCAGGCAACGGTTACCGAAGACGAGACATTCGATGCGCTCTTCTTCTCGCCCTATATCGGCGTTGATGACATAAGATGGCTCATAGTCGAGTATTCCATGATGTTCGGCGACACGACATACGAGAGTCTTCAGGGAGAGATCATGCCTGAACTTTATAATTTCAACCTGAATGAACATGATACCGAATATCAGGTTCCCGTCATGTTCGTATCAGGCTCTGCTGACTGGGTATGCCCTTGCGGAATGGTAAAGGAATACTACGAATCGATAAATGCTCCCAAAAAGAGCATGTACGTAATGGACGGCTGTGGCCACGCACCACAGACACAGCTGCCTGAGGATTTCGCGAAGGCAGTAAAACAGTTCCTGAAATAAACCTTTTCGAAGATCCGTTTTCCCTGTATTAATGTTTTCGAAAATGGGGTTGTCTCGCTATAGAGGCAACCCCAATTTTAAATTTGTGAACAAATAAACCCTGTTCCGTTCAATATAAGCCGTTATCTCAAAAATCCGCTTGTTTTAGAGGGATTTGGTAAATTCCGTTGCTTGACTTTTTTCGATCTCCATATTATAAATAAGTCCTGCAATGAAGGTGCGTAAGTAGTCTTCATGCTTCCGGAAAAGAGAGTCGTGTCTTGGGCTGAAAGCACGATCCGAAGGGCATAAAGATGAATTTCAACACTGGAGCTTTCTTGCGAAAACGGTATTTTGCCGATTAAGTAAGATGCGTGCGGCGGCATTACAGCGCAATATAAGTGCGGATGGTTATAACGGCTTTCCGAACATGGGTGGTACCGCGAAGGTGCAAATTTAAATGCTGATTCGTCCCATGGCAACGACAAAGTTGCCGTGGGATTTTTTAATTGCAAGGCAAGGAAAAAGAGGAGGAAAACATGGCTGAACTTAGTGAATTAAGTGAGAAGTTATCCGCTATCAAGAGTCAGATCGAAACTGATCTGGCAGGACTTACGAGCTCCAAGGCAGTCTTCGAGTACAAGAAGAGCGTCATGGACTCAAAGGAAGGCAAGATCGGCTCTCTCATGAAGGAGATGGGCAAGATCCCGAAGGAGCAGAAGGCCGAGTACGGCAAGATGGTAAATGAACTCAGAAACTGGGCTACAGAGAAGTTCGACACTATGGATGCAGAGTTCAAGGCAGCTGAGCAGAAGGCACGTTATGAGGCTGAGGCTATCGACGTAACGCTTCCTTCCAAGAAGCTCAAGAAGGGCTATCTCCATCCCAATACTCAGGTCAGAAACCAGATTGTGGATATTTTCGGTTCAATGGGCTTCGAAGTTTATGAAGGCAACGAGATCGAGACAGATCACTATAACTTCACGGCTTTGAACATCCCGAAGGATCACCCTTCACGCGATATGCAGGACACATTCTACTTAAGCCCTGAGTTCCTTTTGAGAACGCAGACTTCAGCAGGTCAGGTCCATGTCATGGAGACACAGAAACCTCCGATCAAGATCATCTCACCGGGTAAGGTTTTCCGTTCCGATGACGACGCTACACACTCACCGATGTTCTCCCAGATGGAAGGACTTGTAGTTGATGAGGGCATCACGCTCTGCGACCTCCAGGGAATGTTAGACGTATTCGTAAAGAAGATCTTCGGCGAAGAGACAAGAACACGCTTAAGGCCTTCATACTTCCCGTTCACAGAGCCTTCCGTAGAGGTTGACGTTTCCTGCTTCCAGTGCGGCGGCAAGGGCTGCAAGCTCTGCAAGGGAACAGGCTGGATCGAAGTTTTGGGTGCAGGCGTAGTTAACAAGAAGGTTCTTGAAGGCTGCGGAATCGACAGCGACAAATACAGCGGTCTGGCTTTCGGTATCGGTATCGATCGTATTGCCATGCTCAAGTACGGCATCAACAACATCAAGCTCCTGTTTGAGTCTGATCTCCGCGTACTTGAACAGATCGATGACTAAGGTTAAAGGAGGCAAGTGATTTATGTTAGTACCATTAAGTTGGCTTAAAGATTATGTAGATATTGACGTTACTCCGGACGTGCTCGAAGAAAAGCTCTTCAGCTGCGGCTTCGAAGTAGAGGAAAAATACGAAGTAGGCAAGGACATTTCCAAGGTCGTTGTCGGCGAAGTTAAGACATGCGAAGTTATCGAAGGCACACACCTTCATCTCTGCACTGTTGATGTCGGCGAAAACGGTATCCTTCAGATCTGCTGCGGCGCAGATAACGTTGAAGCAGGCGGCAAGTATCCTTTGGCGTTGATCGGCGCTCAGGTCTATGCAACAGCAAAAGACCATGTAACAGTTGAAGGCGTCATGACGATCGGCCAGGGCAAGCTCCGTGGCTACGATTCATACGGCATGCTCTGCTCAGGTGTTGAGATCGGTGTTACCGAGGATATGTTCCCCGGCGCAGGCTACAACGGACTTTTGGTTCTTCCTGCTGACTCCGTTCCGGGTGCAGACGTTAAGCCTATCCTTGGCTTGGACGATTATATTTTCGACGTTTCCATCACTGCAAACAGACCTGACTGCCAGTCTATCTTCGGTATCGCAAGAGAAGTTGCTGCAGTACTCGGAAAGCCCGTTAAGGAACCCGCTCTTGATTACACAGAGAGCGATGTTGCAATCGACTTCAACATCAGAGTTTCAGCACCTGATCTCTGCCCCAGATACATCGGTCACTATGTATCTGACGTTACTATCGGTGAGTCACCGCTCTGGATGAAGAGACGTCTTGCTTTGGTCGGCTGCTCTGCGATCTCCAATGTCGTAGACATCACAAACTATGTTCTTTATGAACTCGGCCAGCCGATGCACGCTTTCGATTTCTCTTACCTTGAGGGCGGTGAGATCCACGTACGCCGCGCTGAAGCAGGCGAGAAGATCGTAACTCTGGACGAGAAAGAGTTCGCTCTTACACCCGATAACCTCGTTATCTGCGACGGCAAAAAGCCCATTGCACTTGCAGGCATCATGGGCGGTCTCAATTCCGAGATCCTCGATACAACTACTGCAGTCATGTTCGAAGCTGCAAAGTTCGCTCACGACAATATCCGTAAGAGCTCCAAGGCATTGGGCCAGGTATCCGATTCTTCAATGAGATTCTCCAAGGGCGTTGACGAGTACACAACAGTCATGGCAATGAAGCGTGCCCTCCACCTCATCGAGGAATTAGGCTGCGGCAAGGTATCCAAGACATCTTTCGACGTTAACACAGGAAACTCCGTTGAGCCCAGAAAGCTTACAGTCAGTGTTAACCGCGTAAACGGCGTTCTCGGAATCAAGGTGCCCGACGAGGATATCGTCCGCATTCTGACCGGCCTTAACTTCGCACCTGAGCTTAACGGCGATGAGCTCACGATCTACATTCCCGGCTACCGTGTCGACATGGAGTCTTACCAGGATGTTGCCGAAGAAGTTATCCGTATGTACGGCTACGACCACATCACGCCTACATTTATCCCGACAGCAAAGGTTACATCCGGCGGATACAATCTCAAGCAGCGTTCAGAGCTCAAGATCAAGAGGGCACTCTGCGCAGCAGGCGCTTCCGAAGGTGTTCACTATTCATTCTTCTCACCTTCAGATTTCGACCTTCTGAGACTTCCTGAAGAAGCACCCGAGCGCTTTGCGATCAAGCTCATCAACCCGATCAACATCGATCTTTCACTGATGCGTACTACTCTCGCACCTCAGATGATCAAGGCGATGGCCAGAAACCAGAAAAACGCTATCCTCTCAGGCCGCATCTATGAGATGGGCAACAAGTTCCTGCCCAAGTCCCTGCCCCTCACAGAATATCCTGACGAGCGCGAGACGATCTGCATCGGCGTCTTCGGCGACGATGAGGATTTCTACTCATTGAAGGGCCTCGTTGACGTCATCGCTGACGCACTCGATATCAAGTTCGATTACGAAAAGGATGTCAAGACATTCCTGCATCCCGGCAGAACTGCAAAGGTCCTCTGCAACGGTGAAGAAGTAGGTTACCTGGGCCAGGTCCTCTACGAGATCTGCGACGAGCTCGACATGAGAGTTCCCGCATATGTAGCTGAGATCAACCTCCGCGCCCTTAGCAAGTACTACGGCAAGGACAGAAAGTTCATACCTCTTCCGAAGTTCCTCGAAGAGAAGCGTGACTTCTGCTTTGTTATGGACAAGTCCGTTACATGCGCAACAGTTGAAAAGGAGATCGAAGCTTCCTGCGAGTACATCACAAAGATCGACCTCTTCGACATCTACGAAGGCGCACAGCTCGGCGAAAACAAGAAGAGCCTCGCATTCAGCGTCGTCTTCACACCTAAGGACGAAGAGTTCAAGCCTGAGGTCATTGACGGCTTCGTATCTTCAATCCTTAAGAATCTCGAAGAGAAATACGGCATCACTTTGAGAGCGTAAGGCTTAATACAGAATTGGTTTATAAAGGCCCCGAAGCTTTGGCTTTGGGGCTTTTTTAGCACATGGCGCGCGGGGACCGCGTCAAGGGACGATAACTCTCGCCCTTTGGGCGCCCTTGACCCGCCCGCTTGCATGTGCTTTTTTGGTGTTCAAGAGGCTAAGCGCCTCCTGCCATCTACCGATGCAGGACTCAGATTGAAGGTTGTCGGAGGACCCCGACTGACAAGGTCCGGGACTATAGTTCGTTGTCGGTTGTTTCAGAGGTTTTCGGTGGTATTTTGCAGGTTTCTTGTCGGCTTTTGTCGGGAAAAGGCCTGGTTTGTCGCTTTTTCGGAGTTTTCTTGTCGGTTTTTCTTTGTAGGAATCGGAGCTTTTGTCGGTCACGTTTAATTTTCAACGCAGCCGACAAAACCTCCGAAACCCCGCACTGAAATCCCTGAAGGTTTAAGACAAAAACCGACAAAGCAGGACTAGAACCTGCAATTACCTACAAGGAACCGACAAAAAAGCTTGGAAAAGCACTGAAAAACCCCGCACTGAAATATAGATAAAACCAAAAGCGTCTGCCATTTTCCGGCAGACGCTTTCGGTTCGGGTTTTTGAATATTCTGGTAGGGAGAATTTACGAAGCTTTTTTGTGGAGCGCGATGATTTTCGCGCCGCTGTGGATAGGCTGTGATTTAACAGGAGATGCAGCTGTGATGAAGCCGGCGCTCCTGACCTTTGTGATATATCTGACTAATGCAAAGAAACCGCTGATGAACCAGGTAAGACCTGCAGAGAGCCAAATTCCCCAAACGCCTAAGACGGGGAACAGGCCAAGGAGGAGGGGAAAGCCTATTCTGCCGATGACTTCGACTACGCCGTTGCTTAATGAGAAGCCTGCGTCGCCGATGCCGTTAAGGACTCCGCGGCAGACGTATATCGTGCCGAGTGCGAAGTAGAAGGCGCTTGTGATGCGGAGTGCATTTGCACCCATATGTATGATCTCAGGGTCTTCGACGAAGAGCTTCATTACTGTTTCACCGCCAACCTGGGCAAGAGGGAGGACTATGAGGGAGAACACGGTCATGATGATCATGCCCTTGGCAAAGCCTTCCTTGATGCGCTTGTAATTGCGAGCTCCTAAGTTCTGGCCGGCATGTGTGGACAATGCCATGCTGAGTGAACCATAGGGCTGCTGTACGATCTGCTCGATCCTTCCTACAGCGGTGAATGCTGCGACGGTCATGGAGCCGAAGCCGTTGACGTAGCGCTGCAGAGCGATGCATGATACTGCGATGAGAGACATCTGGAGTGCGAGCATGGAACCCATTCTTGTGCACTCCCTGATGATCTTTGCATCAGGACGGAGGAGATCTTTATTGATCTTGAAGTATTCATTCTTAAGGTAAGCGAAAAGGAGGCATCCGATTCCGGATACGAACTGTGCTATCAAAGTTGCGACTGCTGCGCCTGTTACGCCCCATCCGAAAACGTTTACGAAAAGAAGATCCAGGCCGATATTTAAAAGGCACGATACGAGTAAGAATACGAGCGGCGTGACAGAATCTCCCAATGCCCTGAGCATTGCGGATGCGTAGTTGTACATTCCGATGAGAGGGATGCCGAGGCACATTATCCTTAAGTAAAGGGTTGCGAGTGTAAGGATGTCTGAAGGTGTGTCCAGAACTCTTAAGATCCAGGAGGACACTGCAAAGCCCAAGACTGCCATGAAGACTGATGCTGCGAGCATCATGTAGGCGCCGTTGACGATTACCTTTCTGACCCTTTGGTCATCCTTGGCGCCGAAGTATTTGGAAGCGGTGATTCCGCCGCCGTTGGCAACGCCTAAGCAGAATGAGAAGAATAAAAAAGAAAGGGAGCCGGTAGAGCCTACTGCTGCCAGGGCATCAGGTCCAACAACACGTCCTACTATTGCGGAGTCGGCAAGATTATAAAGCTGCTGAAAGATGTTTCCGACGAGCATGGGTAATGAGAACTCCAGAAGGAGCTTTACCGTATTACCCTTTGTCATATCGCGAACGAGTGTGCTCATGTATGCCTTACCGGTCCTTCTTTTAAGTCGGCTAACTTTAGCATTTCGGACAGGGGTCAACAATGAACTTTCGTACACGAAAATTGATATATTGTTCACTCTGACCTTTACAAACGCGGGTTTATAGTAGAAAATCGTATAAAAATGTTGCATTTTTGTGCAGTCTTTTTGAAAGGACCCAAAACAAAATGATCAATGTTCTTTATTCGGGATTCAGTTATCTTCACGAAGACGGCCTGGTCTACGACACGGACAGGGGAAGGGTCGGATTTGAGAGTTACCAGATGCTCTATACACATACGCCGGCATTGTTCTGGGTCGACGGCGAGCTGCGCTGGTATCCCGCGAAATCCGTTATTTTATTCACTCCAGGCCATAGAAAGTACTACAGTTCGCTGCCCGGAGAGCCTTATAAGAACGACTGGATCAGATTTGATACCGATGAGGAATTTATCGAGAATTTTCCTGTTACCAACGTTCCGTTTTCGCCGGCAGATCCGGATTTTGTACATAACCTTTTCAAGCTGATCGCGTGGGAGAGCAATGCGAAAAAGGAGACCGATGATCCGGAAATGCTCGCGCTATTTAAGATCCTCTTCGCGAAATTGTCCGATGACAGCATTGACTTATTGAGCAGTCCTTACCATCATGAATTGACGGCGCTTCGAAGAGACATGATGCTCCATCCTGAATTTGACTGGTCCGTCGACTCCATGATCAGGCGCATCAACTTAGGGCGCACGAGATTTCAGACTCTGTATAAAGAAACCTTTGGGATCAGTCCTATCGACGACGTAATCAATGCGCGAATCAGGCTCGCGAAAGACAGGCTCAAATACACGACGAGATCGATATCGGAAGTTGCCGACATGTGCGGGTATAAGAGCACCGAACATTTTATCAGGCAGTTTTCGAAGATGACGGGAATGACGCCCGGCAATTTCAGGCGCTATGGACAGCAAACATAATGTTATAATCAGTTTATGAGCATTTTAATTAAAGACACAACCAGAGAAGAACGCGAAAAGATCGTCGCTGAGTCCATCGGAAATATCAGCGGTTCCTGTGACGGATGCATGTCCGGTCTTGTCGAGATGTATCAGGATTACATCGACGGCAAGAAAGAGATCCGCGATATCAACATGGAATTTCGTGCCCACTACGAATCGGGCATGGACGGTCCGACTAAATCCGGTTGTGAACACATGAGTTAACAGCAAGGCACCGCATTCACTGTTCGGAGGGAGATGCCAGATGAACTTGTTAAAGAAGACAGCTGCAGGGATACTTGTCCTTGTTTTCGCGCTGGCCGGAACAGCATGTTCGAAAAGATTATCCCTCGATAACGTTACCAAAGTTGCAGAAGAGTGCGGACTTGAACAGACGGAAGATCTCTCCCGTATCTTAAATGACGTCAGCGGCACTCAGGATTATAACGAGCAGGTTTTCTGCTATGCCGAAAAGACGGAGCTCGCGCAGCAGATCTACGATGTCGTCTATAACAGATCCAACACATATCCCAAACACGAGATCCAGTCGGCTGCCGTTATGTACACGAATGCAATCAACGGCGAAGGAAAAGCCGTGAGGGAAAATGCTTATCTGTTCACCTTTAAGAGCGGCAAGAAAGCTTCCGAGTTTTACCAGATGCTGGTAGACGAGTTCGGTGTTTTAGAGCACGCCGAAGGAAAAGACAAATATCAGTACACGCTGTATCTCAGCGTCGGCGAAAAGAACGTTGTGCAGCAGGGGATCTATCTGGAAGGAAAGACCGTTGTCATCGTCAGCGGCATCGGATACGGCATGAACGACTTTATGCTCGTTGACCGCTGCTGCAAGGAAATGGATCTGATCGCGCCGGAATCTTTGAAGTAACCCGGGCAATTTTAGCATGAAGAATAAGACTCTCAAAACAATCCTGCTGATACTGATAATCCCGCTTATTGCCGAGGTGTTCTTTTTCAATTTCAGATTCTGGGAGTCTCTCTTTTTCAAGAAACAGATCGATTGTCTCAGTATAAAGACCGGAAATTGCATTACTATTCCGGAGATTAATGAGCCGGTGAAAAATATCCGTCTCGATCTTTCGGAAAGCGGCATAGGCAAACAGGTCGTTCACTTTAAGATACATCTCTATGACGAGGCAAATTCCGATCTCGAGCTCCATGTGACCGAAGTGATTCCGCAGATAGAAGAGAGTAGTTATATAAGGATTTATCCTGACGGAAATGTAAGAGAACTCACGATCGAATTCGACAGGAATGAAGTTCCTGACACAGGAAACATCGGAATAAGACTTAATGAGACAAGACCTTTCTGTTTCCATGTCTTAAGATTTATCCTGATGGTCATAATAGTATCGCTTTTCATGATCTTCAGACCGGGATCTATGATCTACAAGGTGCCTTTGTGCGGCGCAGATAAAAAGATCACTGACAGGAACAAGATCTTCTCCTTGCTGATGATGTCATCCTTGATCATTTTGTGGATAATCCTGGTCTATGCATTCAATATCGATACCACAGCCTACTACAAAGCAGGTCATGTCGAAGCGATATACACTTATCAGGCCGAGTCGTTCCTGAAAGGTCACGCGTGGCTGGATTACGATCCTCCGGGGTATCTCTCCGAGATGGAAAACCCTTACGATTTTAATGCGAGACTGGCTCTGGCAAAAGAGACAGGCGAATCC
Organism: Ruminococcaceae bacterium R-25; assembly: GCA_003149065.1. Classification (NCBI taxonomy): domain Bacteria; kingdom Bacillati; phylum Bacillota; class Clostridia; order Eubacteriales; family Oscillospiraceae; species Ruminococcaceae bacterium R-25. The sequence continues at coordinate 257,668 of QGFZ01000002.1, forward strand.
TTCAAGCTTGATTTCGCATTCTTTGAAGGGAAGTATTACAGCTACTACGGCGTTGTTTCGACACTTCTTTTTTATCTTCCTTTTGTAGCGCTGACAGGGCTTCACCTCAACAACTCTGTACCGATCCTTCTTATGGGCATCGTATATATTCTGTTCTCGTTCCTCCTGATCTATAAGATCATCAGGAGGCATTATCCGGAAATTTCATTGGGAATCTATTTCCTGCTTACTGCGGTATTTGTTTTCGGCACCGGTGCGTTTTACTGCGCACAGACACCGCACATCTATTCTGTCGCATTCATATCGGCACTGATGTTTACAGTGATAGCACTCTATAACTGGATATCCGCGACAGACAAGCGTTTTGCGGATCTTAGCAAGCCCCTGTCAAAGGCAAGGCTCATCTTAGGCGCTGTTTTCATGGGCCTTGCGATAGGTTCAAGGCCCGTGTTCGGATTATATGTTTTCCTCGCATTCCCGCTGTTTTATTACGAAATCAGGGAAAAACTGTTCTTCTCGAAAAAGGGTATTGCCAACACGCTCTGCGTAATTGTGCCGCTCCTTCTTATCGGTTCTGCGGTCCTTTATTTCAACAAGATACGTTTCGGCAGCTTTTTCGATTTCGGAAACACATATAACCTCTCCGAGATGGATCTCCAGAACAGGCATTTTGGCATAAGAAGGCTCTGGCTGGGGTTCTTTGAATACCTGTTCCAGCCATTGAAGATCACAGGCAAGTTCCCTTATATCGAGAGTGTTTTCGACTACCAGAAGACTGATACTGACTATATGGGATATTTGTTCTTCGATCCCGTCTACGGCGGTTATTTTGCGCTTTGCCCGATCTGCCTTACGGTATTCTTCGTAAGGATATGCAAAAAGATCCTCACAGAAATGAAGGCCTATTGGTTCTGCGTTGTCTCGCTGGCATTTGCAGCGGTTCTTCTCATTTTGGACAACGAAATGACCGGCATCACGTTAAGATACCAGATGGATTTCGGAATGCTGATAGTTATACCGGCGGTCCTTATCCTTATTGCGCTCATCAGGAAGGCTGAGAATTCCGCATACAAGAAAGCGTTTAAGATCGCACTTCTCGCATTGATAGTATTAGCAGGCATCACGGTATTTAATAATCTCTTCATCATGCTGGGCAACGAAAAGGCGAGACCTCTCATGATCACAAGCCCCAGGATGTATTACTCTTTAAAGTATCTCTTTTTCTCGTTGAGATAAGGCCTCGAAAAAATATAAGTGAGGGATCCGTTTATGATCGAAGCAAAGAATCTGACCATGGTATACGGGAACGGCAATAAGGCGACCGATGATGTTTCCTTCAATATAAAAGCAGGTGAGATAGTCGGTTTTGCAGGGCCAAACGGCGCTGGAAAAACGACAGTAATAAAGATGCTTACAGGGATCTTAAAGCCGACGTTTGGCACCGCCGTGATCAACGGTTACGACATCAATAAAGAACCTCTAAAAGCCAAGATGTCATTTGCTTATATCGCCGATAATCCGGATATCCTTATCCAGCTTACAGGCCTTGAATATCTGAACTTTATTGCAGATATGTACGAAGTAAAAGAGGATGTCAGAAAAGAGAAGATAGAGATGCTCGCAGGACGCTTCGGAATGAAGGATGTCCTGAATACTCAGATGAAGGAATATTCCCACGGCATGAGACAGAAGCTCATGGTTATCTCCGCTCTCATTCACGATCCGCCGGCATGGATCCTTGATGAGCCGATGACGGGCCTTGATCCTTCGGCGGCATTCGAACTGAAGCAGATGATGAGAGAGCATGCGAAGGCAGGCAATGCCGTGCTGTTCTCGACACATGTTCTTGAAGTCGCTGAGCAGCTCTGTGACAGGATAATAATCATAAACAAGGGAAAGATAGTAAGCGAAGGAACGCTTGAATACTTAAGGCTCACCAATCCCGGAATGACTTTGGAAGAGATCTTCGTAAAGCTCACGGGCAAGCCGGAGAATGAAGCATGAACAAAGCAAGGTCGCTATACAAGGCATTCAGTTCAAACCTTGAGATGCCCAAGCCGAACGGCGAAAAGAAGGTCAAGCTCTATAACCGTTTCGGCATGATCGCTTTTATCGGCATTATGGTGCCGGTATCCTTGCTTGTGGGATATGTGACCTATGTGCTGACAGACTTTCTGTATATTCTGGACGGCAACTCTTACGGCCTTTTGACCGAACTGGATATCATATCGGCTTTCGCCATGATCTTCGGGATGCCTTTGATGTTCAGCGTGCTTTTCTTCTCATCGGATCTGTCGTTCCTTACTGCTTTGCCGGTATCGCCGGTAACGCTTTACAGAGCGAGGTTCTGGCATACATTCAAGGCAGAAAACGTAATGACTTCGAATGTCCTTTTCGCGATCTACATCGGATATTTCATAGCAGCAATAAAGCATACTGGCTTTGCGTACGCGCTTCATCCGGTAGCGCTTATAGCTTCTGTTGCCGGATTTTTCGGTTCGCTCCTGGTGCCTTTGCTCTACTGCTCGATCCTGGCGCTTTTTCTTATGCTTGTCTTAAGGAAGATCAACAGGACAGATATCTACTATCACACGGCGCTTGTGCTGTTTATCGCATTTGCCCTGATGTTCTTTTTGTCCTTCAGGAGCTACGGAAAGATCAGCATGGCAAATTACCTGGATTCACTAGTAATTGGCGATAACGAATTCACTTCGATATGTAATGTTTTGTTCCCGACGAACTATCTGACGACACTTGCGATCAGGACTCACAGGATATTGCCTCTCATAGTCTCGGTTCTTTTCGTCGCTACAATCTACGGATTGTCTGTCTTTACGGCATTTCTTACTTACCGCAAAGGCCTTTTTGCCGCTGCTGTTACAAGTGACAGAAAAGTTCACCGCAAAGTGCATTCCGGAGCTGGCAGCCACAGGATATTTGCTTCGCTCGTGATAAAGGAATTCAAGGTACTTATGAGGACAATGACATACAGGATGAACTGCGTTTACGCAAATCTATTGTGGCCCGTTGCCTCCGTTATCTTTGTTACCCAGGCGCCGAGGCTCGAGGTCATTAAGATATTCAGATATAACCTTAAGACGGGCGATGCGTTAAGCCATGTGATCCTTTTTTCTGCGGTCATAGCGATGGCATTTATATCTTCGGGCCTGAACTCGATCGCATCGACTTCATTTACAAGGGAAGGCAAACACCTGGATATGCTCAAATATCTTCCTGCGCCTTTGGACAAACAGATCAAGGCTAAGGTCCTTATCGCGGTCCTCTTCACGTTCATTCCCGTGCTGGTCTCTGTGATCATCGTGGCGGCAGGCCTGGGCGTTTTTTACATGCTCCCGTTATACACTATCGTGTCTCTTGCGGGCATACTTACTGCGACGATGGTGGGTGTCATAATGGATTCCATCTCGCCTTACACGGTCTGGTCTGACGAATTAAGCGCACTTCGAGGCAATCTCAACTGTTTCTTCAATCTCGCTGCCGAGATGGTCGGCGCACTTGTCATCGGAGGCATTTCCTATGGTCTTTACATGATCTCGAAAAATGCCTTCGTCACTATTCCCGTGATCTCCGCAGTGCTCATCCTCTCTGGCATGATCTGCGTTTTTAAGGGTATTTCGAAGGCTCGAAAAAATATCAAACTGCTTAAATAATAATCCCTCTGAACTAGTGATATACTAACAGCTGTGTCTTCACACTTAAACATACCCAGGGGGGAATCTAACTGATGAAAAAGGTAATCATTGTCGGAGGCGGAATCTCCGGAATGACTGCAGGTATTATCCTGCAAAACTCAGGATTTGAGACAGAGATCTATGAGAAGAATCCTGTTGCAGGCGGCGAGCTTACGGGCTGGAAAAGAGACGGCGTTTACATCGACAACTGCATCAACTATCTTATGTGCAGCAAAAAAGGCAGTGCCATGAACGAGTTGTGGCACGAGATCGGAATGCTCGACGACAGCGTAAAGATGTATTCAAAAGACTACTTCTTCAAATATCAGGGACACGGCGGAGAGATCACCTATTGGAGAGATAAAGAGAGAACAAAGCGCGAGATGCTTGAGCTCTCACCTGAAGATAAGGATGTAATCGAAAAGTTTTTCGAGAACGTCACAAGAGCCGAGAGCATGATAATGCCTATCGACAAGCCGATGGACAAGATGGGCCCGAGAGATTTCATGAAGCTCGGCGACTTCGTAAAGAATGTTCCTGCAGCGCAGAAGGCTTATAAGGGTGTCAGTGTAAAGGATCTCGCTGACAGCTTCAAGAGCCCTGTTTTAAGAAGCTCATGCATGCTCACACACCCTGAAATGACACAGGCATATTCATTCGTTATGTCCTATGCGATGGTTACATCCGGCAGCGGCGACATTCCTGAGGGCGGCTCACTCGCAGCAGCAATGAGGATCGCAAACAGATACCAGGAAAAGGGCGGCAAGCTCCACTTAAACGCACCCGTTAAGAGCATTAAGCTTAACGGCAAAGTTGCTGAGGGAATCGTCCTTGAAGACGGCACCGAAGTTAAGGCAGATTATGTAATCTGCGCAACCGATGCCAACCACACATTCACAAATCTTCTTCCCGAAAAATACATGCCGAAGAAGCTCAAGAAGTGCTTTGACGATAAGGAACACTTCTCCGTATTCAGCAAGTATCACGCAGCTTTCATCGTCGACGGCAAGATGAATGTCGATCCCGATACGACTTGCTGGGAGAGCGACGGAATCAAGGTCTGGGACAGAGAGATCAAGGACATCGGTTTCATCTGCTACGACTACGATCCGGCACTTACACCTGAAGGCAAGACGAGTATTCAGATGAAGCTTTTCCAGTACGGCAAGGAAGTCGACAACTGGTTCGAGCTCGCAAAAGATCCCGAAAAGTATGAAGCAAAGAAAATGGAAGTCGCAAATGCTCTCATGGCAGAGGTCGAAAAGCAGTTCCCTGAAACAAAGGGCAAGATCAGGATCTTGGACGTATGGACTCCTGTTACATATGCCAAGCATTGCAACGCATACAGAGGCGCATATATGGCCTTCGTTGCAGACAAGGATACGAAAACAGTTACCACACCCGGCGTCGTTAAGGGCTTAAAGAATGTCTTCCTCGCAGGCCAGTGGCTCATGGGTTCAGGCGGACTTCCGCCGGCAACCGCGCAGGGCAAATATGCCGCATGGCGTATCTGCAAAAAAGAAGGCGTGGAGTGCAAGTAAACTAAATATAAATCAAAGGGCTGTCTCAAATATGAGGCAGCTTTTTTATTCTTGGCGAAATTGATATATTACAGTTGTTGGGATGTAATATGTGATAATGGATTTTATATCCTTGGCAAATAAAATCAGCAGGAAAATAGACTAAGATATATCGGAGTTTGTGAAATTTTCAGGCGTTTTTCAGGCCTTCAAATGCACAAGTCAACTTGCGACCTTGCATCACGAGTTCAACTGTATCGAAAACCTCGAAAAAAGCCTCCATTTCGATACACGGTCGAACTTTGGTGTATCGAAAACCATGAAGAATACCCCGTTTTCGATACAAATTCGCTTTTTTGTATCGAAAATCTCATAAAAGTGCCCCTTGTAGATACAGCATTGAAGTCCGTTGTATCGAAAACACATATAAATCAAGCGTTTTCGATACAGGATCACACATTTATATCTAAAACCTCGAAAGTACCCAATTTCGATACAAATACAAGTTTGTCGTGCGGATGTGTTAGCGCGTTATATCATGAATTGAATGAACTAAATGAGGTAAGGATGAGCAGGCACATGTGTTTGTCTTTGCTGTTTTGGACTTCTAACTAATTACGATAAAATGAAACCATACTGCTTATCACGGGGTGTGGTCTATGAAGCCTTCATTTAAAGAGAGATTAGCTTACTGGTTCGATTCGCGTATGTCTAAAGGTACTTCGGACCTTATCAGACTGCTTGCGATAGTATCTGTTCTGGGCATTGCCCTGATCACGGTTCTGCTCGTTGCTTTCGGTTACAGCGAAGCAAATGGTGTCGATGTTTTCTGGGACAGCTTTGCAACGATAATCAATGCGTGGATGCCGTACTATTCTGACGGTGACGGCTCTATCGGATATCTCGTCATAATGGCAATCGCTGCCATCATCGGCCTTCTCATTACCAGCGTCCTCATCGGTATCTTCACGACAGCGATCGAGGAATATATCGAAGGCCTCAAAGAAAGCAAATCCACTGTTCTCGAAAAGGATCACATCATAATCCTGGGCTTTACTCCCGGTGAATATACCCTGATCAAGCAGGTCGTTCTCGCGGCCGGCACCAAGAAGCGCACCATCGTTATCGGCAGTGATACGAGCAGCGAGGAAATGCGCGAAGCAGTTTACGACAATATCGATGTGCCGAAGAACGTTAAGATCATTTTCCGCACGATCGATATTTTCGATCCCCAGTCAATCGAGAAGGTCTCGCCCGCAACCAGCAGGCACATTCTCATAAGTCCGATGGACGACAAGAAGACCATCAAGGTGCTCCTTGCAGTCTCGCTCCTGATCAACAGCACAGACAACGAGAACGTCCGTGTGAGCGCCCTTGTATCCAAGAACGAATACCAGTTCCCTGAAACGATCGCCGCAAGGCACAACGTCACTACGATACAGATGCATAACACGATCGCGAAAATGCTGGCCATCTCCTGCACGCAGACAGGCCTTTCCGATGCGTTCAGAGAAGTGTTCGCATTCGACGGCAGCGAGTTCTATTCGACCGTGATCAAAGATGCTGCAGGTCTCACATATGAAGAACTTACATTAAGACTCGATAAAGCAGTTCCGGTCGGATTGATCCACGACGGCAATGTCATGGTAAATCCCGGCAAGTCCGTAAAGATAGAAGAGGGCGACCGCATAATCGTATTTGCCGAAGAACGCGATTCCGGCATCCTTGCGAACGTTGACTGCAAGGATCTTCCCACGGCGAAGTATGAATCTTCCGATACAGACAGAACGGTTGCAATAATCGGATACAATTCCTCATTCAGGACTGTCTACGAAGAGATGCTCGACGAGATCTCAGAAGTTATCGTTGCAGATATCCCGGCTTCCAAGAAAGATGCAGTAATGAAGGTTGCCTCAAGGTTTAAGGACCGCAAGATCACCATCCTGGAAGACGACATCGACGAAGTCGAGAACATGACGAAACTCGCACAGGAAGTCCATCACATCGTTCTCTTAAGCGATTACACGATGGATAATGAAGATGCCGATATCCAGAGCATCTTCCGCATCATGAGATTCAGGGACATCCGTACAAAACTCGGTCTCAAGTTCAACATCACCGCCGAAATGTGCAAGAAGGCTAACCTCAACCTTATCAGGGAAGACGAGCACATGGACTATGTTGCGTCTTCGAACATGTCCTCGCTCTTCCTCGCCCAGCTCTCCGAAAACTATGAACTCACACCTCTCATCAAAGAGATCCTGGACAATGACGGTAACGAGCTCCGTCTCAAGAAAGCCAAGGACTTCGGCATCAACGGTATCCACACGACACAGCAGCTTAGAAGCATCGCGCTGTCCAACAACTACACTTTGTTAGGTTACCTGCGTCACGACACATACGAGAGCACCTTCAATCCTAATCTCACAGATGAGATCGATCTTGACGGCGAAGACAGCCTTATCGTGCTGGCGGAGAATTAATTACTATCCAAAACAAAATGAACTACCGCAAAGCCAACAACGATGAACATAACATTATCTGCGAACAGGTCCGGAGCCGGTCTGTTCTGACTGTATGCTTGTCGGCACCGGTTATACCGGTTGTTGTTCTTGTAGCGTGCCTTTCGGTCAACATGATGATAAGGCAGAGATACGACAAAGCAACTTTTGTTATCTCAACATTGATGATGGTGTTTTTCGTTGTTGCTGTGGCGATAGCCATGATCGCGCTCATGAGCGGTTTTATTAAGCGCTTCTCATGCATCAACAAACGAAACTATTCTGTTGCCGACTGTGTAGTGGCAGGCAAAAATCTGCGGATAAACCCAAAACACAATCACAGTTTTGTTACCGTAAGTTTACCTGACGGAAATACGCAGACGGCCATGGTTTCGCAAAAAGTTTACTCTCTGGCCCAAAACGGTAAACAAGCCTTGCTCATAAAGTACGATGAACCTGATGGAAAGGAAAAGCTTCCGTTTGAGATAGCGGTTTTATGAATACGGAATCATTAAGAAAGGAACCACGCATGCAGTATATTACTGAAGAAACTGAACAGAACGGCATTGCAGTGCTTTTGAAACTTGTTGACGGTGATTCGATTCTGGACACGTATCCGGTTGAATATCCCGAATGCGGTTTTGGAGGTTGTGATCTTATTCAAAGTCCGGATAATAGCATGGTGGTTTTGGCTTTGTTTTCCGGTCAATCCGATTGTGCTTTCAAGGTGTTTAAAGCAAGTGAAGGCAAGCTTGTTCTGGTGTTTGAGGAAGGCTATTCCTTCGGCGAAGCAATTTACATGTGGAGCAGTGACGGAAGGAAGTTATATCAAATAGTTGATTCATATCTGTATATGGATGTTTCAGATTTTGAGACGCATCGTGTCGGGACGCTGAATATTTTCGATGTCTTCGAAAACAGCAAGGAGACAAAAGAGATCACATACGATTTCGCCGGTTTTGATCTGGATGAACTGGATTTCTTCAGAATGACATTTACCATAATTGACGGCAAATCTTGTGTCGTCATGCCAAATGACGTGATAATGAGCATTGAGTGATGAAAAAGGGCGGAATAATCAGCCATGGATAATTTAAAATATTTTGTAAAAGAATATAAGAGCAACAGTTGACCTTGTATCACGAGTTCAACTGTATCGAAAACCTCGAAAAAAGCCTCCATTTCGATACAAGCTCGCACTTTGGTGTATCGAAAACCATGAAGAACCCCCTGTTTTCGATACAATTTCGCGTTTTTGTATCGAAAGCACATAGAAAAGTGAGAGTTTTCGATACAGCATCTCACTTCATTGTATCGAAAACACATATAAATCAAGCGTTTTCGATACAGGATCACACATTTATATCTAAAACCTCGAAAGTACCCAGTTTCGATACAAATTCAAGTTTGCCGTGCGGATGTGTTAGCGCGTTATTTCCTGAATAAAACCGCACCAAACCAATATCCTTATCAAAAATCAGGGGGCTTTTTTAAAGCCCCCTTGATCTTATTTCTTGTTGTATGTTTCCGTGATCTCTTTACAGGTGTTGATGACATCGATGTTAAGGACTCTTAAGCGGTATGAGAGCTGCTTTAAGATCAGTTCGATCTTAACAGGGCAGGAGAGGAAAACGGGTTCCAGATACTCTGGCGTAATGAGCTCGATATAGGTGTCATCGGATTCGGAAACGGCAGTGAGATCTCTTGCAGCGCCTGTCAGCATTCCGAGTTCGCCGAACAATGACACGGGCTGAAGTTCAGATATCTTTTCGCCGTCCTTGTTATACATTCCGACGATGCCGCTTCTTAAGATATACATGCAGTTTTCGACTGCGCCTTCCTCGTAGATGATGGAATTAGTTGCGAAATTTTGGATGTCGCCGGTTCCTTCGTCTGTGATCGCTTCGAAAGCTTCGTTGATCGCTTCTGCACTCGGAGGAGTAACGTATTCCTTGTTGCTCTCATACATGTCGACCTGCTTCTTGATCCTGGAGAACAATGACTTTTTCTTGCTGGCTTCAGCCTCTTTGACTTCCTTTAAAAGTGCCTTGGCTTCGTTATAGTCGTTGGTCATGGCCTGGACTCTTCTGCCCAGGTGCTGCATGAGCTCCAAGATCTGGTCGGGATTTTCCTGGAAATATAAGGTCAGGTCATCTTTGGGAATCTCGATTACCCTTACATTGCCGACTGCAACGATGGTTGCGTTTCTCGGATATGAATCGATGATTGCCATCTCGCCGAAATATTCGCCTGTATCAAGGAGCGCGATGCGGAACGGTTCCTGGTCCTTTTTGTCCCAGTCTGCATAGACGCTTGCTTTTCCCTCTAAGAGACGGAAGAAGCTGTCTCCGATATCACCCTCTTTGACAATTACCTCGCCCTTGTAGAAAGACTTCTCAACTACGCTCATACCGTGACTCCTCCCTCTCATTTGAATTTCAAGTACATATATATTATATCCGCCTGAGGTTAAATGAACACCACCCGGCGCCTTGAATTATTGGGATCATTGCCGTTCATTTCGGAGCCTTTGTACCCTATAATATTCATGTATGAGTGATATTTTGAAAAACAAGACAGCAATCGTTACCGGAGCAAATTCCGGCATGGGCATGGCTACCGTGAAAGCGTTAAGCGACATGGGAGCTAAGGTCATCATGCTCTGCAGGAGCGAAAAGAGGGGCAGGGAAGCAATAGAAAAGCTGACTTCAGATAAGCCGAGAGATTTGGAACTTATCTTATGCGATCTGGGCGATTATGCTTCCATAAGATCTTTTGCAGAACAGGTCAGAAAGAGCCACAGCCATATAGACATCCTGGTCAACAATGCAGGCTTTATTTCGCTCGACAGACAGGAGACAAAAGATGGCCTGGAGAGGCAGTTCGGAATTAATCACATCGGCCATTTCCTTCTTACGACGAGCATTTTAGATCTCATGGGTGAGGGCGGCAGGATCGTAAATGTTGCATCCGGCGCACACAAGACCGGCAAGATCCATTTCGACGATATCAATCTTCATAAAGGGTTTAATGTCATCAAGGCATATTCGCAGAGCAAGCTCGCCAACGTGCTCTTCACAAGAGAGCTTGCAAGACGCGTAAAGGACAGAGGAATAACGGTCAACTGCTGTCATCCGGGAGCTGTTGCGACCAACATCGGAATCGACCGCAAAACAGGTTTTGGAAAGACCATCACAGGACTTTTAAAGCCCTTCTTCCAGACTCCCGAACAGGGTGCGCGGACAGCGGTATTTTTAGCATCAAGCGATTCTGTGTCGGGCATCACTGGCGAGTATTTTTATAAGTGCAGGATAGCCAAGTCTTCGAAGCGTTCCAAGGATATGGAACTTGCAAAAAGGCTCTATGAATTCAGCGAAGAACTGGTGAAATCCTAGTCGTGTTATAATATTGGAGGAATTACATCAGGGGGATAGTAATTATGTTTGATGGCATTTTTTTGGATTTATTGTTGATGCTAATGGCTGTTTTAATAGACATCGCGGCTTTGGTTATCGGCATTTTAATCACAACGAGCAAGATCAAGTCAACAAAGATACTTGGTATCGGTTATATTATTTCAGCGGCATTAGGTTTCATATCCGATTCGCTCTTTATCTTGCGTTCCACCCTTAAAAGTCCGGAGCTTGTTGCTTCAATGAGCCCGGTAAATACTGTTTTATCGTTCATGGCAACTGTTGCCGGATTGATATGCATCTGTTTATTCATTCACAGGAATTACGGATACAAATGGATCTATTTTCCTTTGCTCGCCCAGCCTGTAGCAAGCACCATTTCTACTTTAGCTTTCAGATTTGTGCTGATCCGTATTTGCGGCAGCGATCAATTTATTGCCGGCACAGGCCTCTCGGCCGCAATTACATCTTTGATATTGGGCACAGTTGAGGCATTGATACTGATCCTTGTTTTCTACAAGAACAGAAAAGCAGAGAAGATCATTCCTCATGCCTGGATCATCAGGATCGTAAGTTTTTGCTGTAGCCTGATCTTGACTGTATCAACCATTATTTTCTATGGAAAATGTTTCGCCGCAGGGGCAAAGGGAGACAATCTCTACTTTGCTTTGATAAACAAGTTCACGATGTTCCAGTACTGCTTCTCGGTCTTCCTTTCGCTTGTGGGATTGGTTATGCCGATCTATATTCTCGTTATGGCAAAGAAGGCAGAGAAACAGCCGGAAGAGACAGCAGCCTATATCGAAGATTAATTACAGAGGAGAAAAACTATGAGCAGAAAAAACTTTGGCGCGAAGCCTGTTATGTATCCGCAGCCCGTACTCATTATTGCCACATACGATGAAAACGGCGTTCCCAATGCGATGAATGCTGCATGGGGAATCACCACCGATTATAAGGAGATCACGATAAGCCTGAGCGAGCATAAGACTACTGATAATCTCGCAGTCAGGAAAGCTTTCACGGTCAGCATGGCAACAGAAGACCAGGTCATTCCCTGTGATTATGTCGGTATCGAATCAGGAAGAAAAGTACCTGATAAGTTCGCTAAGGCCGGATTCCATGCCACAAAGAGCGAATTCGTTGACGCTCCCCTCATAGACGAACTTCCTATGGCATTGGAGTGCAGAGTAAAGAGCTTTAATGACGGCATTCTTGTCGGTGAAATAGTTAATGTTTCAGCAGATGAGAGCGTTCTTACAGACGGCAAAGTAGATCCCAAAAAGCTTAAGCCGATTACTTTCGATCCGATAAACAACACTTATATCGGACTGGGCGAAGTAGTCGGTGATGCCTTCAAAGACGGCAACAAAATTAAATAATCCGGTTAATTCTCCGGAATTGTAACCTCTTCTGATATTTCTGTTTCAGGCTGCAGTTCGCCTGCATATTGAACCGGTTTGCTTCCGCCGCATCCGGTAACTGCGACTGCCGTAAGAGCTGCTGCGATTCCGATTGCGTAAAGAGGCTTCTTATAATCCTTGGACTGTGTGATCTTCATTTTCATGCCCTCCTTATTTTTCATTCTGTCCTATAAACAGGCAAGAAGGCAGAAATGTTGCAGCATGTCTGATGTATAATGATTTTACTTTAAAATTTCATGTTAGTGGGGACGATATGGAAAATATGGAAGAAAAACTCGAATTATTCGCTACGAAACTTAAGCCTTGGCTGCACCTTATGGATGAAGGCCACAGGGCTACCGGATACATAGTTGAAGGTGATGAGAAGGTCCTGGTTATCGACACCATGAACGGCTTTACTGACATCAGGAGCTATATCAGGAAGTTTACTGATAAGCCCGTTATCGTAGTCAACACGCACGGCCACCCGGACCACATTTTCGGAAACGTATATTTCGATGAAGCTTATCTCAATCCCAAGGATCTTGACCTTGCGCAGATGTTTATATCAGATCCGAGATTTGTCGAAGCGTGCGAAAAGCATAACTTCACGATGCCGCCTTTCAAACCAATAAAGGAAGGCGATGTGATCGATCTCGGCGGAAAGACTTTGGAAGTTTATGAGCTCCCCGGGCATACTGCAGGCGGAATCTTACTGCTTCTTAAAGAAGAAAGGATCCTCTTTACGGGAGATTCAATAAATCACCATCTTTGGATGATGCTGGACGGCTGTACTCCGATGGATGAATTCATTAAGAATCTGGACAGGATCATGTTCCTTGAAGACAAGGCAGATTTCATCCTGCACGGCCACGCGAGGGACTTTGACGATATCTCGCTCATGAGATGCGTGCGTCAGGGCGCGCTCGAAATATCAGAGGGGAAGACCTCTGATGACGGACCTTATGAATGGTTCGGCGGAGTCGCAAAGCAGCATCACTTTAAGCTTGTAGACGGCAGGCACTACAGCCCGCACGACAGCAGTTCGATTATTTACAGACCGGCTTAAGCGGCTTCAGAACACAAACCTGAATTTGTATTTCAGAGCGCAGCTCTTAAGAGTGATCTCAGAGCTGAGTTACCTTATTACGGCCATTGTGCTTGGATGCGTACATTGCTTTGTCGAGCCTGTCAAATGCACCGGCAAAGTCATCATCCTTCTTGATCTCGGTGATGCCGATAGAGCAGGTTATGTGGAAGATGTCAGGGAACTGGTATGCTTCGACTCTCTGCCTAATGGTCTCTGCCATGGCGGCGGCTTTTTCCTCATCTTTATCGCGGCATACGATTACGAATTCCTCGCCGCCCCAACGGCCTACAGAAGCCCTTTCCTCAACTGATGAGTCGAGCAGGATCTTTGCGAAAAGCTTGAGCGTTGTATCGCCTGCTGCGTGGCCATAGTTATCGTTTACTGCTTTGAAGTGATCCAGGTCGAGCATCATGACGGATACAGGATCATCGCTGTTCTGTCTTCTTGCTATCGCATTGTTTAACTGTGTCTCGATCTCGCCGTGATTAAGGACGCCTGTGAGAGGATCCCTGATGGCTTTTTCCTCATACTTTTGGAGCGTGTTCATCAATTCCTTGGAATCGTCATCGATGTCCTGGACCATGAAGACGAATTTGTAGTCTTCATCGTTATATGTCTGCGCGCGGCTGAAGATGAGCTTGACCCAGATGAAGTTACCTTCGAGATTTCTCATCATGCAGTCGTAGGAAGATGTACGGCCGGGTGTAAAGTTCTTTTTCAGATACTCGGGATCCGTGCGGCGCAGGAACTGCTCCTGGTCTTCCGGCCAGATCATGTTTACGATCATCATTCTCCAGTCAGAATACTTGAGGTTATAGTTTACGACGTCATCGGAGATCTCGGCGACATTGATGCTGCTCGTAGTATCTGCTACGAGGTCGATATACATTGAGAACAGGTATGTGTTCTGAATCGTGTTTATCTTCTTTGTCGTTAAGGATTCCTGCAAAGACTCGTTGTCGTCGAATTCATCCATAATGAATATGTATTTCGAAGCGTCATCGAAAGGATATACTGTGAGCTGCACGAGGTGGGATACGTCCTCACCATCGAGGACGATCTTAAGCCTTCTGCTGTACTTGGTATTGAAAACGCCTGTATTATCGGCAAATATCTGGTAATCGCCGGCGACCATTTCATTCGAATCGTTAAAATGGAACCACAGATCCAGGATCAGGTCGTGATAGATTCCGGATTCATTTAACAGTTTCTCGAACATTCCGCGGCGGACGATGGCCTTATATGCATCGATCGCAGGGTCTACAACTACGATCGCGCCGACGCTGTCAACAAACTGACCTGCTATGTCGTTAATATCATAATCGTATAAGTTCTTACTCATAACGGTTCCTCCATAAAAAAACGCAATACGGAATCTTACGGGTCAATGCCCCGCTTAATAAAAATTATAAAATGTTTTTTAGATATTTGTATGAAGTAATTGAAAACAAAGCGTTTAGTTTGTTTTTCGGGTGTGAACGGCAGGGGTGTTATAATGAACCTCTTAACTGCCACAAAAATAAACCGCGCGGCGGTGTTTCACAAAACGCGCCTGTGATATATATTAGGAAAATCTTTTCGCAAAGGTAACGGATAATGATTAAAAACGTAGTGCTGGACATGGGAAATGTCCTTTTGGATTTCAGGCCTGAATATGTTATGGATCAGTTCTGCTCTTCTGAAGAAGAGAAGGACGTGATCAGGAGAGAGCTTTTCGAAGGTCCCGAGTGGCCTTTGGGCGACAGAGGCGATATCAAGGATAAGGACAGATTCGACCTGGTCAAGGTAAGAGTACCTGAGAAGTATCACGAAGCGCTGAAGAACTGCGCGCTCCATTGGGATATCTGCATGGACCCTTTGGATGGCGCGAAGGAATTCTGCGAAAAGGTAAAAGAGAAGGGTTATAAGATCTTCGTTTTGTCCAATGCGAGCGACCTGTTCTATGTTTATTTCCCGAAGTTCCTGCCGCTCGATTTTTTCGATGGCGTATTTGTATCTTCGGATTATCTTATGCTCAAGCCCGATGTGGAGATCTATAAGACATTCCTTGATAAGTATGGCTTAAAGGGTGAGGAATGCCTTTTCATAGATGACAGGCAGGACAATATAGAAGGCGCGGGAAAAGCGGGACTCAATACTTTCCGTTTCGAAGGCGATTACGAAAAAGTACTGGACCAGCTTAAATAAAATATATGCTCTATTACTCTAAAAAGTAAATGATATAATAAAACATCTGACTTTGTTGTGCGTGGGGGTAATATGAGCAACAAAAACCGCATAGAAAGGCGATACACTAAATGGGGTTATATCTTTGTAATCCCCTTTGTTGTTGTCTTTTTGATATTCAGCTTCTGGCCGATGGTCAGCACCATCTATTACGCGTTCTGCTATCTGAAGCATGCCGGAAATACCAATCCGGTATTACTTCCTTTGTTGGATGAGCCCAAGCCCTGGTATTATAATTTTAAGGACGTCTTTGTAGCTAAATCTTTCTGGGATGCCCTGAAGAATACGCTTTTATTCTTCTTTGCTTCAACTATTCCGGAATGGCTCCTGGCATTCTGGCTGGCAGTAATGATGACTGACAGAAGAATGAAGATCAGGGGAAGATTCGTTTGGAAGACAGCTTTCTTTTTCCCTAAGCTCGTTGCCGGATCGGCATTGGGCTACAGTGTTTTAGACCACATTCTTACAGTCGTCGGACAAGGTTCTTTTTATACCATAGCTGCATCCGCGATGAACGGTTTCGGTTTTAAGGAGAAAGACTTTGAGTTCTTAACTTCGGTTCAGTTCTTCATCATATTGACGACGATCTTCATGCACTTCGGCATTACCTTTATCTATGCGGTAGCAGGCATAACGGGAATCCCTGTCGAGGTATTTGAAGCTGCAGAGATCGACGGCGCCAACAGACTCCAGACTTTCTTTAAGGTCACGCTCCCTTCAATGCGTCCTATGATGTTCTTCATTACCGTTGTTTCAGTCGTAGACGGAATCGGAATGTATGACATTCCAAGCTTGTTCGGACCTTTCGATACTTTCAGAAGAAATCTTACGCTCATGATGTATATGGAAAAGCAGGCATTTGCAGGATCTTACGCTTATGACAAAGCGTCTGCGGCAAGCCTTGTCTTACTTTTGATCTATATCCTCATGTCCGGAATCATTTATTTCCTGTTCCTCAGGGATAGGGACGAAGCGAAGCTTAGAAAGCTTAATAAGCAGAAGGAAAGAGAGCTTGCGAGGAGCATCTGAGGGGAATAATTATGAGTACTAATGAACTGACATTGACTGAAGATAAGAAAAAAACTATTGCCCTTAAGATAACAACTTATGTTGTCTCTATCTTACTGACTTTCATGATCCTTACGCCTCTTTATTATTTTCTCAGACAGACGTTTTTAGAAGAAGTCAAGCTGGTCCATGGCGCAGGAGATAATACCCAGCTGGTAATCACTCCGCGTGAGCACATGATAACCTTGAAAGAGTTCGCACAGCTGTTTACTGCTGCAGACTTCATCGGTTTCAGGAACTCAATGCTCGTTACATGCACCAGTACTCTCCTGAACATGTATTTTTCTGCGCTGACGGCATACGCGATCACCGCTTACCAGTGGAAATTGAGACAGGCTTTTGAAAAGTTCATCATCGTTGCCATGATGATCCCCAGCACCGTAGCATCTATCGGTTTTGTCCAGATGTGCTATAAGTTCCACCTGATCAATAATCTTATAATGCTCATCATACCGGCACTTGCTACGCCGATGACGGTATTCTTCATCAGAATGTATCTGAAGGCTACATTCTCGAAGGAGATAGTAGAATCAGCAAGGCTTGACGGTGCAGGTGAATTCAGGATCTTCAACCAGATCATGCTGCCGCTCATGAAACCGGCCATCGCTACGCAGACCATATTCTGCTTTGTTGCGAGCTGGACAGATGAATGGGTTCCGAGGATCATTCTCATCGACAACAGTAAAAACATCAAAACACTTCCTCTCATGGGAAGCATACAGGGCGCAGGTCTCCTTATGCTGATACCGCCTGTTATTCTCTATGCGTTGCTTTCTAAGCACATCGTCGAAGGTATCGCGTTAGGAAGCGTCAAGGCATAACCGCCAGAAAACAAATGATATAATTATCCTGTCTGTTTTTTCAGGCAGGATTTTTTTGGGGGTATGAGGTGACCTTATGAGCAACGAGAGAAAGTACTACGAAGATATCGGTTACAAGCCTTTTCTGGTCTATGTGATCTTCGGTGTTTCAGGTGATGAGCTTGAAGTATCAAGAGCTAAGCATAATGTGGACGGAATGCCGGAAGGTTTGGACTTCATTTCCCTCACGCGTCCGGAACACTCGGAATATATTGACGGGATCATTGGCGGCGATATCGGCAAAGTGTTGAGAAGAGCCGACAGCGCTCTTTATGAGACCTGCAGTGCCACCGACAAAGTGGTCGTTATCAAGGGCGAGATAAAAGAAGACAGCACGCTCGATTATATGAGAAATACGATAGGCATTATTGAAGCCTTCATTGACAAGGGCGCGAAAGGCGTTCTGGATCTCCAGACGTTTACTCTCTATTCTCCCAAGGAATGGACAGACAGGTTCTTTGGCAAGGAAGTTAATGCCCAGAATCACGTGATCATAATGTTCTCCGAAGAAGAGGGCGGTTACTGGGTCCACACCAGAGGCATGGCCGAGTTCGGCAGACCCGATTACGGCATTAGCAATGTTCCCCAAGACAAGCTCGAAGATTATAAGCAGGTCATTGACCAGATGGTCTTCTACGGCGGCCAGGGAATCCTTTTCAAGGGCAAGGCAAAGCTTCACACCTTTAACGGCAAGACCTTTGAAGTTTCAACCGAATTCGTCAACGATTTCGAAAACGACGACTACAACAACGCTTATTACAACGTGACGGTCTTAGGTGAGGCATAAGGCAATTCGGGTATTATAAACGCGCGTGTTATAATAGATGAGATTGATCAACGAAAGAGAAGCGTGACTTAAAATGAAGAAGGAAATCCTCGTCAGAAGAGATGTTTTTTTCGCGATCTGCGCGGCATATCTGACGATTCCGATAGTCATATTCCTGACAGGTTATTTAAAGCCCTGGATAGGGATTCCTGCTGCATTGCTGATGATAGTATGCACGGTCTTTTCATGCCGGGATTTCTGCAAAGGTCCGGAGAAGAAGCTTTCTGATCAGTCAAGTTCTTTCACGGGCATGAAGATGCCCCTCAAATATCTGATAATACTTGCAGTCATATCGCTCGTTACGGTTTTTGTGTCTGGTGTCGGAGAATATATATATTCGATGGTTGACCACGTTTTCAGAAGAGCAATCTTCAACGACCTTATCAATTACAAGTGGCCTGTCATATACGACTATAAAACCCAGATCAATCCCAGAGTTATTTCTGTATTGGGCAAGACTGAGGGGACAACGGCACTGGTCTACTACACAACTTTCTGGATGCCTTCCGCATTGGTGGGAAAACTGTTTGGCACAGCAGCCGGAAACGTTTTCCTGCTTATCTGGACGTCTTTGGGAGTATGGCTGACTTTAGTCGGAACGACACTTTTTATCAGAAGGATCTCATGGGCTGTACCCATCATCTTTATCACGTTTTCCGGACTTGATGCACTGCCCAATCTGGTTTATGAACTTACAGAATATGATGGATATATGGCGGTCGAGCACTGGCTTCCGACGTTTGCATATATGAGCAATTTTACCCAGCTCTCCAACGTGTTCAACCAGTGCGTGCCGATTTGGATCGTTACAGTGATGTTAATGCTGTCTTCCAACGTGAGGTCGGCTGGTTATATCGGAAGCCTTAGTTTTGCTTATTCACCGTGGGCTTCAATCGGTATGATACCGATGGCACTTGCACTTGCATTCAGGAAAGAATTACAGCCGGAAAAGAGATCCAACGTTATACTTCAGATCTTTAATCCTTTCGGGATCATTTCCTGTGCGGTTATGCTCGGCATTTACGGACCTTATTACATGGTCAGCACTTCGGCATCGGATGAGAGTGGTTTTTCATGGACCTTCTGCAGGAACTTCGGAGAATTCCTGTTGTTCTGGCTGCTCCTGATGATCATTGAGGTAGTTCCGTTCGTTCTGGTTCTCTGGAAGAAGCAGAAGAAGGAACCGTTGTTCATAGCTTCTGTCATAACACTTGCTTTAATACCTGTTTACAGGATCTCATATTTCAACGATTTCTCTATGCGTGCATCACTTCCTGCACTGTTCATTATTTCAGTCATGTTTACGGAGCTCTTTGCCGTGATGTTTGCAGAGGAAAAACAAAGAGTAAGAAAGCAGATAAAACGCCCCAAACAGGAATCGAAAAGGTGCCTCTTGGCGCTTACTCTCGCAGTCATCTGCATATTCCCGGTATCTGTTGATCTTCTCCTAATTCTGGGAAGCGAGTTTACCGGCGAACAGCATTATGAGAATGACATCGGTTCATTCGGCTGCATCATTGGTGATGAAGTCGGTGGCTATTACTCAACTGAACAATATACGGAGTCAGTCATGCTGCGTTTGGCAGACGGTTATGAAGACACGTTCTTTTTTAAGTACTTGGCGGCGTCTTCAGAAAGCAGGCAGGAATGAGCAGGAAAAAATCATCTGGAGTTAAGATACCTTTCAGGCTGTGGTACGGTCTGACAGTCAGCTTTTTGGTTATTCCGGTGGTTATTTTCTGCCTAGGGTATCTGAGATGGTATGTAGGAATTCCTTTTGCATTATGCCTTGCTGCTTTTTCTGCTTATGCCGTTTATGACTGCACAAAGATCAGGGCAGGAAATACAGGTCATGCTTTAAACACGAACGATATAGTCATTCCTCTTAAATATCTGATCGGATATGCTCTTTTTGCAGTATTCCTCGCGTATTTTTCAGGAATTGGAGAATTCATTTATTCGCTTCAGGATCATGCTATCAGAAGAGCGACATTGAGCGATCTTATCTCATATAAATGGCCTGTCATCTACGATTATTCGACCCAGACCAATCCTGACGTTATCAATATCATCGGCAAGACGAGCGGCAAGACCGCCTTGATGTATTATTTCACGTATTGGATGCCTGCTGCTCTGGCCGGTAAGATTTTCGGGCGCACTGCGGCAGATATATTCCTGATGCTCTGGTCTGCAATGGGAATATTCCTGACGCTTCTTGGAATGGTAAAGATCAACGTACGCGCCTGTGTAACGCAGCCGATATTCTTTATGTTTTTCGGAGGCCTCGATGTAATTCCGACACTGGTCTACAGTGCAACAGGGTATCCGTTGTGGACATCTATCGAGGGATGGGTTCCAAATATGGCTTACTACTGCAATCTCAGTGAGATCGCAAATGTATACCACCAGTGCATTCCATGCTTCCTTATAACTGTACTTGTTATGTTGTCTGTAAATACCAGGACATTTGGTCTTACAGGAGGACTGCTGTTCGCATATTCGCCTTTTGGAGTTTTCGGTCTGCTTCCCGTTGTAGCGACGGCAATGTTCAGAAAAGATATGAGACAGGATATCAAAGGCACGCTTAAAGACCTGTTTACAGTGGTCAACATCGTATCACCGGTAATAATCCTTCTGGTATTCGGGAGCTTTTATACAGGTAATTCCCAGGCCATCGGAAAGACAGGTTTCACCTGGAAATTCTACGATTCGATCGGGCTTTTTATCATCTGTTATCTGTGCTTCATAATAATTGAAGTCCTGCCTGTATCGGCTATTCTTTTCAGCAGGTTTAAGAAAAACGCTTTTTATAGATGCGCAGCGATCTGTCTTACGCTCATTCCTCTTTATATGATGACATGGGTCAACGATTTCGCCATGCGCGCTTCAATGCCGTCTAGGATCATAATGTGTATCTTCCTGGCAGGATTTTTCAAAGACCTTTACGATGAAGATGCAGCACGCCTCGCAAAAAAAGCGAAGATGGGCAGAAAGAAGTTTATCGGTCTCATTTTTATCATTCTCACCATGATACTCATGATATTCCCGGGTTTTGTTAATGCTTACCTTATTGCAGGAAGCGAGTTGACCGGTGAACCTGACCGCAAGGAAATGGTCGGTTCTTTTGGCAACATCAATCAGGCAGCCGATGAGACGATAGAATATGCATACGTTGTAAATAACCAGTTCTATACTGACGATTATCAGGATTCAATTTTCTTTAAATATCTTGCAAAGCAATAATTTCAGCAGTTTAGGGAATAAGGGGTACAGTTTATGGCTTTGTGGAACAGCAGACCGTTAAATGGAGCGGGGGCAGTAAATCCTTTCGGAGGCGCTCCCGTAAAGAACAATGGCGAAGGACGTCTTGCGGCAGACTCCGTTAAGTGCCCGTCATGCGGTTCGAATATAGTATATGAACCTGAGCTCAGCGCCATGATGTGCCGCAACTGCGGTAATATCTACGCGGCAGATACGCTCGAACCTAGAGGATCTTTGGGCATTTCCAAAGAGCACGATTACATGGGTGACAGCGACATGTCCGAAGAGGACAAGAAGCGTCACGAAATCGTCTGTAACAGCTGCGGCGCGGCTCTCGTAGCAGACGCTAACACGATGTCCACCATGTGTCCTTTCTGCGGTTCTCCTGCGCTCATCACAAGAAGAATGAGCCGCGAATTCAAGCCCGACTACATTGTTCCTTTCAAGATCGACAAGGATCAGGCCAAGAAGAACATGATGGCCTGGCTCGCCACCAAGAAATACACGCCATGGGGCTTCAAGACAAAGAGCAGGCTCACTAATATGACCGCTCTTTATGTCCCGTTCTGGCTTATGGACTGCGTCGTCCATTCCGACATGTCCGGTACCGGCAAAGTTGGCAGAGGTACCACTAAGACGATTTACGAAGTCAACACTAGCATGACATACCATGTAAAAGGTGTTCCTTTTGACGCATCCGTAAAGATCGCCAACAAACTGATGGAAGCTATCGAACCTTTCGATTACAAGGACATGGTCAAGTTCGAGAGCAGATATCTGCAGGGATTCTATGCCGACAAATACGAGCAGCTTCCGTCTGACATGACAGAGCGCATCATAAGAAGGATCGGCAAGTTCTCCAGAGACGAGTCCGACATCGCCTTCAAGAAATACGATCAATTCGAAAAGCGTTTCGACAAGGGATTTACCTGGATCAGCGACGCTTCCGTTAAATACTGCCTGCTCCCCGTCTGGTTCATGACAGTCGAGTTTGAAGGAAGCCAGTACCAGTTCGCCGTAAACGGACAAACAGGCGAAGCGAGCGGCCAGGTTCCGAATACGAGTGTCATCGATAAGCTCGACTGGGCAGTTAAGCTCGCAACAGGCCCTCTTAAATGGTTCCCTATAGCCATTGCAGCGGTTATTTCCATCTTTATCTGGATGATCACCAACCAGTCTTATGCAGACGGCTTCCTGGCAGCGCTCCTTACGGTCCTGATAGTAATAGAAGTGATCCTTCTCGGAACCATTGCCGTAGTCAGTGGACTTGCGGCCACTGCAAAGATCATCTCGAGCCAGATGCGCAAAGCCGCCAATGAGATCAACGACTACGACAAAGATCCGGGCCTTGACGCCTATCTTGATTCGACCAGTCACACCGATTTTAAGGTCGACGAGAAGTTCCTCCGCCACGTCGTTCTCATCACTGATGACAACGGTCACGTAATAGGCGAGAGATCGATAGAGGTATAAATGAATCTCAATTTATTTTCAGGGAGGTACAGGTAATGGCAATAGACAAGGCTGAATGGCAGTACGATACTGCGAGACAGGGCTACTGTGAACAGATGAATAAGACACCCGCTGAATTAACTCCCGAAGATGAGGAGATCATTTGGGATTATGCCGGCAACCATATTGCTTTTTTCATCACTTGGCTTATCAGACGCGATTATATGGGTGAACTCCATCACGAGGAAGTAATTGAGGAGCAAGACCTGGAAGCCGTTAAGAATCAGGAAAAAACAGGGATGGATATCTTAAGAAAGTACTGCGATATGTGCTTTACTGACGAAGATTATTCTGAAGAAGTTTCGCTTTTTATACCTAACTATTACGATCCCGGCTTTATGGAAGATTACTGCAGGATCATAGGCGAATCCAAAGTGTTGAAGACCGCTTTTTCCTGGGAAGACTATTTGAAGATCGAGCCTGTAATCGACCAGGCATTTTTCGAATTTGGTAATTGACATATGAAAAAGATCCTTGTTACAGGCGGAACAACTTTTGTAAGCAAGTACACAGCAAAGTATTTTGCTGAGTGTGGTTATGATGTGTACGTCTTAAACCGCGGAACCAAAGAGCAGGTCCCAGGTGTGACTTTGATTAAGTGCGACAGGCATGAGCTTGGCGACTTGATCAGGGAGCAGACCTTCGATGCGGTGCTTGATATCACGTCTTATAATGCAGATGACATTAATGCGATTTTAGATGGTCTTGGTTCGTTTGGAACATACATCTTCATAAGTTCCAGCGCGGTCTATCCTGAAACTGAGAGCCAGCCTTTCAGAGAAGATTCCACTGTCGCTGTGAATAAGTACTGGGGCAAGTATGGCACTGATAAGATCGCTGCAGAAAAGGCCCTTTTTGAAAGGATTCCTGACGCATATATCATAAGGCCCCCGTATCTTTACGGTCCTATGAATAACTTGTACCGTGAATCTTTTGTTTTCGATTGCGCAATGCAGGACCGCAAATTCTATCTGCCGGGAGACGGCAGCATGAAGCTCCAGTTTTTCCATGTTGAAGATCTCTGCAAGCTCATGGAGATATTGATCGATACGAAGCCTGAAGAACACATCCTGAATGTCGGAAACAAGGATGTTGTGACCATAAAGGAATGGGTCGATCTTTGCTATTCGTGCCTGGGAAAAACGCCTGAATTTGTTAACGTTACGGCAGATGTTGAGCAGAGGCTCTATTTCAGTTTCTATAACTATGAATATTATCTCGATGTAAGCAGGATGCTGAAATTACTGCCTGAAACAAAAGACTTTAAAGATGGCCTTAAAGAGTGCGTCTCATGGTATAAAGACAATGAATCTGAGGTAAGAAAGAAGCCGATGATCGAATACATCGACAATAACATGAAATATTAGTACTGATTTTGAATCAGCCTCTTGATATATTATATGTGTTGGGCAAAGACAAAAACTGATTTAATGTAAGCTTGATTTTTAAGGGAATAAGGAATGAGCAACATTAATAAACACCAGTGTCCGTCCTGCGGCGGCAGCCTGATAGTCGATAACGAAAAGCAGATGTACTGTTGTACTTCCTGCGGTTCGAGCTACGATTACGACTATTTCAGAGAAGAAAAGCTTCATGAGATGGGTGAGACAAACCTGTCCAGAAATGAGTTTGGAGCCGCTGCCGATGCATATAAGCTTGTGCTGAATAAGGACCCTCACGATTTTCAGGCTCTCAGAGGATTGATGCTCGCAGCAGCTAATCTGAAGGATATGGACGGCCTTGTCCGTAAAGGTGATTCAAAAAGCTTTTCTTATAATCCAAAATTGGTCAGCGAAGTAATGGCCGGTGCTTCGGAGGAAGATAAAGGGTACTTCAAGGAACTGGGAAAGATCTATTCTGACCTGAAAGAGCTCGCGAAGCTCTATTCAGAGATCAGATCTCTTAAAAGTGACAAAGACCGTATCGAAAATACTCTCAGTCTTGAAGAATATGATCACCGCAATTATGTAATTCCGACAGGGTATTTTGCATCAAAAGCACCACGGCCGACATTCATCGCATTATGGCTCCTCGATCTGTTTCTTTTCATTGTCCTGCTTTGCATAGTTGTGCCTCTGCTTGCAAGCGGTGCTGTAACTACAGCAGCAGTATTCGGCTTCTTTTTTGTCTTCTTTATAGGCTTGATCGCCTTTGTAAATATGACGGAGATCTATCCGGAAGTTAAAGAAGCAAAAGGTCTGGGTGATGATGTAACGAATCTTCAGATTGAATTATCTGCGGCCACAGCGAAGTTAGGAAAACTTAAATCCGATGCAGAAGAACTGTCTGTCGATATCAAGAATTCTATCAATGCTTTCGTGGAAAAAGACAGACAGATAATGTCAGCTCCCGTACAGGAAAAAGCAAAGGAACCGGTATCCGTAAGCAGCAAGATCAAAAAACATCAGTGTCCGTCCTGCGGCGGCAGCCTCAGAGTTGACAGCGATACGCAGATGTATCACTGTACTTTCTGCGGTTCGTCTTATGATTATGAATACTTCAAGGAAGACAAGATACATGAGGCGGGTGAGACATATCTCTCCAGAGGAGAGTTTATGGCCACAACTGATGCATATGAGTTCATGCTGAAAAAGGATCCTCACGATTTCCTCGCGCTCAGAGGTTTAATGCTCGCTGCAGCTCATATGACAAATATGAATGAGCTTGATCACGAGATCGAAAAAGAGGATTTCTCTTATGATCCCGAAATGGTCAATCAGGCAATTGAAAGTGCTTTGGAAGAAGACAAGGAATACTTTAAGGAACTTGCCAGAGTTTATTCGGAAAAGAAGCAACTGATCGAATATACTCAAGAGATTGAAGATCTGCGTAAGGAAAAGAGCAAGATAAATTCCGCAATCGCACATAACAATATAATGCGTGAAAACTATTATATAAGGGGTCAGGACGGCACCAAATTGCATCCTAAGCCTTCGTTTATTATCATGTGTTTCGTTACTGCCTTTTTCCTTATGGTGACTGTCATATGTGCTTTCGAACTTGCCAAAGCATATTCTGAGACTCCCGATCATGTCAGCGGATCACTCAGTACGCTTATTTTGTTTGGCGCAATAACTCTTGGCTTGGGCACATATAACTTCGTATCTTACTTCTATAAG
Source organism: Ruminococcaceae bacterium R-25 (assembly GCA_003149065.1). Taxonomy (NCBI): domain Bacteria; kingdom Bacillati; phylum Bacillota; class Clostridia; order Eubacteriales; family Oscillospiraceae; species Ruminococcaceae bacterium R-25. The sequence continues at coordinate 284,159 of QGFZ01000002.1, forward strand.
GCCAAGAAAATGAAGAAGCTGGATGACGGAAACTCACAGCTCTATGTGGAATCCGGCAAGATGGATGAGAAGATAAGAGATCTCGAAAATAAATCTGCTGATCTTCTGAATGACCTTAAGAGGTCCATCCATGAATTCGTGAAGAAAGACAGACTTATAATGAAGTGACCTTGATATCAGTGGTTGCTGAATACGATCAGCTTGTCCTTCTCGCCGACTTTGACGTTGATCTTTGACTGGTCGCCGCTGAACAGCTTGATCTCTCCGTCCTGGTTTACGATTCCTAAGACGATTGCGATATTCTGCTTTTCAGCCGGAAGCTCGGGATCGTAGGAAGCATCGAAAACACCTCTGATGAGCTTATCTGCAGTGCATTCGGCAGGCATTCCGGCGAAGAAATCCTTAGCCTTTTTGACGTAGATCTCTTTGCTCTCGTAGCCGTCGTTGCTGTCGCTGTCATACTTTAAGATATCCTGATAGAATTCGAAGATAGCGTCCTTTTCGCCTATCTGGGTGATCATCTTACTTATGAACCTGTTGCTTATTACGACGTTCTTAACGCTGTAGCTGCTGACGACGTCGTGGTGCTTAGGGTCGTTGATCTCGGCGATAACATCGATGCTGCCGACGTCAAATCCGGGATTGGCTTCGACTTTGTCCCTGATGATGTCCTGGACATAAACGAGGTTGGCAAATGTTCCTGCGTCGACCTCTTCGTCAGGTACCAGGTCGTCTGAAAGGATGAGGACGCTTACGTCTTCGTCGTTGAGCTCTAAGAATTCGTTGATCGAATCGCAGATCAGGTCTTTTTCGAAAAGCTCGGCCGCAACGGTCTTGATAACGAAAGGATATTCCTTGTAGAAGTTCATCTTTTCGAGACTCTTCTCATCGTCAATGACAACGATGCTGAGAAGGAGCTCATCGGAATCTTTGTAGTCCCATTCGGCGAGGAACGAAGCAAAGCCGTTCATGATCTCTTTGCACTTGCTGTTGTGGCCCAGCATGATGATCTTTTTCTTCTCAAGCCAGAAATCCTTATTGAGCCTGATAGGAATTCCGGAAAGCTTGTCTCCGTTGTTTCTTGCGGCATCCTGGTCGTTTAAAGCCATGAAATAGCTGTAATTCTTATTATTCTCGGACTGTACGGTGAGAGGGATGATGTGGCTGTTCTTGTCCAGCGTGTTCCTGATGTAGCTCATCTCATTGTTTTCCTTGCAGGGAGCTGTGTAGAATGTCGCGCCCTTGTTGGAGAGAAGCTCGTTATAGATGGAATTAAGTTCGGGCATCAGTGAGAACTGGGCCATCATCTCGCCAAGGATCTGGTTGACTCTGACGGGAACGATATTGCACTTACCGTCGACCTGTTTGCTCCTGATGATCTTCTGGACCAGGTTCCATGTCCAGTCGTCAGTGACCTCAACGATTATCCTCTGGTTGTCTTTGGAATAAGATGCGGAAGTGATGTCTGATACCTGCATCAGGGTCTTGATAGTAAGAGAATTGCCCTTGTCGAACCTGTCGGCCTTCTCGCTTGCTGCGAACTTGCAGAGAGAATTGTTTACTTCCTCGCCCAGGATGACTACCGAAGATGCGCGGTGCAGGGAGATGTCGGAAAGCTGCTTTGACGAGAACACATCGCCTTCTCTTACCACGATCGTGAGGTTGTTTTTAAACTTATGTTTACTGCAGTATATCTTGCGCGAAAAGAATGACATGTCCTTTGCATCTTCGAAGATCTTGTTGTTCTCGCGCTTTACGGTCTCATGAAGCCTTTCTTCTATCTGCTTCTCGATCTCGGCTTTGTTTGAACTCACGAGCACGACGACCTTGTTTATCGAATCGCTGTAAAGGAGGTCATTTACGATCTCCAATGCCCTCGAGTTCCAGTTGAGGATAACGAAGTGGTTGGAAATTAAGAGCTTGCGGTTGCCTGCATTGGAATCTTCGATGAAGCTCGAGATGTAGTTTGTGATGTAACCTATGACCGCGCCGGTAAAAGAGATCATGCCGATGATGACGATCAGGAGGCACACAATAGCGATAGCTGCATTCTGAGGTCCGATATCTGCTACGACATAAGAGATGCAGCCGGCATCAAGGATCATGCTGATCGTGTAAAAAGCAGACTCCAAAAAGCCCAGTTCTTCAGTTCCCGTAAGGGACATCTTGCTGATTACAAATGCTGAAAGGAACAGAAATGCGATATTGAATAACAGGATAGAGAGCAGGACTATCTGTCCGGGATTTTTTGCGAGCCTGATACTGAACCATTCACGGATCCTTCTAAACATCTTTGTTACCTCTTGAGACGGGGATTGTTATACTTATATTGCATTTTATATTTAGAACGGGCCTGACGCAATGAGGATAGCGATGAATAACGACGAACTGATCAGTGAAGCGGTTGAATATATTAAAGAACTCCAGGGAAAGAATTCCGGCGGCCACGATGCCGCTCATTCGATCCGCGTTTATAAGAATGCGCTCGTGATCCTGGACAAAGAACCGGCCTGTGACAGGACAGTCGTTTTGCTGGCCGCAATCCTTCACGATGCCGACGATCATAAGCTTTGTAACAATGTTAATAACGAAAATACGAGAGCTTTTCTGGCCCGGAAAGGCATTTCTGACGATCTCACGGAAGAGATCGTGAGGACTATCAATTCCGTGTCGTTTTCGAAGAACCGCGGAAAGAGACCTGAGACTTTGGAGGGGAAGATCGTCCAGGATGCTGACCGTCTGGATGCCATGGGAGCCATCGGGATCGCGAGGACCTTCGCGTACGGCGGTGAGCACGGCAGGAGCATCGAAGAGTCAGTTCAGCACTTCTACGACAAGCTCTTACTGCTAAAAGATGAGCTCAATACTGAGACTGCCAAGGAGATCGCGGCAAAGCGCCATGCCTTTTTGGAAGCCTACCTTGCCGAACTTAATGAGGAAATTCAGTTATAATACTGAAACGAGAGGTACGAAGGATAGAGATGGTTTCTTACGGGAAATACAAATCACAATATGAGATGATGACGCAAAAGCCCGTTCCGGCGCTTATTGTCCAGCTCGGCCTGCCGACGATGGTCAGCATGTTCGTCACGAGCATCTACAATATGGCGGACTCCTACTTTGTAGGGCAGATCAACACGTCTGCGAGCGGCGCTACGGGTGTCGTTTTAGGTCTTATGGCAATCCTGCAGGCGGTGGGATTCATGTTCGGCCACGGCTCAGGCAGCATTATCAGCAGAAAGTTAGGCCAGAAGGACATTGAAAGCGCCAGGAAGATCGCGGCAACAGGCTTTTATGCGGCATTGATCGCCGGCTTCTTCTTCCTCATATTCGGAGGTCTTTTGGTAACGCCTCTGATGCGCCTTTTGGGCAGCACGGACACGATCCTTCCTTATGCCAGAACCTACGCCATATGCATTCTCTGCGCCGCTCCCGCGCTAGTGTCGAGCTGCGTCATGAACAATATCCTGAGGTATGAGGGCCGCGCGTTCTTTGCCATGATCGGCCTTACTTCAGGCGGCGTCCTCAATATCTTCCTCGACATGCTCTTCATGCAGAAAATGAATATGGGAATCCTGGGAGCAGGCCTTGCAACAGCTATTTCCCAGTATGTTTCATGGGCTTTGCTCCTGACGATGTTCATTCTCAAAAAGACCCAGACATCGCTGTCGCCCAAGTATATCAATTTCAACATTTCCACATTGGGAGACATAATAACGACGGGCCTTCCGAGCCTTGCAAGACAGGGCCTTGCCAGCATCTCGACGATGCTTTTGAACAACGCTGCCGGCGTTTACGGAGATGCAGCGATCGCGGCAATGAGCATAGCAAACAGGATCAGCATGTTTATCTTCAGTGCTGTTCTTGGCATCGGACAGGGCTTCCAGCCTATTGCCGGCTTTAACTTTGGCGCGAAAAAGTATACCCGTGTCCGTCAGGGCTTCTTTTTCACCCTGACATTCGGAACGCTCCTTTTAGGTATTGCATCCTTTATCGTTTTCTTAAGCGCAGGAAACTGCATCCAGTTCTTCAGAGACGATCCGGAAGTAATCAGGATAGGCATTCCCGCGCTTCATGCTCAGTGCATCGCCCTCTTTTTCGTGCCCTTCCAGGTATGCAACAACATGATGTTCCAGAGTATCGGCTACAAGTTCAACGCGACGTTCTTATCGTCACTTCGAAACGGACTTTGTTTTATCCCGATCCTTTTGGTCTTCAGCTTTGTCTTTAAACTTGCGGGAATTCAGACCGCACAGGCTGTTTCAGATGTCATGACAAGCCTTATCTGCATACCGTTTACTATCAAGTTTTTCGCAAAACTCCCGAAAGAATAAGAGGTCCAGGGTATGGAAGAAGAAAATAAACCGAAGATCAGCAAATGGAAATTCAGAGTCATCTTGTTTGTCACGTTCTTCTTGAGATCGTTTTTCCCTTTGTTTCTGCTCAGTCTGGTCTGCCTTATCGTCGGCATCTTCATTAAGGAATTTCTTATTATCGGCACAGTGCTCCTGGCGGTTGACTTCATCGTATCCCTTTATTTCACGATAAGAACTAGTATGCTGAAGGGAAGCCACGAGATGTTTAATAAGATCGTTCAGGCTGCCCGGGGCGAAGATCCTTATGGTGATCTGGATAAGATCACCGGCGAATGGGAAAACGAAGACTACTACAGCGAAAAGGCCAATGATTTAAGGGGCGAAGCGGGTTCGCTCAAGACCGTCAGTGAGGTTTTCGAGCTCTACAAAAAAGAGATCTGCAACCTGGCTTTTTCAGGCGAGAAATATACCGTGTATATCAAGAAAGAAAAGTATTTCTTCGACGATCAGATGCACTATGTCATTTCTTTCGACCGCATGAGGGAGGTCAATGACGATCTTGAGCAGCATCTTTATATGGATATTCTTTTTTCTCCCGACAGGTTCGAAAGAAAGATCGAGGAGACATTCGAAGGCTTGGGCGGCGGAGATACGGCCGGATTTTTCGATAAGGTCAGGGAATATCTCGAATCAAACGGCCTGATGGAGCTTGAGATCGAAGATATCAACGTCGGGGCATCGTACTAAGTCCGGTATATTTCCACATTTGTTTACTGTTATTTGTTGTTCTCATCTTGTAAAATATTGTTGACGATTTCTTTGACGTCAATAAACGCGAAGGAGAATAACTATGCAGATTACAAATGACATCATTTACGTTGGCGTCAACGATCACAAGATCGATCTTTTCGAGGGCCAGTATATCGTGCCCAACGGTATGGCGTACAACTCATACGTTATCAAAGATGACAAGATCGCCGTCATGGATACTGTTGATAAGAATTTTACCCATGAGTGGCTCGACAATCTCGAGAGAGCTTTGGACGGCAGAAAGCCGGACTATCTCGTAGTCCAGCACATGGAGCCCGACCATTCGGCTAACATTGTCAACTTTGTAAAATCCTATCCTGATGCCAAGATCGTTTCTTCATCCAAGGCATTTGCCATGATGCAGAATTTCTTTGGCACGGCTTTTGAAGACAGGCAGATAGTAGTGGGCGAAGGATCCACTCTCGAGCTCGGCAGACACACATTGAATTTTGTTGCTGCACCGATGGTCCACTGGCCTGAAGTCCTCATGACTTACGATTCAGCTGACAAAGTGCTTTTCTCAGCTGACGGATTCGGCAAGTTCGGTGCTCTCGATGTTGAAGAAGACTGGGCATGCGAAGCCAGAAGATACTACATCGGCATCGTCGGAAAGTACGGCGCACAGGTTCAGTCGGTCCTGAAAAAAGCCGCAAATCTTGATATTCAGATAATCTGTCCTCTGCACGGACCTGTCCTTGCAGAGAACTTAGGTTATTACATCGGCCTTTATCAGACATGGTCAACATACCAGCAGGAGACCGAAGGCATCGTGATCGCCTATACTTCCGTTTACGGCAACACAAAGTTTGCTGTAGAGAAACTCGCTGAGATGCTCAGAAATAAAGGCTGTCCCAAGGTCGTGGTAAATGACCTCGCACGCTGTGACATGGCAGAGGCCGTTGAGGATGCTTTCCGTTACGGCAAGATAATCCTTGCGACCACGACATATAATGCCGAGATCTTCCCATTCATGCGCGAGTTCATCCATCATTTGACCGAGCGTAATTTCGCAAACCACAAGATTGGCTTGATCGAAAACGGCTCCTGGGCACCGATGGCTGCCAAGATCATGAAGGGCATGCTCGAAAACTGCAAGAACTGCACATTTGCCGAGAATACGGTCCACATCAAGTCTGCCTTAAACGAAGAGAGCTCTGCGCAGCTCGAAGCACTGGCAGAAGAGTTCTGCGGCGAGTATCAGGCAAGAAAGTCTGACACGGCTGACAAGAACGATCTGAGGGCTTTGTTCAACATCGGTTACGGCCTTTACGTCGTTACCTCAAATGACGGCAAAAAAGACAACGGTCTCATCGTCAATACCGTTACCCAGGTCACAAACACACCTAACAGGGTTGCCGTAACTATCAACAAGGAGAACTATTCGCATCACGTCATCGAGCAGACAGGCAAAATGAATGTTAACTGCCTTTCCACCGATGCACCGTTCTCTGTTTTCCAGCGCTTCGGTTTCCATACCGGAAGAACTGTGGACAAGTTTGAGGGCATCGAAGAGATGAGGTCCGATAACGGCCTGAGGTTCCTCCCGCAGTATATCAACGCGTTCTTCTCGCTCAAGGTCGAAGATTATGTCGATCTCGGTACACACGGCATGTTTATCTGCTCCATAGTTGAATCCCGCGTGATCACCAAGAAGGAGACCATGACATACACCTATTATCAGAATAACGTTAAGCCGAAGCCTGAGACAGAAGGCAAGAAGGGCTACGTCTGCAAGGTATGCGGCTATGTCTACGAAGGCGATGAACTGCCGGATGACTTCATCTGCCCGCTCTGCAAGCACGGCGCAGCTGATTTCGAACCGATCGAATAAACTGAATCATTTATAAAAAAACCTGCATGCGGACCGTATGCAGGTTTTTTTATGCTTGAAATCCTTATGTGCTTTCTTCTATCAGCACGTTCTTTTTCTGCTTTTCGACTACGGATTTACCGTACCATTTTTTCTTGTACCAGTAGTACATGACGATAAGACCCCTGATGCATTCGTCCGTGGCGGTTCCTGCAAAGATCCCTGCGACACCGACACCCATGACAACGCCGACCAGATATCCTGTCGTAAGGCCTAAGCCCCAGTTGCACATAAGGCCCATGAGGAGCGGGAAGATATATGCTCCGGCCGCCTTTAGACTGCAGACGAATGTCATGTTAAGGCACCTGCCGATCTCGACAAAGATGTCGACGATCATGATCATCTGGCCCAGCATTATGATGTTCTCGTTATCAGTAAAGATCTGCAGTGTATATCTGCAGAGGAGCGCATTGATCGAAGCCAATGCGATCGTGATAGGCATCGAAGTCTTAAGTGTCTTAAATACGCGCTTATATGCGGCATCTTCTTTTCCGGCACCGACTAAGTGTCCCGTGATTATCTGCGTGGACATCGCGCTGGCGTTGGAGAAGATCATCGCAAAAGCGATCAAGGTATTGCAGTAAGCTCTCGCATTTACCGCGTCATTTCCCATTGCGTTAATGAATGAAAGGAGCGTTGTCTGATAGAGGTTATATGTGAGGTTTTCGCCTGCCGTCGGAAGTCCGATCTTGATCATCTTTCCCAAAAGCTTAGTGGGGAAGGGCTTCAAATAACGGGGCGAGATCTTGCCGATCTTTTTCGCGAAGAAGAATACGAAAACAGCGATGACGGCGAACGTTCTTGCGGCAACCGTAGATATCGCAACGCCTGCAACGCCCATGTTCAAAGGCGCCAGAGGACCGTATAAGAATAAGTAGTTTCCGCCGATGTTGATGACGTTGATCGCGAGCGTTACGTACATGCCGATCTTCGGATAGCCGTTGCATCTTAAGATCTGGAGCATAACGTTAAATACCGCCATGAGGAATCCGCCGCCGCCGACAATGTAGATATAGATCATCGAGTAGGGGCGCATCTCATCTGATACGTGCAGGAATCTCATTATCAGAGGATTAGCCGCGCAGAAAGCAGCGCTCAAGACGATGCCGATTACGAGATTTACGAGGACAGCGAGCGTATAGATCTTGTTCATCTTATCGAAGCGCTTTGCACCGAGATACTGCGCAACAACGACGCTCGTGGCAGTGGCGATAACGTTAAAGAGGATGTTCATCATGAACATGATCGTATTGGCATTGCCGACAGCGCCTACGGCATATTCGTCGTAGTGGCTCAACATCAGCGTGTCCACGTTGTTTACCATGGTGTTCAGGAAAAGCTCAAGAAACATGGGCCCCGCGAGTAAAAGCAGCGGAGTCTTCTCGTCAATAACGACTGTATTTCTCTTTCTGATAGCGCTTTCCATAATTCCCCGAAAACCTTATTTTTTCCTGATAACGAGCTTGAATGATACTACCGGGGTCCGGATTAATATATTAAAAAGCAGTATATTTCTTGCAAAAACCTATCCGCAAATATTCTTTTTCGCGCGTGTAATAACAAAAATCGTAAATCAATGACACCAATCTGCCTTAAAATCGCGCGTGTTATAATGTCTTAGCTTTGGAAAGGACTTTATGCGGGCGGTGAAGAAGAAAAACAAGATAGTAATCTGCGCTTTATCAGGCCTGATCTTATTCTGTGCCGTTATCTGCGCGCTGTTATATTCCAGTGTCATTCACTTAAATCACCCGGAACTTTCAGGCTACAATATTAAAGGCGTCGACGTATCTTCTTACCAGGGCGATATCGACTGGAATGTTTTAGCGGGTCAGGGCATTGATTTTGCTTATATTAAAGCCACCGAGGGGTCTTCTACCGTGGACCGCTGTTTCGAAGCTAACTGGCTCAATGCTTCGAAAACAGACCTCCGCATCGGAGCTTATCATTTCTTCAGTTTTGAATCGTCAGGCGAAAAGCAGGCAGCATTATTCTGCAGCACTGTAGAGAGCGTTCCCGGCATGCTCCCACCCGTCATCGACGTCGAATTTTACGGACATTTCCATGACGTTAATGATATTGATGTGAACGCAGTGAAAAAGGAGCTCCGCTCCATGATCGGCATACTCACGGAACACTATGGCGTAAAGCCTGTTATCTATGTCAGCAGCGAAACATACGAGTCGATCGTAAAAGATGATTTCAGCGACTGCGGCATCTGGTACAGGAGCGTTTATAAATCTGTTCCCAAAGACGTCGACTGGACGATATGGCAGTACTCGAACCGCCATGTTTTAAAGGGTTACAAAGGCACTGAGCGTTACATCGACATGAATGTTTTTTCGAATGAGGGATGGAAGTAGCTTCCCCCGGAGCTGTGGCCGGCATACGGAAGACACTGTTTTCCGGTGTACAATTGTCATTAGTTTGATGCCGATTTGATTTTTCGGTAGTGTAAGTTTATTTGTAGATTTTCAGAATCTGAAATATGGGAGATGAACTATGAAGAAAACTAAGATCTGTGCATTGGCTTTAAGCACATGCCTGGCGCTGGGCGTTTTCGCAGGATGCGACGACACAAAGTCGTCCACGGGAACATCCTCCGGTACTGACACGACATCATCAGAAACACTGGATTCCATTGTTTTTACTGACCCTGACAGGGATCTTCCGGACCCGGACGGGGTTGCTGTTGACTCCGATGGTGGTGTTGCAGCCCCTGAACCGGTAATAGAGCCTTCAGCGAGCGTCATGCCCTCCAAAGATTCCTCCGATGGCGAGATCATCACGTTCTCCGGAGAATCACAGACAAACGCAAATACTTTCATTTCAAACTTCACCGAAGTCTACTTCGAAAATTTCGATAAGGAAACGGCAGGCGTTGAACGCTATCTCGATTTTGTATTTATTCATTTCAAGATCAATGCAAGCAGCAAGATCGCTGCGGAGAAGAAGGGCGATATATCTTACGAGACATTCAAGGTCGAGGATGCCAGAAACTCTATCGGCAAGTATTTCTCATATCTTTTGAAGGATGAAGACTGCCAAAAGCTCTCTGCTCCGCCGTCAACTTACGGCGACCAGCCCTCCGGCCCATACTACGCTGACGGCAAGATCTGGTATCAGTTAGGCGGAGGCGACACTTACAACCTTATCGGCATTGTCAATTCCGCAAAGAACAACGGCGACGGCACAATGACTTTAAATTTCACGATCTATCAGATCGACCTTAACACTTTCGAAAAGCTCGACTCTGCCGGCCTCAAAGAATACTACAAGCTGACACCCGAGAAGGCTGCTGCAAACAAGACCCTCACCAAGGTCAAGACCGGCACCGCCAAGGTCGGCGTAGGCCAGACAAGTTATTACATGCTGAGTTATAAGACGGTGTAATAAGCAACACGAACGGAACAGGCGACGGACTAAGATTTAGTCCGTCGTTTTTGTTGCGCTTCAGCCTCTGTCTGGTGTATCAAGTGCAGGCTGTGGGCTTTGCTTTTCGCCTTTTTTGTGCGATTCAGCCCAGGTTTTACACCAAACTGATATTATTTCGAAATGGTGTAAAAAACGGGCCTTTTTTTACACCAAAATTAAATAATTTCGAAATGGTGTAAAAGTTGAGTCCTTAAAATGTGAAATGGTGTAAAGCAGGGTCCCGGATTCAACTTTTTGTCACCAGTTTTCGGATTTGCGTGAAACAAAATGTGAAACAGCTTCACTTGGTGGCGATTCTCTTGCAAATAAAAGTGAAATAACCGTGTTGCTCGTTTTGTAGACGATTTTTCATTTTTCGTCGACAGAATGTGCAAAATTGCGTTGATTTGCTCATTTTGTAGACGATTTTCCGATTTTCGTCTACATAATGTCAACACGTACGGAACAGGCGATGAAAACAACCGCATTCAACGAAAAAGGGCCGACCCCGCTTCCATGGGATCAGCCCGATTCGTCTATTAACCTATTAACCCGTATTTCGGCGCCGGCGCCGATAAATATTCAATTGCTGCTGCCAAATATTCATCCCGCGCCGGCACACACAAAAAACTTATTCCTCTTTAAGTATTCTTACAGGTTCCAACTTGGTGATTCCTCTGCTGCTCAGGAATGCGGTAACCAGTGCGCAGACGAGGATGAGAGCTGCTGTTATTACGAACCAGATAAGATCAGTCTGGAAGATGATCTGCTTGATCCCGAAGAAGGAGAAGACCGTGAGGAACAGCTGGTTCGAGAAGGCGATGTGCAGGAGGATGCCGAGGATGATACCGATGGTGATGGTCGGCATGTTTGTCATGAGGGTCCTTCTGATCAGTTCGCCGGAGGTGTAGCCTAATGCCTTTGATACGCCGAGGTCAGTTCTCTCGCGGATGACCTGAGCCCTGGTGAGCAGGAGCTGGGTGAGGATTACGACAAAGCATGTTGCGATGACGAAGATCACGCAGATGCCTTCCATGGCTTTAACGACTGTCTCGATGGATGAACCGATAACGTCTTCACCAAGCATGAACTGGATATTAGGATAGTCTTTCTCCAACTGCTTCTTAACCTCTTTCGCTTTGGAAGGATCGTTAAGGAAAATGAGTGCTGACATGTACTGGTAATCAGAGTTGATACGCTTGATGCCTGCTTCACTCATCATGGCCTTCTTGCCTGTGTTGTTCATCTTCTGATCGATGCCGGAAACAATGTAGGGAACTGTTCCTGTACCGGTCATTGATTTTACATTGACGATATCACCTAAAGTTACACCAAGGATATCGGATTCCATGTTGGTAAGAACGATCTCGTTCTCTTTTTCGGGAAGGTGTCCTTCAAGAAAGTAGTTGTTTTCCAGAGCATTTACATTGCGGTAAACGTCGATGCCGAGAGACGTGGTCTTATCCTGATATGAGACCTCGACCGACTGGAATGTCGTCAATGTATTTACTTTTCTGACTGCTGGATCTTTGCTGACAGTCTCGATAAAATCTTCGTCGCCGACTGTTCCTGCCTCGATATCCGAGAACTCATATCCGACCAGTTTCAAAAGTGTCTTGTTGTCGAGTGCCCAGTTCTGGAAAAGGGCGAAGCCGATGCATGTGGACATCGTCAGGAGCGCGATGATGAGGATCACGAAAATGCTCTTCTTAAGCGCACCGAAGTTGTTCTTGCAGGCAAGCGCAAGAGATAACGGCATGCGGTTTGTCTCAAGAGGGCAGTGGTTCTTCTTGAAATTGTGTGATGTGATGCCGCTCCTCAAAGATTCCAGTACTGTGAGTTTCTTATAAGATCTGGTTGCGATGAAAGAACCGACCAGGACCATGAGAGGGATTCCTACGATAGTTGAAACGAGAGCAGGCACGCTGATGCCGTCAAAGCCTGATAAGCCTGAGAGCATGCCTGAAAGATAGCGCAAAGGATCTGTGCAGAGGACGCCTCCTAAGATGCCTGCAGCAGTTGCGATGACACCGATTATCATCTGCTCTGTGATGCATGCCAGACGGAGCGATTTAGCAGTATATCCGGTTGCCTGGAGAAGGCCGATATTCTGGATGTTGAGCTCGATAAAGTTCTTGATCGAGAAGTGCATGATGATGACTGACATTACTATGAGGAGCAATGTGAAAACGATGATGAGCGAGCTCGCGATCGTGGTGATAGCCGTGGTTGCAACATTCATGGTATCGATCGTTACCGTAAAGGGTGTGATGTCGCTGGGAAGAGCTCTCTGGACAGCTACATCGTAATCATCTATATCGGTTCCTTCTTTAGTTTTGCAGCTCGCGAAAAGCTGGACGCTTACAGGATCGACTTTTCCGCAGATCTCCTCGAAAACATCGTGGCTGACAAGTGCATAGAAGCCGCTGATATTCATCGTTGTCGCGAAATAAAGATTCTCGGCATATCCTTTTACCTTAAAGGCATAGTCCTTGCCGCCGATGATGATATGGTAATCTTCGCCGATGCCGTTCGTATATGAGAGGTAATAGGGAAGAACTATCTCGTCATCTTTCAGGTTTTTGAACTCTTCAGGAAATGCATTGAGATATGTAGGCAGGGAGGAGTCGAAAATGTAGTAGGAAAAAGATACTGCATCTTCTGAATCCATGTCGCCGTAGTAGTAATCTGCTGCGATCTGCGCGACCGGAACGATCTCGCATTTTTCGGTGGCATCGACGGATTCGATTATCTTCCTCAATTCCTCTTTGTCCATCTGAGGCACGTCTACGATGAGGTCTGCTGCGTGATACTTATCTTTGCATACAGAGACTGCCTTGTCGCCTGAAAGGATCAGCGTGATGCTGCAGAACAGGAGCATAGCGGCGAGAAACATCAGTGCGAAAAGGATCGCAACTTCGCCTTTGTGCTTTTTTAAATTGTTTTTTGCTATGAAAAATAACTTGTACATAAATTACCACCCCATGTCGGAAAGGAAATTGCGGAGTTCCTTGTGACGCTCTTTGTCAGCGCCGTTGTAAGGCGAGAGTGAGATCTCGTCGCAGATAACGCCGTCTCTTAAATAGAGGATCCTGTTGCCTCTTTCAGCTGCCGTGACAGTGTGCGTTACCATTACGATGCTCTGGCCTTTTCTGTTCATCTCTGTGAGGACATCTAAGACCGCTTCGGTGTTCTGTGAGTTCAAAGCGCCTGTAGGCTCATCGGCAAAGAGGATCTCAGGTTCGTTGATAACTGATCTTACGAGTGCAACTCTCTGCTTTTCGCCACCGGATAACTGGTTAGGGAATTTGTTGTAGCACTTCTCATCAAGTCCTACCTGACCTAAGAGTTCCTTGGCACGTGCTGCGATAGCTTTTCTGTCGCGGCTCTTAAGGAGGCCTGAAACGATGATGTTATCCAAGACGCTCATGGTGTCGTTTAAGTAGTTCTGCTGGAAGACGAAGCCGCAGTGCTTTCTTCTGAAGAGCGCGAGCTTATCGTTGTTGTATCTTGAGATCTCTTCGTTGCCGTATGTGATGGAACCCAGACTCGGACGGTCCATTCCGGAGAGGGAATAAAGGAGTGTGCTCTTGCCGGCGCCGGAGTCTCCCATTATTACCGTGAAGTCGCCCTTCCTGATCTCGATGTTGAGGTTCTTTAATACGTGCTGCTGTACGCTCTCGTTGGAGAATGTCTTGCAGAGGTCTGTAGCTTTAAGTATTGCTGTATTCATTTGATTTGTTTGTCCTTTCGGTAGATTGTCAGAATTCTTACACTGCGATTGTACGACTGGATTGGGAAGAATACTTTACACAAGCCTTGCGCAATCCTTAACTGTTTCTTACATGGTTTCCGAAACGGTCCTGCCCATAGATAGTTGTGCTATACTTCAAAATATGAACTACAACTGTTTGATAATTGACGATGAATTGGACCTTTCCCGCATGACGCAGGAATACTTCGAGATGTTCGGAGTAACCTGTGCAGTGTGCGCGTCTTCTGAAGAATGCCTTTCTTTTTTGAAAGATAATACCGCTGATATATTCCTTTTGGACATCAATCTCGGCAACGAGAGCGGCTTTGCGCTCTGCAAGACCCTGCGCGAAAAGTATGACACGCCGATCCTCTTTATCTCTGCGCGCCAGAGCGATGACGACGTGCTCGTGGCGCTCAACATCGGCGGCGACGACTATATAAAGAAGCCTTATACATTAAGCGTTCTGCTCGCCAAAGTTAAGGTCCAGCTCAAAAGGCTTGAGGCCGTAAAGCAGGCGGGCGCTCCCAAGGCTGAAACCACTGATGAGATCTTTACGATCGATCCTGCCACAATGAGCTGCACCGCAGACGGAAAGACTGTATCTCTCAAATCCAAAGAATTCCAGCTTCTTTCCTGCCTCTATGAACATAAGAATACGATAGTTACAAAAGAGACCCTTTTCGATGAAGTTTGGGGCGACTCATTCTATTCGGACAGCACGCTGAACGTTCATATCAGGCGCCTTCGCGAAAAGATCGAAAAGGACCCCAATGAGCCCAGGTTCATTAAGACCGTCTGGGGCACAGGTTATATCCTGGAGACAAACTGATGAAGATCAAGGTAATCGCGGTCGTTTATTCCCTCGTGATCCTTTTAACAGGCTTTATCCTGTTGAACATGCAGGGCAGGGAAACGGCTCTTTCAATAGATCTTTTAGAGCTGAATACAAAACGCGGCGAGATCGAAGAAGAGCTCCATGCAGGAAATGACATACAGTCTGTCGAGCAAAAATACGGCTGTGAAATAGTCCTGGTCACAGATAACGATTATCAGTCCACGAATAACCGCTTCATAAAAGACGGCATGTCTGTTTTTGATTATAACGAGGACGGAAAGATCGCGGGAAAGATCGCTTTTGATGTCAGGAGCAGTGAATATTCCAAAATAATAAAGATGTCCGGAACGGAGATGCTGATCACGCTCGGAGCGGCTTATTTTGCAGGCATGCTCCTGCTCTTTGCCGTATGGTATTTCTATATCAAGCCGTTCAGGAAACTCACGGATTTTGCAGCGAATGTTTCCAAAGGCAACCTTGATGTTCCGCTCAACATTTACAGGCATAATTATTTCGGCGCATTCACCGAATCTTTTGACCGCATGAGAGATGCGCTTAAACGCTCAAAAGAGCGCGAAGATGCAGCAAACAGAAGCAAAAAAGAGCTCGTCGCAGAACTTTCCCACGACATCAAGACGCCTGTTGCCACGATCAAGGCAACATGCGAAGTAATGGAGATCAAGTATAAAGATCCTGATGTCCTTGAAAAAGTTAAGGTCATAAAGTCCAAGGCATCTTCCGTCGAATCGCTCGTCGACAATATGTTCCGCGCGACATTGGACGACCTGGAGGAACTGAAGGTCACGCCCAGGGAAGAGAGCTCGCTCATAATAGATTCGA